>CAZMRA010000284.1:0-6368 GCA_964568485.1 uncultured Caldilineaceae bacterium | reverse complement strand
TGGGAAAGATCGTGGCCGGCAATAACTTTAGCATTGCAGTCAGCCCTGAGAGCGAAGAAGAAGCTCGCAAGATCTACAATGGACTCGTGGAAGGTGGGAAACCTGGCATGCCCTTAGATCATGCGCCGTGGGGTGCGCTTTACGGCGATCTGACCGACAAATATGGTGTGCACTGGGCGATCAATTACGAAAAGGCCCAAAGTTAATACTTGCAGGACAGTTCCATGATCAAACGAGCAGTTGGCACGTTCGATGTCTCCATCAAGCCGTTGGCGAATACCGATGCGCTCCCCGGCCGGATGGCGCTCGACAAAATCTTTCAGGGTGATCTCACCGCCGTCGGCCATGGCGAAATGTTGACGGCATTCACGCAGTTCGAGGACTCGGCGGGTTATGTGGCCATTGAACGCATCGCGGGTAAGCTGCATGATCGTCAGGGCACCTTTATCTTTCAGCACAATGGGATCATGGCTCGAGGTGCGCAGCAACTCTCGATTGTGGTTGTGCCCGATTCGGGGACCGAAGGACTGACTGGCATTAAGGGCAATTTTTCTGTTCAAATGGTTGATGGGCAACACCATTACACATTTGAATACGATTTGCCCGAAGCTTAAACGGCCAGTTCGCACAGCCGATATAGACTCTTCGAGGAAGTTGCTAGCTTCCTCGAAGAAACTCAAAGTACTCGGTTAAGAACCCTTATCGCCTAGTTAGGGCCAAAACGCCCATGGCCGTCATCAACAGCGCCGCGCCCATCAATGCTTGTGGACTCAGCGGTTCATTGAGCCAAATTGCCGCGATCAGGGCGGAGGTCAATGGTTCCAACAGCGTGGCAATGCTAGCAGCAGCAGCGTTTGTGGTACGCATTCCCCAGTAATAGATACCATAGCCAATCGCCGTAGGGCCTACGCCTAGATAGGCCAGTCGCAACCAACCGCCGAGTGGATAGGTGAGCATCAAACCAGTATTGAGCGCGATGAGGAACAAGATCACCGCACCAAAGGCGAACCCGACCAGGGCGGTCTGCAGTGGATGGGCTTGAGCTCGCCCGCCTAGACTGCGGCTCACCAAGATGTTGAGGGCATAGAGCAAGCCGGCGAGCAACGCTAAGCCAGCTCCCAAGAGATCTGTTTGCATCTCATCACGCTGCAAGTTCACTAGTAAGAGAGTGCCCAGCAGCGCGCAGATCAATGCCAAGATGGTAGGTTTTGTTGGGCGCTCACGGGTGATCAGCAACGACAACAGGGCGACGAGCACCGGGGCGCTACACAGTGCCAAAACAGTAGCAATTGAAACGGCAATGCGCGGCAAGCTGGCATAAAACGCAACCTGATAAAGCGCTACTAAGCTGCCAGTGGTCAGCATGAGCGGCAGATCCTGTACTTGGAAGCGCCACATTTGGCGTCCCAGCGTCAGCCAGCAGACCAGCAAGAGCGCTGGGAGCGAAAGGGCCATACGCAAAAAGGCCACCGAAAACGCATTGGTCTCGGCAAGATCATAAATGGTCTTCGCAAAGACGTTTCCTGTCCCCCACAACACCGAAGCGAGCATCACCAGAAAAAGCCCTGCGCGTGCAGAGCGATAAGGCAAAAAGCGCTGCATAAAGATAGATGCCTTCCTTGATCAATCGATTGTTCAGAAATGGGTGCTCGGAAGCCGCAAATCAGTTCCGATGAACAGGCGCGGAAAGGCGGCAAACCCCAGACTTGGGGCAGTTGAGTCCACGAGTGGGGTATTTGTCGCCGGTTAGGCTACCGGCGGAGGCAGGATCGAGAAGTGTCCGTGGCCCATGATGAGTTGGTCTTACATAGCAATAGACGACTGATTAACGACAAGCAAGTTTAGCATATGGATGATTGGAGGAGCAAACAATGGGCGGTGTACGAGTGCTCGTGGGCACCCGCAAAGGGGCCTTTATTCTCACTTCGGATGAACGACGCCAAGAGTGGCAGATCGATGGTCCGCACTTTGCCGGATGGGAGATCTTTCACCTGGTCGGTTCTCCGGTGGACCCCAATCGGCTTTACGCTGCCCAGTCGGGCGGCTGGTTTGGCCAGTTGATCCAGCGTTCGGATGATGGTGGCAAGACGTGGGAGCCGGTTGGCAACGAGTTTGCCTATGAGGGCGATCCCGGCACCCATCAGTTCTTTGATGGCACCCAACATCCCTGGGAATTTAAGCGAGTCTGGCATTTGGCGCCCTCATTGACCGATGCGGATACGATCTACGCGGGCGTGGAGGATGCAGCGCTCTTTCGTACCAGCGACGGGGGCAAGAGTTGGCAAGAATTGCCGAAACTACGCGAGGCTAAGGGACACCTCTGGCAACCCGGCGCCGGCGGGCTCTGCCTGCATACGATCATCCAAGATCCGACCGACGCCCAAAAGCTCTATGTGGCGATCTCGGCGGCGGGTGCCTTCCGTACCGACGATGGCGGCCAAAGCTGGGTGCCGATCAACCAGGGTTTGATCTCGGAATGGGAGCTGCCCGATGCCGACGCCGATGTGGGGCATTGCGTGCACAGTTTGGCAATGCATGGCGCCCGCCCCGGCGTGCTCTATATGCAAAAACATTGGGATGTCATGCGCAGCGACAATGGCGGCGAACTATGGTATGAAGTGAGCGGCAATCTCCCGAGCGATTTTGGCTTCCCCATCGCTGTCCACGCCCATGAACCGGAAACCATCTATGTGGTGCCGATCAAGAGCGACTCCGAGCATTATCCGCCCGAGGGCAAGCTGCGGGTATACCGCAGCCGCACCGGCGGCAACGAGTGGGAAGCCCTGACCGAGGGCTTGCCACAGAGCAACTGTTATGTCAATGTGTTGCGCAATGCGCTGGCCGTGGATTCGCTTGATTCGTGTGGGCTCTATCTGGGCACCACCGGGGGCCAGGTCTATGTCTCGTCAGATTCCGGCGATAGCTGGCGATCTATTGTGCGCGATCTCCCCGCGGTGATGTCGGTGGAAGTCCAAGTGCTGCCGTAGCGCCACTCAAGCCCCAAAATTGCTGAGAACTGCATCCCGCTCAACCCAATTTTGGGGCTACCATGCGGCAGTCGCGCTAAGCGCGGAGCTTGAAACGAGGGAATAATGATCCGTGTGAAAATCCCAACCCATTTGCGCACGTTGGCCCGCGTCAGCGGTGAAGTCCAGCTTGAGGTAGCAGAACCGATCACCATGGGGTCTGTCCTCGATGCGCTGGAAGAGGCCTACCCCATGTTGCGCGGCACCATCCGTCAGCACGGGACCCTGACGCGGCGGCCCTTCATTCGCTTTTTTGCCTGCGGGCAAGATCTTTCGCACAAAGCACCGGATACGCCTTTGCCGGATGCGGTTGTGCGCGGCGAAGAGCCCTTTTTGGTGGTCGGGGCTATGGCTGGCGGAACCATTTAGGAGGCCTCACTAGGCCGAAGCCCCCGCATAGAATTTGATGCCAAAGCGCCAGAACCAGCGCGAAACCGAAAAGAGGACAATCGCCACCCCAACAGCTAGGAGCAACGTCGGGGTGGTGAGCCGCCCTGTCAGCGCTTCTGCCGGCACGGTCACGGCAAAGGCAATCGGTACCAAAAAGGTGAGGATGCTCTGCAACCAGGCCGGATAGATGGTCACCGGCCAGCGTCCCGCCTGGTACATGGCTTGGAAGATGACCAGAATGTTCTCCGTCTTGACAAACCAGAAGGCCGAGGTCGCCAAGATCAGCCAGAAGCTATAGACAATGGTGGCCCCGGCTAGCAAGGCCACGCCAAAGGCAGCTGCTTGCCCCAAGCCCACTTGTGCACCGAGCTGCACAAGCGCCACGATCAGCACCGCACTGCCCAGGAAGACATCGATCAATTTCCAGATCTCGATCTGCCGCACACTGATCAAAAACTGCGCATCCTCCGGCTTGAGGATCATAAAGTCCAGCGTACCGAGGCGAATATCTTCCATGAAGCGTTGCATGCTCGGCTGGATCACCAAGCTGATCAGCCCACCGACCAAGATATAGATGCCGACCAGCGCGGTCAACTCAGCCGGATGCCAACCGGCTAGTGTGTCGGTCTGGTTAAACACAATCGCCAAGCCACCCAGCGCCAAGCCCAACGACAAAAATGCCTGAAAGAATTGCGTAATAAAATTGACGCGATACGCCAGTTCGTTCATGGCGCCCAGACGGAAAAATGTCCACAAAACTCGAAGTTGGTTCATCCCGCAATCCGCTCCTTTTCGCTTACGAGCCTGCGGCTGAATATTGTTTGATCCCGGCTCGCCAGACGAACGAGAGCACGGTCAACGCCAACGCCCACCAAAAGAGTTGCATGCCAAAGCCGACCAAGGTCTCTTGCCAAGAGAGCCGACCGAGCAGCAACTCGACGGGAAAGGCCAAGATCCAGCGAAAGGGCAGAAAATCCGCCACGATTTGCAAGAAACGCGGCATCACGGCCAGCGGCGCAAAAAAGCCCGACAAAAAGACCATCAACACTTCGTACGCCTGGTTGATGGCACTGACGCGATTGGTCCACAGCGCGCACATGGCGAGCGTCCAATCGAGCGTAAAACGCAGAAGAAATGCCATGGCCACCGCCAGAATTCCGGCCACTACGTTCCATAACTGGAAGTTGAAGGTCGGTGAAAAGAGCCAACTCAGCAAAGCCACCGCAGGGATCAACACCACCAGCGTCAAGATTTTATAGGCAAGATTATCGGCAATGTCGGCGTGAATCGGGTGAATGGGCCGCAGCAGCTTGAAGTTGAATTGTCCCGTGCGGATAATGTAATCGTACTCCCACATGATCCAGCTAAAGGTAGCTTGCGTCACCACCATTTGCAAGATGAAATACGCGGCAAAATCACTGGCGGTGAAGCCTTCCACCTCGCCACCTCGTGCATCGGCAACGGTTGTCCAGACAATCAGGAAGATCAACGGCTGGACCACCCGGCCGATCATCCAGATCATCATGGATGCACGGTATTGAAACTGCACGGCGAGCGATGTCCGCAATTGCGCGGCGTAAATAGCCACCAGCACTCGTAATGACTCGATCATGCGGGAGCCCCTTGTGCAAAGAGTTGCTCGATGACCTCCTCGATCGGTGGCTCTTCGATGGTCAGGTCGCTGACGGGCAACTCCGCCAACAGGCGACTGGCCACTTTGGGTGTCTCTTGTTTGGGAACGCGCAAGGCCAGCCGGCTCTCGCTCTGGCTGATCACCTCGCCAAAAGCCGCCGCCACCGTGGGGTCGACTGGCTGTTCCAGATCCACCGCAATGGTCTTGTGGGGCGAAAAGCGTTTGACGAGCTCAGAGAGCGCGCCATCAAACAGAATGCTGCCATGGTGGATGACGATCACCCGCTTGCAAAGCGCCTCCACATCGGCCATGTAGTGGCTGGTGAGGAGAATGGTGGCCCCGTGGCGGCGATTGTATTCGCTGACAAACTCGCGGATCCGCCGTTGCGCAGTCACATCCAGCCCGATGGTCGGCTCGTCGAGAAAGAGCACGCGGGGGCGATGCAGTAGCGCCGCGGCGATTTCGCATTTCATGCGCTCGCCCAAGGACAAATTGCGCACCGGTTTATTGATCAGCGGCCCCAGCTCCAGCAGCTCGGTCAATTCGCGCAAAGTCTGCTGATATTCGTCGAAGGGCACGCGATAGATCACACGGTTCAACTCGAACGAATCGCTGGCTGGAATGTCCCAATTGAGCTGGTTGCGTTGGCCCATGACCAGCGTGATGGCCTTGAGAAACTCGCGTTTGCGCTGCCAGGGTTGGTAATCAAAGACACGCCCCACGCCCGCAGTCGGATGCAACAGACCAGCCAGCATCTTGAGTGTGGTGGTTTTGCCCGCGCCATTGGGGCCTAAAAAGCCGACGATCTCCCCCGGCTCCACGGCAAAGCTGACCCCATCCACGGCTTTGACTTCACGCTGGCGCCGGTGGACCAAGCTGCGGGCTGCTGCCAGCACGCCCGCTTCTCGTTCAGGGACTAGATAGGTTTTGCGTAAATTGTCCAGGTAAATGACAGGTTGTGGCATAATGGTTCTCTCCCTCCAACCTACCATTCTAGCACGAGTGTTCTTGGGCAGAAATTATTCAACCGCATAGCCGCTGCCAAGTCACCATTTGCTGGATGGTACCGAGGAAGCAACCCACGAACCATAGAACAAAGCAGAGTGAGAACCATGAAAATCACTGCGATCGAAACATTCATGACCAATTTTGGCGTGAGCAATTACATCTTCGTGAAGGTGAGCACCGACGAAGGTGTGACAGGTATTGGCGAGGCCACCCTGGAAGGCAAAGAATTGTCGGTGCTGGGGGCAATCCAGGAATTATCGCGCAACCTGATCGGCGAAAACCCGCTGCTGATCGAACATCACTGGCGCAAG
>CAZMRA010000283.1:0-6373 GCA_964568485.1 uncultured Caldilineaceae bacterium | reverse complement strand
CAAGCACCTATTACGAATTGGAGACCGGCGCAGTTGGGCGCGACTATCTCCAATTTTTCTACCGCCGGGCCAGTGGCGTCGTTGGACCCAATGATTGGAAAAATGCATTGGTGCCGCTGTTTGACCAGCTCATTCAGAGTGGTGCGGCCCTCTCTGCCGATATGATCCTGAACCATCTTTCTGGCACGGTGGCGGAAAACACGGCTCTGCAAGAGCGGGTGCACAGCACTGTAGACATCAATCACATTATTGCGATCCAGCACAGCGAAGAAATGGAACGCATCCGCCAGCGCCCAGACAACCGCATCCATCAGTGGCTGGATCGGCTCAATCCCTATATTCGCTGGGATGCTGATCGCTATAGCTTCCATGAGTCTAATTTGGAGCATATCCGGTTGGCGGCTGTACCGGTCAACCGTAAAGATGACGCCTATTTTAGCGCGGCGACTGTAGGTCAAGAGGATATTCGCTGGATCCCCACTGGTGATCCAATGCGCATGGATGCGGTCTGGATCGTGCATGGATTGCCGGTTTCGTTGTTGGATCGCATTGATGAATTCCGCGCTCAGTATGAGAACAGCTTTGATTTCCCGATCCGCGAGGAGTTTCACCTCAATCCAGAGTGGGCATATTTGCCAGAGATTGCTGGGCCGGTCGAAAGTCGTTCATGGCGTCCGGCAACCATTCCACGCCCAGAAGCGATTCGGTGATGGTTGTGATGGTTGTATCTTGAGCTCCTTTCCTGAAGGTTGCGTACCCGCTAAGCTGGGGGCAGCAGTTCAGGATGGAAATTCAGTATAGGTTCTATGTTAATCAACTATACCCATAGTCGGGCAGCGATCCTCTGTTTTGGCGGCTGGGGCATTCAGACGCTCTTTCATCTCTTGCCTCGTCTCCAGGCTGCTCAAGAGCAGCGTGAGGCACTTGGCGCGTCCGGGGCAGATCTTAGCAAGATCACCAATTTTGCGAGTATTCTCGCCGAGCCTTTGCTCGATGATGAAAGCCGGGTGCAATTTTATGTCCGGCAGCCGCAATTGGAGCAACCGCTCCCTCCGTTTTATATCGAAAAACTGCTGACGCGCTTGGAGCGCGAGGCAGTGCGTCCTTTTGATGAGCAAACCTCGGGGATGTTATCGGCTTCGGAGCGGCGGGCCATGTTGTTGATGGCCGCGACCGAATCGGTATTGAAGCCGGTCACCTATGGTACCCCAGACTTTCTGATGCCTGCGCAAGGGTTGGCTATGGCCAATCCCCGCCCCAATCCCAGTCAAGAGTCGCCTGCAGCGCCTGTTCGTCGTGCCACCCGCACCGAAATTTTTCGGGCTGGGTTGTTGCATGCTGAGCAGATGGCTCGCCTACTCGAAGTGCATTTGCTAGACCCCATTCGCCAGGATATGCTGGTGGAGGATGATCCCTTCGTGCAGACGACGCTGTATGTGGTGGCGCCATTGTTTGAACCTCTCAGTGCAGCGTTGGTCTGGCCACTGGTGGCTCAATTGATGGAGCGCGTGGGGCGTCAACATGTCTCAGAAGTGATCGCACTCTTTGCAACAGGCAGCTATGCCACTGATCTCAGCCGTCCCTTGGAAGAGGCCGCGAGCTTTGCGGCTTTGGCGGAGATCGAAGCGCTCACCGGCATCCGCCGTCATGGGGATACACAAAGTGTGATGCGCGAGTTGGTAGCGCAAACTTCGCCTGCGTTGGCGGAGGCTGTTGGCCAGCCGCTGTTCGATCATATTTATCTGCTGGATCGTGAAAAGAGCAATCAGGGTCTAGCCCAACACAGCCATGAATTGGCCGTTGTGGCCGCGAATACGATCGAAGCGCTGTCAGTGGCAGGTGGCAATCTGTTCATCCAGGAACAACTAGGGCTGGGCATCACTGCTGGGGAATTGCGCCCCTATAGCGTGATCGGTGCTGCCGCGGATTATGTGCCGCTGCCGCAGATTTTTCATGCAGTCAACCGCCAAGAAGAGAGTCGGCTGGTGCGCGAGTGGGTATTGCGCAACAGCGACGAACTTCAATCCGCTTCACTGGATGAGCGGACGGGTTCAGCCGAGCGTGCTGATGCTGATTTGGCTGGCTTGCCTTCGGCAACAGTGGCGCAAGCCGCGATTCGCTTGCCTGGTGTCTTGGAAGAGCCAAACCCAACTACGCTTGAAGAGTTGGCGGTGAGTCAACAATTTATCTTGCCCCAACCCATGGCTGCGACCTTGCGTCGTACGCCCGCGGCTGATTGGGGTAAGACCTTTCAGCGCCATGTGGATGAATTGACCGAGTATATTGCCCTGGCTGTGGGCCGCGAGGCCATGGATGAGGCATTAGGTTGTTCGGCCATCAACGCAGACAAAGAGTGGTTCCTGACCGCTGCCGATGACCGCTTGTTACCCGTGACTGTGGCGCATATGCAAGAGCAGTTGCTCGACGAGTTGGCGACATCGCCCACCGGTTTGACGCGGGCGCAAAATCAGGTGCGGCGTTGGCTGCAAGAACTTGATACAGCCCGGCATCGGCTTTTCACTGCGGCAACCCCTAATGCCCGTTTGCTGGCTCGTGTTCAGCGCGAATTGGCATTGCGCAACTGGGAAGTGAGTTATGCGCAGGCGGTCGCGAATGCCCCAGCAGCCTCGACAATTTTGAATCGTACGCTGCTCGCGGTGGCCACGGTCACCATCCTGTCGCTGGGTTATCTCTGGCTAGTCCAAGGTTCGTGGGATCCTGTGCGCGATGGGCTGTCGTTGTTGGGCTTCGTGGTCGGGATCAGCTTTGTTGGCGCGTTGATCTATCGTTTGGCTTATGCGCGCATTCGGCGCTTGCGGCGCGAACGGGTTGCCCAAGCCCAGGCCGAATTGAATGCGCTCGTCCAAGAGAATGTTAGTGATGCCCTCGTGGCTGCCTATGACCGCCTGCGGACCTTGCTCACCAATTGGGCGCAGATGCTCGCTGAAGCTGCGAGCGAACTCAACTCGCTGAGTACAGCGCCGGTTCTGCCCGCTGTGCCGCCGCCCGGTGTACCCTTGATCAAACTCTATCAACCCCACGTCAATCAGGCATTGTGGGACAGCTGTTTGGAGTTTTTGCGCACGCAACAAGATGCTCAAGGGCAGAAGAGCGAAGAACGGCTTGATCGGATCTGGGGAACGCCAACGTGGCGCAATGATATGCGGCGTATTTTGCAAGGCAACACGCCGCACGGGGGCCAAACCCAAGCGCGCACCATCGCACAATTTATCCGCGATACTGTGCGGCAATCGGTCGCGCCGGTCAGCATCGATAACCCCAATCCTGTGCGTAGCGAACTGATTCGCCGCTTAGCACAAGATTTTAGCTTAGAGCATCTACTCTGGCGTACCGAACAAGAAGAAGAAGAGATTCAGCGGCGTTTACGAGCACTCGAGGGCGGCAGCGTTCCGGTGCCCCAAAAAGAGCGTACCGAATTGCTGACCAATCGGCGATATGTGGAGAATGCGTGGAACCGGGCCAAGCCAACTGGCAATTTTGATGTGGCGGATCGGCTGGCAGTCTATGGTACGGTGGTGGATTTTGCCACTGCCTCGGGCAAGGCGGATAGTGATCTTACTCGCGCCTTGCTCGAAGAATTTAATGTGACACTGCTGCCGACCGAAAACCCCTTCCACATCTGCTTTGTGCGAGGCGTTCATGGCCTCTCGCTGCAAGATCTGGATGCCATGCGCCGCTATCGTGACGAATTGGCCTATCTCTCGGCAGATGAGCGGCAATTGGTCTTGTTGGCGAACAATCCGCAAAATGCGCTCTATCGTTGGGAGACGAAAACGTTTATCCAGCCTTCGCCACGCATGGCGTATACTCCCCGGGTCAATCCTGGGTAGGATTACGAAACCTGCTCGTTCTGGGCTGGTTCAGTGCTGCGCGGATCCAGGATTTGATCCACGTGCAACCAGAGGATCCGAGCGTAACGAAAGAGCAGTGGCCAGAGAACGCCAACCTCGGCAGTGATCAGGATGCTGAAGAGGCCCAGCGAGACCCGTTGAAAATAGAGCCAGATGGCCGACGGCACGAGCAGTAAAAACCCCAACGCATATCCCGCAAACATCGAATTCAGAAAATAACCGGTCTCGCGTTCAAAATGAATGCCGCAGACCGGACATTCTGAATTCATACCCAAAAATGACCGGAAGACTTTCCCACGCAAACAGACCGGGCAACGTTGTGCCAGGATCGCGATTGTGCGTGCTATCATAAACTACACTCCTCGTTTCAATAAACCACAACTGGGGAGGGTGGAGCCTAGGGCGGCCGGACCATACCCAACCACCCTGGCTCGCTAATACGTTGCTATCTCCCCAAAATACAGCTTAACTCTTTTTCGCCACTGCCAGCGTCACTGTATGCTCGCCCACACTGAAGCTCGCTTGCGGCAGATGCGCTGGGATGCTCTCCCCCTGATCGGCGTGAAGATGAACGAGATCCACCGAGAGCGTCTCTTCGCGTACGTAATCGCCAAAGTGGGCTAACACGTCGTGCATCACGGCTGAATCCTGCACATAAGTAACGATGCGATCGCTGATTGCCAGATTGGCATCTTTGCGCAGCTGTTGGATCTGCCGGACCAGCTCGCGGGCATGACCTTCCTGTCGCAAGGCTTCATCGACTTCGGTGGTCACTGCTACCAGATAGCCGCCATCTTCCGCCACACTATAGCCGGCCCGCGGTGTGGAGCGCACTTCGACATCTTCCGGAGTGATCTGATATTGCTCCCCTTCGGCAGTGATCTCGACCGTCTCACCAGCCTGGAAGCGCGCAGCCAACTCGGCTTGATCCATGCCGCTGAGGGCTTGGCGGATCTTGGGATAGCCTTTGCCATATTTTTGGCCAAGCTGCTTCGGGTACGGGAAGACGCTAACATCGACCAGATCGCCCGTTGCATCGGCGAAGCTTAACGCTTTGACATTGAGCTCGTCTAGCACAAATTGCTGCAATTCGACCAAGGCTGCCTGTTCGTCGCGTGTTCGGGTGCGTACCACCACCTCGGCCAATGGCTGGCGAACTTTCAGGTTAGCATTTTGGCGAGCTGCATGGCCTAGGCTGGTCACCCGTTGGACGAGCGCCATAGCGCTGCTCAACGACTCGTCGATCAACTCAGCTTTGACTTGAGGCCAGCTTGCCAAGTGAACACTGTCGGGTTCATCCTTGCTGACTTGGACGACCAGATTCTGATAGAGCGCGTCAGCGACAAAAGGCGTGGTTGGCGCCAACAGCTTGGCGACCGTCACCAACACCGTGTGCAGCGTATTAAGCGCCTCGGCCTCACCATTCCAGAAGCGGCGCCGACTCAAGCGGACATACCAATTGCTCAGATTGTCGACAAACTCGGCCACAGGACGTGTCGCCCCCAGTACATCATAATTCTCCATCGCCTCGGTGACATTGCGCACCAGCAGGTTCAACTCCGACAAGACCCAGCGATCCAACAGATTGGAGGCTGCTGGTACCGTTGTGTCTGCGCTTTCCAGTCGCCAATCGCTCAAGTTGGCGTACGTCACAAAGAACGAATAGGTATTCCACAACGTGTTCAAGAAGCGGCGCACGGTTTCGCCGACCAAGTTGCCGGAGAAGCGGCGGCTATTTCCGGGCGGGCTGGCCGTGTACATATACCAGCGGGTGGCGTCAGCCCCGTAGCTATTCATCATCTCCCACGGGTCGACCACATTGCCCTTGCTCTTGCTCATCTTGCTGCCATCTTCGGCCAGGATGTGGCCCAGGCAGATCACATTCTTGAAGGCTGGCCGGTCGAACAACAGCGTGCTGACCGCATGCAAGGTATAGAACCAGCCACGCGTCTGATCGATCGCTTCGCAGATATAGTCGGCTTGCGCCTGCTCTTCCCATTCGGCTTGATTTTCAAACGGATAGTGCCACTGGGCAAGCGGCATTGATCCGCTATCGAGCCAGACATCGGCCACCTCTTTGACGCGGCGCATTGTCCCGCCATCGGGTGCAGGCCAGGTGATCTCATCGACATAGGGGCGATGAAGATCGACATTCTCTAGTTTGTGGCCGACTTTGGCCTCTAACTCAGCGATGCTGCCGACACATTCTGTGTAGGTGCTATCTGGCGCGTCACTTTTCCAGATTGGGATCGGTGTGCCCCAGAAGCGGTCACGGCCGAGCGCCCAATCGACGTTGTTCTCGAGCCAGTTGCCGAAACGCCCATCCTTGATATGTTCCGGATACCAGTTGATCTGCTGGTTGTTGGCCACCAAATTGTCGCGCAGTTGGCTGGTGCGCACATACCAAGTTGGTTTGGCCCAGTAGAGCAACGGCGATTCACAGCGCCAGCAGAAGGGATAGGTGTGCTCATAGGTCCCTGCTTTGTAGAGCAGACCACGCG
>CAZMRA010000282.1:0-6433 GCA_964568485.1 uncultured Caldilineaceae bacterium | reverse complement strand
GTGCGGGCCGTACCCTTCATACATAATTTCTTCAAACGCAGCCGCATCTTTTTCGAGGCCAGCCCCGCGCCGGATCGCCCGTTCGATATTCTCCTTCGGCATATTGACCGATTTGGCCTTATCGACCGCTAAGCGCAAGGTAAAGTTCATATTGGGGTCGGCGCCATTGCGCGCGGCAACCTGAATCTCACGCGCCACCTTAGTGAAAATTTTGCCGCGGGCAGCATCTACCGCCCCTTTTTTACGTTTAATTGTCGCCCATTTTGAATGTCCGGACATCGTCACTCCTTTGTCATTTTGGCCCAGGATAAGCACTCCTCGCATTCAGTGTCGCTTATCCTGGGCTTACACTTGCCGACTCTGTTATTTTATTATAGTCGTTTCAGTGTTGTTCGCAATTTTTTCTGGCAAAATCTCCGGCTTGGCCCCGTTGCTGCGCTGAGCACCTTCTCTGATGGAGGCCTGAATAAAGGCGACAAAGAGCGGATGCGGACGATTGGGCCGGCTCTTAAATTCAGGATGGAACTGGCTGCCCAACATAAAGGGATGGTCGCTGAGTTCAGCAATCTCGACCAGCCGCTGATCCGGCGAGAGGCCACTAAAACACAATCCATTTGCTTCCATCAACGCCCGATAGTGATTGTTGAATTCAAATCGATGGCGATGACGTTCATAAACTAAGCCATCTGCGCCAGCCGCGGTATAAGCCTGTGCAGCTTTACTACCCGGCACCAATTGGCACGGATAAATCCCCAACCGCATCGTCCCCCCTAAATCGGCAATCCCCCGCTGATCGGGCATCAGATCGATGATCGGGTGTTTGGTATGCAGATCGAACTCAGTGCTATTCGGCTCGTCACTTTGCAAAACATGGCGCGCCAACTCGATGCACAAAACTTGCAAGCCCAAACACAAACCTAAATAGGGAATGCGCTGTTCCCGGGCATAACGGGCAGCCACAATTTTGCCCTCGATGCCGCGATAGCCAAAGCCCCCGGGCACCACAATGCCATCCACCGCGGCTAATGGCGAGGGATCACCACTCTTTTCCAATTCCTCGGAATTGACCCACTGGATGTGCACATCGTAATCATTGGCCCAAGCAGCGTGCAATAAGGATTCTTTGACGCTGAAATAAGCATCTTCTAGCTCAACGTATTTTCCAACCAAACCAATCCGCACGACTGGCTTCTCGCGCCGCACCCGCCCTACAAGCTCAACCCAATCGGCCAGGCCGGCAGCCGCATCAGTGGCATTGGATAGTTCCAAGTGACGAACCAACCAACTACCCAAGCCAGCAGATTCTAGATCCAATGGGACCGCGTAAATGGTATCGGTAGTCACCAGCGGGATCACTGCCTCTTGCTCAACATCGCAGAACAAGGCGGTTTTGGCCAGTGTATCTGGGTCAACCGGATGATCACTGCGCAGAATAATGGCATCAGGGTGAATGCCGATGCTCCGCAATTCACGCACGCTGTGTTGGGTCGGTTTCGTCTTGAGCTCTTTACTGGCAACCAGATAAGGTAACCAGGTGACATGAATATAGAGGGTGTTGCCGCGGGCCAAATCTTTGCGCATCTGCCGGATGGCTTCCAAAAAGGGCAAACTCTCAATATCGCCCACGGTGCCACCAATTTCAACGATCACCACATCGGCATGGGATTCACGGGCAGCGAGTGCGATGCGATGTTTGATTTCGTTGGTAACATGGGGAATGACTTGGATCGTGCCTCCCAAATAGTCGCCACGCCGCTCCTGGCTAATCACGTCGTTATAAATCTGTCCGCTGGTTACGTTGCAGACACGGCTCAGGTTTACATCGGTAAAGCGCTCATAGTGCCCCAGATCCAGGTCGGTTTCAGCGCCATCTTCGGTGACAAACACCTCCCCATGCTGATAGGGAGACATCGTACCTGGATCCACATTCAGATAAGGATCAAGCTTAACAGTAGCCACACTGATGCCGCGCGCCTTCAAAATCCGCCCGATCGAGGCAACTGTCACACCTTTGCCCAATCCAGAGAGGACGCCACCAGTCACAAAAATATATTTGGTCATAGCCTCCTCATTTCCCTGCACAGGTTGTACCATCATAGACTCCTTTTGCCTGCACCAAGCCGAGCGCAACGAGCGTACCGCTTGCTAACATCGACCTGATCGCAGTCGCTATATAGTATAGCATTAAGATCTAGGGTCTGTCATCCAGATCCCTTGCTCCAACCAATGACCTGCAAAAATCACAATCAAGCGCGCCCGCAGGATTCTCGCCTACGGGCGCGCTTCAATAAATCTATTCGCCAAACAACATCCAATTCATAAGAGCTAATGCAAAGCC
Organism: uncultured Caldilineaceae bacterium; assembly: GCA_964568485.1. Taxonomy (GTDB): domain Bacteria; phylum Chloroflexota; class Anaerolineae; order Caldilineales; family Caldilineaceae; genus CFX5. The sequence goes on along the minus strand of CAZMRA010000282.1, from coordinate 4,095 downwards.
TGTTGCTACGCAATCATCTCAAAATGATGACCAAATCAGTTACAGGCGGAGCAAGCTCCGATTTATCTCGCAATTGAACCGCAAAGCGCAAGAAACACAAAATGAGGTCTACTCTTGGTCCTAAATTTTGTGCCCGCCCCTTCTGCTCGTGCTGCCTTTTGCGCAAAGGAAACGCCCCCTGCCGTGCTTAGAACGGACAGGGGGCGCCTGTATTGATCAATTATTTCATATCGTTGGCAAAACAACTAGCCAACCCCATCATAAAAATTGACTACCTCCACCACCTAAGCCAAGAAAACTGCCAAGGCACACTAATCTGGCTAACCTGCCTTGGCAGATACAATTTAACTTCTTCCATCACTCGCTCGGTAAGCCGGGCCGTCAAGGTAGCAGGCATCGGCTGCAAGGGCAAATAGCGCTGAAATAATAGGGTTAATTCCTGATCCATTGGCAGTTCGGGTAGATTATACATCATCTAGGTCTGATCCATCTAATAGACGGCGTAGCTCCTGGCGCGCTCGGCTCAAAAGCGACTCGGTGCTCTTGTAGGATTGTCCCAAAGCAGCGGCAATTTCATCCACCCCTAACCCAAGGTGATAGCGCATTAATAAAACTTGACGGTGGGCCGGACGCAATTGTTGTAACAGCTCTTGGAACTCCAAGCCATCGCTACTGATCCCGGCACCCATAAATGTTTCCGACAATTCGGTGGTCTTCGGGTTGCGCCGCCAGTAATCTACAACTTTACGGTTTGCTAATGAAATTAAAAACGTTATCAAGGTCACATTCCCATCAAAATTCGGAATCGCTCGTACAGCAGCTACCAGCGTATCTCCAAGGACATCCTCAATATCTTCAGGACCTGGCAACCGAGTGCGCAAGTAATTATAAACACGAGCACCGTACACCTCAGTCAATGTTTGCCAAGCTTGAGGGTGACCATTTTTCAGTTGTCGGAGGAGCTCCTCTTCAGAGCGATTCTTGGCATCGGATGATTCCAAGATGGCCTCCTACTCGTATTAATCGTGAAAATGAGGATAATCCTTCGGGCGGGCAGCGATCTCCATTGGGGAAATGCCAACCATCGCTTACAATCCAGTGCACAAGCATACCATTTTAGCAGCGTTCTATGGGTTTGTCATCTTTTTGTAATAAGACCAGGATCAGCCCTCGGGTGCCAAGCAGTCTTGATGCCACTATCACGGCCGCACGGATCATCAAGTGAATATCATCAATCTCTATCTAGTTCAAGGGTTGTTGCGCTGGTTTGCTAGAATCAGAAGCGATACCTTACGATTCTAGCATAACAGATAGTTATTAACTATTCATTTAGGCAACAACACACAATTCTCATGACAGAGCAACTAAAACCAGTCCACCTCAACCGGCCCACTTGGGTAGAAATTGATGGCGCAGCCCTGGCCCATAATGTCAAGCAAATCCGCAGCATGATCGGGGAGCGGCAGCTGATGGCGGTTGTCAAGGCCAATGCCTACGGCCACGGCGCCACGCTGATTGCCCCGTATCTACTCCAAGCCGGAGTTGACCGGCTGGCTGTGGCTTCGCTCGGTGAGGCCTTAGAATTGCGCCAGCAAGGCATCACGGCTCCCATTTTGGTGTTGGGCTATACCCCAGCTTGGCTGGCCCAAGAAGCCGTGGCGCATGCCATCACGACAACGGTTTTCGAGACTGATACCATACACGCCCTAGCAGCTGCTGCCGAAGCGATGGGCAAGCGGGCAGTTGTCCACTTGAAGATCAACAGTGGCATGAACCGACTAGGTGTCTTGCCAGGTGCAGCGCCGCGCGTGCTGGCCGAACTGCGCGAACAGTCAGCCTTGACCGTCGAAGGTATTTTCACTCACTTTGCGACTGCAGATTTAGCAGACAAACAATTTGCCTATCTTCAGCTCCAACGTTTTGTCTCTTTATTGGAGCAACTCACCCAGGCAGGATTACGCCCGCCGCTTGCTCATGCAGCGAATTCTGCTGCTGTTTTGACCATGCCGGAAAGCTACCTAGACATGGTGCGTTGTGGAATTGCGCTCTATGGCCTTCACCCCGACCCAACAGAGACGCGTGTGCCCCCATCGTTTCAGCCTGTGCTGCGCTGGAAAGCCCAGATTGCCCAGGTCTTAGATGTGGCCCCCGGGGAGAGTGTTGGTTATGGTCAAGAGTTTATAGCCCAGTCTCCCGTGACGATAGCAGTCATCCCGATCGGCTATGCCGATGGCTTTCCGCGTCGTCCCAGCCACTGGGGTCATGTCTTAATTCATGGCCAACCAGCCCCGCTGATTGGCCGAGTCTGTATGGACCAAGCAATGGTCGACGTTACACACCTACAAACCCGCCGTGCAGTTCGCCAAGGTGACGAAGTAGTAATTATTGGCCAGCAAGGGGAGGCAACTTTAGATGTTGATACCATTGCTGAGCGCCTACAGACCAATAATTACGATGTAGTCAGCCGGATCATGGCTCGCGTCCCGCGTGTCTATTTGCTACCGGATAGGGCCGAGCCTATCCACTAAATATGATGCCACACCTCCTCACATCGAGACAACACAAGACGTAAGGAAGGTGACCGGCAAGCAAGTTGATTCACTGCCGTACGAACGGCAAGTGTAAGTGATAGCTTGGGTTAAAGACAGAGTTGCTCTGGCTGCTCACCAGGCGCCCATTATTATCCCAGGAAAGAGTGGCGCCGTGGTTGGCGATCATCACGCCATCCCCAGGGGGCAGCGGCGCTGTTGCCCCGATTTGGGTAAAGACCACCCGCTGTCCCTTGGCAGTTGGCCCTTCGTCGGAAGTCGCATAAAAGTTATAAAGCACCAATGAACGCTCGGCTTTCACCACAAATTGCCGCGTGCTCACTTCATCACCTTGGAGTGTCGGCAATCGCCAAGCTACGATGTCACTATCTGGAGAAGACTCATCCGCGCCGCCTAGATAGGTGGCCCCCGCGGGCACCGACGCGACCATGACAATATCATTGACCGGGAAGGCGGTATTGTTGGTAATCGTGAGCGTATAGGTAATTGGCTCACCTGCGGACGCAGTTGCCGGCCCAACAGCATCCACTGCCAGTAGACGGGGCAGCACAGGTGGGGTGGGTAACGGACGCAGGGCCCGATAGCGTACCTGACCTGTACCCTCGGCAGGCAGAGAAGCCAACATCCAATGGACAACCGTCGTATCCCCGCTAACCGTATAGGTATAGCTGCCTGCACCTTCCAAATCGATGCTCTCTGGCAACAATTCAACACCGGTTGGAACAACGTTCATCAGATCCAGATTGAAGAACGGTATGTTGGCGCGATTGCGGTACGTAATGACATACTCGATCTCTTCTCCTGGTGCGACCCAGCGCTGTGGTACGTTCTGCAATTGCAGATCGATAACAGTCTCGGGGCGTGGCGTTGGGGTCAACGTCGGTGTAGCTGTAGGCGTCGGGGTTGGAATTTCAGGATAACTCGAGAAAAAGACATTCGCCCGATAATCAGCGCCATGCAAGCCCCCGATGATGTAAATGTAATCTGAGTTGTTCCGGGTGACAGAAATCGCAGAAAATCGATGCAAGGTTTCGGGCAGATCCAATCGAGGTTGCCAGACCCCTAGTGAACCATCGCTGTTGATTGGTGCGGCGTAGACATCCGCATATTCAACCGCGATGCTGCGCCCACCAAGCACCACCAATTGCCCATCGTGGATCACTGTTTCGTGAAAATAAACCGGTGTGGGTAACGGGTTAGCGGTCTTCCACGCGCTCAGCGTGCCATCCGGCTGAATGTCGGCATAATAGACATTACTTCTAGCATCTTTATTGTCATACCCACCAGTGACATAAATACGCTGGTTATATACCTCGGCTGAGAGACGATAGAGTGGCAATGGTAAACTTGTCGTTGCTTGCCAAGGTCCTAAGCCATCTGGCAATAGTTCGGCAAAATAGACGCGATCAAGCGGGGCAGTGCCTGTCCAGCCGCCGAGGACGTATAAGCGATTATTCGCAATCACCGCGGCATGCAGATCGACCCCGCTTGGGTAGTCGGGCAAGCGAATAAAATCGGTCAACGAGCCATTGTTAAAGGTCGCTCG
>CAZMRA010000281.1:0-6607 GCA_964568485.1 uncultured Caldilineaceae bacterium | reverse complement strand
TTACCCTTTGGTGGTGCCGGTCCACTGCATGCCTGTGACCTGGCCGATGCGCTGGGCATCCGGCGGATTTTGGTGCCGACCATTCCCGGCGTGTTGAGTGCCTATGGCATGTTGGTGGCCGATGTGGCCAACGATGCGTCGCAGTCGATCTTGCAGACTGTGGATGTGCTCCAGGCGAATCTATCGCCCCTGCTGGAAGCATACGAAGCGCTCGTGGCGCGGGTGTTGGCGATCTTGCAGGGAGAAAAGATTCAACAACCCACGCTGAGTGCGGCTCTGGATATGCGCTACCGTGGCCAGAGCTACGAATTGACCTTGCCGCTGGCGGTGCCCATTGATGCGGCCAGTTTTGCGCAGGCAGTGGCCGATTTTCATCAAGCGCATGAGCAGCGTTATGGCTATGCCATGCGGGGCGAAACCGTGCAGGTCGTCACGCTGCGGCTCCGTGGTCACGGCGCGGGCGCAAATCCGGTCTTGCCCGCTGAACCGCTTGGCCTGCAGGATACGAGTGCGGCCCGGTTGGCGGATCGCCAGGTTTGGTTCACGGCCGAGGGAGCGACCGCAACGCCCTGTTACGACCGCGAGAAATTGCGCCCGGGCCACCAATTTACCGGCCCTGCTTTGGTGATTCAGTTTGACACCACCACCTTGATCACCCCAGGCTGGCAGGCCCAAGTGGATGCGTACCGCAATCTCTGGCTCACCCGCTGAGCCAAGCGGCCATGGTGCGGATGTGCTCGGCGTGACCGACTTGCCAGTTGGGCGATAGATGCGGCTGCCAACGCGTATCCGCGGGCAGCGCGGCGCTCAACGGTAAGTCGACCAGCTGGATGACCGCCGCATCATCCTGATTGCTGATCAACTGGGCGGCGGAGACTCCCCGGCGGAAGCTCTGCAAACAGGCCTGTTCCACCCGGTCAAAATAGGCGAGATTTTCCCGTAACAGCTCCGGTCCCATTGTCACCGGCGCGTGGCAATAGAGCGCAACGGTGGGGTTGAGTGCCGCCAATTGCGTCAACGTCTGGCGCAGGAGGGGGAGATCGGCGGGATGGTTCACCAGGGGGAATGGTACCTCCGCAGCATCGCCCGCCAACAACGTGCGGATCTCAGGAATATAAATCGCAATGTGATCGGGGGTGTGACCCGGCGCTGCCAACAATTCTAGCGTCAGGTCATCCCCATCAATGCGTAGGGCGTGGTCAAAGGCGATAGTCGGCGGCGTGAGCACCACCTCGCCGAAGATGGCTGGCTCGCGCTCCTGGTACGCTCGCAGCTCAGCCGCGGCTTCCTCGCTTTGCAACAACCAAGCACATTCTCGGCTCCCCACAATCGGCGCTGGATAAGCTGGCGCTGCCCCGGCGAAGATCTGGTTGCCCCAACTGTGGTCATAATCCGCATGGGTGTTGATGACCAACAAGGTGCGATCTTGCGTCAGGTAGGGGCGGGCAAAGTCCACCAACTGGGTCGCCGTGGCTGGGTTGAACAGCGTATCGACCAGCACGACATAGCGCGTCGTGATGATGATAAAGGTGTCGACCAGGGAGTCGTTGCGACACACCAAGATACGCTCATCCCAGCCTTGATTCTCAACGAGTGTAATGTGATTGGTGTGCATAGCGTGTTCGACGAGATCTGCAGCGCGGTGAAAGTTGGGCTTTAAATGCGGCCGACATCGTGCGAATGACTTTCGCGCACCCCTGCCGCTGAGATCTCGATAAATTCGGCCTTTTCTTGCAATTCTTTGATGGTGCGCGCTCCACCATAACTCAACCCCGAACGCAGCCCACCAACCAGTTGGTAGAGAATTTCGGCCACGTTGCCGCGATAGGGCACAACGGCTTCCACCCCTTCGGGTACTACTTTATCCCAATCCACCGGACTTTCGGCGCTTTCGTCGTTGCTGCTTTCGGCTTGGCGGCGCCCGATGGCTGCCCCAAGGGATGCCATGCCCCGTACTACTTTCACCTTTTGCCCGTCGCGGATCACCGGGGCGCCGGGCGCTTCCTCACAGCCCGCAAAGAGGCTGCCGATCATCACGGTGTCGGCACCGGCGGCCAGCGCTTTAACCAGATCGCCCGACGTCTTGATGCCGCCGTCGGCAATCAAGGGGGTGGAAAGTCCAGCTGCCTCTAAGCCAGCTCGGCTATCCATAATGGCAGTCAATTGCGGCACGCCAAAACCGGTGACAATGCGCGTGGTGCAGATCGAGCCTGGGCCAATGCCCACTTTGACCGCATCCGCGCCCGCTTCGGCTAGCTCGCGTGCCCCATCACCCGTGGCGACGTTGCCGGCCACCAACTGCGCATCTGGAAATTCTTTGCGCAAGGCTTTGATCATCTGGATGCAGTGTTCGGCGTGGCCGTGCGCAATGTCCAGCACGAGTAGATCGGCCCCGGCAGTCAGCAGCCGTTCGGCCCGTTTGAGGTCACTCGGTTTGACTCCAATCGCCGCGCCCACGCAAAGCCGGCCTTTGGCATCTCTGGTGGCCTGGGATTGCCGTCGGCGCTCCACCACATCTTGTGCAGTGATCAACCCGACCAGCCGCCCTTGTTCATCGACAATTGGCAATTTTTCCAGGCGATGCTCGTGTAACACGGCACGTGCTTCATCGGGCGTAATGGCGGGGTGCCCGGTGACCATCTGCTCGCGTGGGGTCATCACGGTTTGGACTGGGGCCTGTTCATCGGGTGCCAATAGTAGATCGCGGTGGGTGATCAGCCCGGCCAACTGCCCGCGCTCATCCATTACCACCAAGCCGCCGATCTCATGTTGCGCCATCAATTTCTTCGCTGCGGCGATGGTCGCCGTAGTTTGAATGGTATAGGGGTTTTCGACCACAAACCCCTGCACGCGTTTGACCTGCTCGACTTGGGCCACTTGCTGCTCGGTCGACATGAAGCGGTGTAGGATGCCAATCCCTCCGGCGCGGGCCATGGCAATCGCCATGCGTGCTTCGGTGACTGTATCCATATTGGCGCTGAGAATGGGTGTTTGTAACCGAATCGTCGGCGTCAACCAAGATGAGACATCGACATCTTGGCGCGAAGCAATGGCAGAACGTTGCGGAATTAACAAGACATCATCAAAGGTGAGACCTTTATTACGACGGATTTTCATGGCTTCCTTCCCGCGCTCACTGCAGCTGCTGCAATCGATGGCAAGCGCCCTGCGGAGCGAATTACAATCATGGGTCAATCATGTGTTTCTATTATACCCTACCTACTTGAAAAGCGCGCAGAGCATCCGCGGATCCTGCCTTCTACCTGAAAAGTAGGTCGAGACTACTGGAGAACGCTGAACTTTGCGCTATGAATAGAGTATCTACAACGTGATTTCCCGAGGATGGAACCGAAAGGAAGAGACATGAAACGATGGTTCTGGCTTTCTTTGTGCCTAATGGTAGGCGTAGCAGGTTGCACCATGCCACCTCTGCTCCAACAGATCGAGCCGCGAAATTCTGACGAGGCCAGCGATGTGAGCCGCTTGCAGGTTCCCGAAGGCTTTGCCTTGAATCTCTATTACGCAGGCTTGGATGGGCCGCGGCTAATGATGATCGGGCCGGATGGGGCGCTCTATGTGGCCGAGCGCGGTGCGGATGTGGTGGTCCGACTGCCGGATGCGGATGGCGATGGGGTGGCCGATGAGCGCCAAGTCGTCGTGGAAGGGTTGGATGGTCCGCACAGTGTCGAATGGTATGAGGATGCGCTCTTTGTGGCAGCGAATGATCGGGTTGTGCGTTTGACCGACCTCAATGGGGATGGTGATTTTCTCGATGACGATGAGCAAGTCACCGTAACTGAGAACATCCCGAGCGGGGGTGGGCACAGCACGCGCACAGCCCACATCGGGCCGGATGGTTATCTGTACGTCGCGGCTGGTTCGAGCAGCAATATCGACGTTGAAAGTGACCGCCGCCGGGCTGCCATTTTGCGCTTCAACCTGGATGGCACGATCCCAGACGACAATCCCTTCATCGACGATCCAGACGAGAGCCGCCATCCGGTCTGGGCCGAGGGCTTGCGCAACAGCGTCGATTTCGTCTTTTTGCCCGATGACCGGCTATGGGCTACGCACAATGGCAGCGATGGCTTGGGCGATGAGCTGCCTCCCGAAGAGATTGTGATCCAGGTCGAAGGCGGGCGCCATTATGGCTGGCCCTATTGCTACACCAGCGAGCTGGGCGCCGTGCCCGCGGATGCGACGGAAGTCCACGATGAGCGCCTCTCCTTCGATGAGTATTTGGCCGATTGCAGCGAGGCTGTGCCCGCACTATTCACCGATCTGGCGCATCAAGCCCCGCTGGGCGTGGTCTATTATGACCATACAGCTTTCCCTGCTGATTATCAGGGCAATCTCTTTGTGGCTTATCATGGCTCGTGGGACAGCCGCACGCCTCGCGATTGCCGGGTACAGATGATCGTAGTCCAGGATGGCCTGCCCGTGGAAGGGCAACCCTTCGTCACTGGCTTCCGCGATGATGAAACGCAGAATTGTGGCCGGGCTTGGGGACGCCCGGCTGGACTGGCCGTGGGCGCCAATGGTGAATTGTTCGTTAGCGACGATCAAAACGGCAATATCTACCGGGTAGTGTATACTGGAGAATAGGTGAATCTCGGCAAGCTCTGCCATGTAGCACAGACCGAGATTGCGAGATTCAACCGATCTTCCTATCCATCACTTGTACGCTCGATCCGGTTGCTATGCTTGTATTGCCCGAGTATCCGTTGATCTTTTGGCCGGTGGCGATGTTCGCCATCCTCTTGTTGGGAATTGATAAAGCTGGATTTGGCGGCGGGGTTGGCATTGTGTCTACCCCGCTGATCGCGTTGACCATCTCGGTGCCCGAAGCGGCCGCTTTGATGTTGCCGATCTTGTTGATTGCCGATTGCATGGCCGTGCGCCACTACTATCGCACCTTTGATCGGGCGAGCTTGCTGGCATTGCTGCCAGGTGCGCTGGTTGGTGTCTTTGTCGGAGCACTGCTCTTTGGCTACTTTGCCGAACATGCCCGTTTGCTGCGTATCTGCGTCGGTCTCTTAGCGATTGGGTTTGTGGTCTTCCAACTGGCGCGGGCGTTGATCGTGGGAGCGCTGGCCCAGGCGCAGCTCCCGGCGGGGATTGGGGCCTTCTTGGGCCTGTTCACTGGGATTGGCTCCACCTTGGCCCATGCTGGCGGCCCCTTTGCCATCATCTATCTCTTGCCGCAAGCGCTGTCACGTGAGCTATTTGTGGGCACCACGGTAATTTTGTTTGCCAGCCTGAATGTGGTCAAGCTGGTGCCCTACGCCTATCTGGGCTTGCTGCGGGTGGGCAATCTCCTCACGGTGTTGCTCTTGGCGCCGGTGGCGTTGCTCGGGGTTCAACTGGGCATCTGGCTGAATCGCCGCTTTGACAATACCTGGTTTCAACGCACAATTTATTTGCTCCTCTTTTTGACCGGCTTGCAACTCATTGGGAGCTGAGCACTATGCACCAATTCTATAACATGCGTGTCGGGGCCAATGCGGTGATCGTCCGCGACGACCAGTTGCTGGTGATCGAGTTTGATGACGAAACGGGGCCCCATTTCAACCTGCCTGGCGGCGGCATCGAACTGCATGAGTCGATCGTGACTGGCTTGCAGCGAGAGGTCCGCGAAGAGGCCTGTGCCGAGGTGATGGTCGGCCCCTTGCTGCTGGTGAGCGAATATTTTCCGCCTCACGACGAAGCGCTGTATGGGCCGCTGCACAAATTGAGCTTGTTCTTCCACTGCGAGTTGGTGCCAGGTAGTGAACCGCGCCTGCCGGAACAACCTGATCCTCACCAGGTGGCAGTGCGTTGGATTCCCCTCGCCGAGTTGGCCCAGCAGCCACTCTTGCCGCCCATCCTCACTCGTGAGTTGCCTGCCCTGTTGGCTTCATCTCAATCCATTCGCTTTGTGGATCGCGTCGGCAAACTGGATCCCGCCATCTACAACCCACAACGGAGGACCTCATGACCCAACCCGCTTTAGACGCTGTGTTTGCCTACATCGACGCCCAGCGCCAATCCTTCATCGACCGCTTGCTCGACTATGTCCGGCGCCCCAGTATTAGCGCCCATGGCGTGGGCATGGCCGAAGTGGCCGATTTCTTGGTCACGCAGCTCCAGGCGCTGGGCCTGGCTACGGAGACGATTGCCACGCCGGGCTGGCCGGTGCTGGTGGCCCGCCGCAATGATGCGCCCGGGAAGCCGACGGTGTTGCTGTACGGCCATTACGATGTGCAGCCCCCCGATCCACTCGAGGCGTGGATCTCGCCGCCCTTCGAGCCCACCATCCGCAATGGCCGGATCTATGGCCGTGGGGTTGGGGATAACAAAGGCCAACATTTTGCCCAGCTTTTGGCGATCGAAAGCCTGCTGGCGGTGCAACAAACGCTCCCCTGCAATGTGATCGTGGTCTTGGAAGGCGAAGAAGAGGTGGGCAGCCCGCACATAGCCGATTTTGTGCGCGAACACCGGGAGAAGCTGGCCGCCGATTTGGTGGTCACTGCTGATGGCCCGGTCCACGAGAATGGACAATCGTGCATTCGCTTTGGCGTGCGCGGGGTGCTCTCCTTTGAATTGCGGGCGCAAGGGGCGAATCAGG
>CAZMRA010000280.1:0-6619 GCA_964568485.1 uncultured Caldilineaceae bacterium | reverse complement strand
GCGCCGAGCGGATCATTACCACGTTGGCCCGCGAAGAAGCAATCGGCGCCCAGGTATTGCCCTACCTCAACCGCCTTTCCGATGCACTCTTTGTCATGGCCCGCTATGAGAATCATCAGCAGCAAGTCGCAGAACCACTCTGGCAACCTGGCACACCTTAAACCTACCGACGAACAATGAGCGCATTAGCTGACTACAAGAACCTTTGTCGTAAGGTCGTAATCTAGACAGCAGCTTTGGATTGCAGTATGCTAGCACCGACGAACAACGCTGTTTCCTGCATGCCACTCAATCATCACTGAGTGGCATGCCCGTAAGGTTCAAACGCTTTTGTTTGGTATGTCGGTTCAGCCCACACCCGCGGAAGCTCTAGACACCGCGGATACCATCGTTCCGCATAACCCCCTACCGATACGCGCCATCACCATATTGCTCGGCCTGCAAACTGTCGGGTTGATCAGTATGTTGCTCTATTTTCTCAATCAGGTCGATTGGGATACAGAGCTGGCAGCGGAAACACCGTCGCGCCTGGCCAGTGATACCACACTACTCCTCACCCTCTTTTTGCCGATCTCGATCGGGCTAGTGCTGGTGACACTGGTCTTTTTTCTCCAACGCCGCAGCGCTTGGTTCTTGACGATGCTGTTGCAAGGCAGCTCGCTCTTTTGCTGTTTGTGGCTCTATTTCATGACCGACTCATTTCTGCGTGACTCACGCTGGCTCTACATTCAGATCGCCTCCTCCGTAATTTTGGTGCTCTACCTCAACACAGCAGACGTGCGAACAGCATTTCTCTCCAAACCCACCCCAGCAGGCCCGAATGAGCTTGCCGAATTTTTGGACGAAGAAGGAGTTGTGGATGAGTGATGCGCTGAGCAATCGCGAGTTGCTACGACGCTATGAGCCAATACTGCGCTTCACGCAAGGCGAGCGCTTTTTCCCGATGAGTGTCGAGCCCTACGTGCGGGCGTGTACGCTCTGGGTGCAGCGTCCCAACGAAGTACCGCAGCAGGTAATGCCAGCCGACCAGTTGGATCTGGACACCCTTGCGCATCCCTACCCAGCCGAATTTGGCACCATCCATTACTTACGACTGGTTGAGCCCTATGCAGCGGCCAAGTCAATGTTGAGCAATCTCCGTCGGTCCGAAACGGGCGACATCTTCCATGCGGGCATGGGTCGGCTCGCCAGAGTGGGCTATGGCTCGCGCTTGATCGACGCTCTCTTTTCGATCGCACTCTTGGCGCGTGGACGGGTACCCGGCGATATTGCCGCCGCCGCCGAGTTGATCTACGACCAAATTCGGCAAGAAGACAATCGCTATCTTTACTATGGGCGAGTTGTGCGCGAGCAGGGCTGGGTAGTCCTGCAATATTGGTTCTTTTATCTCTTCAACAATTGGCGTTCGAATTTCTTTGGCGCGAATGATCACGAAGCCGATTGGGAGATGTGCTGCATCTATCTCTCGGAGAATAACGACACGGGCGAACTCAAGCCGGAATGGGTCGCCTATGCTGCCCACGACTATCAAGGGGATATCCTGCGGCGGCGTTGGGATGATCCGGAAGTGCACAAAGTGGGAGAACATCCGGTCATCTACCCGGGGGCCGGTTCGCATGCGGGTTACTTTCAGCCGGGCGAATATCTCACCGAGATCGAGCTGCCTTTTCTAGCGCCACTGGGGCGATTTACCGATCGCTTATTGCGCTTCTGGCGGCATCAATTGCGCCAATATACCGAGCAAAGCAACAGCGATTCGACCGAAAACATCGCCCACATTTTCCGCATCCCCTTTGTGGATTATGCCCGCGGGGATGGCTTTTCGATTGGTCCTGGGCAAGACGCTGCTTGGAGTGAGCCTTGCCTGATCGAGCCACCACCGCCGTGGATCTCGCAATACCGCGGGTTGTGGGGGCTCTTCACGCACGATCCCTTTGCCGGTGAAGATGCCCCGGCCGGCCCGATGTACAATCGCGATGGCAGCGTGCGCCGCTCTTGGTACGATCCACTAGGCTGGGCAGGTTTGGACAAAGTCCCCCCATCCGATAGCTTGCTCCATCAATTGCAAATTGAGCAGAGTAGTGTGCGCGCCCACCAGCAACATCTCTGGCAAGAGATCCACACCAAAAGCAACGAATTGCAAGGGCTGGGCGTACAAGCGACGGCCATGCGCTCGCAGCCCCATCTCTATCAACTCTATACCGAAGTGCAAGAGCAAATTGCGCGGCTCACGCAAGAAGTGGACGAGTTGCGCCGTCAGGTAGCCAATGGGCAACTGCTGTTGGATGCGCTCGACTATTACGCGCAGCAGGCAGAGAATGGCAATCCAGGGCCGATGCGCGCTCATCTGCGGCGTGCGCACCGGCCAGCTTCGGCGGCCCGTTTGCGCTTTAGTCGCTTAGCCGAATTGTGGGCGGCGCTCAGTATTGGCTTGATGATGGTGGTGATGGTGGGCCTGTTTGTCTTCGGCCGCGAGCACCTTTTCTGGGGATCGGCTGCGGCCATTGCGATGTTCACCTTGATCGAAGCAGGATTTCGGGGCCAGCTCACCCGCTTGATCGCTAGCTTAACCGTTGCCCTGAGTATTGTGGGCAGTTTGGTGATTGTTTACGAATATTTCTGGCAATTGGTGATTCTAGCAGTGTTGACGACTGGGGCCTTTATTCTCTGGGAAAATCTGCGCGAAGTCTGGAGTTGAACGCCTGTTATTCGTCCAATAGGAGCACTGGCTCTTGATAGTAGCGCACACTGCGCTCGGCCAATTTGGCTTGGATCAAGCGATCCAGCCAATCGCGCTTTTGTTCTAAGCTCTCGTCAGAGGCCAGCACCGCCAGCGGCACATTGAGACGCAAAATACGGCCCGCCACCACAAAGCGCGTAATGCCCGCTGGCAACAGCCGCCCACGCCCCACCAGCTTCAAGACAATTTCAATGGCAAATTGCGGAAAGACGACCAGCCCGGCCAGGTCGGGGTATTGGCTGCGCAGCTCGGCCAGATCGTTGCTCAGCGTGCGCTCCACTTCGCACAGGCGACCATAGTTATCCACCAAATCGGTCAGCGGCTGGATCCAGGCATCCTCATCATCAAGCGCCTGGGGATCGGCTTCCAACAACAGCCCTTGCCCCTCCGCTGTGATCAGATAGCCCAGCGCGCCGCGCTCCCATAACGCCCGCGCCAACTGCGTCGGCGCCATTTCGGATACCCGCAGCCCGGCCGTATTGCGCGCCAGGGCCACCAATTCGGCGCTGCTGCAGCCCCGCAACGCATGAAACCACGTAAAAAGCTGCACCTGCTCGCGGGCCGGATCCGCCAGTTGCACCACCAAATGGGGATAGCCCAGCTGGCGCAGTGCGGTAACCCGCGTGGCCCCGTCGAGGATCACATAGCGGTCGGCGTCTAATTGCGCCACCACCGGCGGATTGGTGACTACACCATCGGCGACGATCCGCTCGGCTAGTCGTTGGACGCGCAAAGGATTATGGGCTTCGTGAGGCAACAATTGCTCGATCGGCACCACGCGCAGTGACAGGGTTTCGGCCACGCGCTGCCGTTTCAACACGTTGATCACCGCTTCGGCAATGGTCAAGGCGGCGCGGCGTTGCGCATCCGCAGTGTTAGCCCCGATGTGCGGCGTGGCGAGCACGCGTTCGTGCGCCAACAAACGCGGATTCGGTTTCGGCTCACCGACAAAGACATCCAACCCGGCCCCAGCCAAGCGCCCCTGGTCGAGCGCCGCCAGCAGCGCCTCTTCATCGACAATGCCCCCGCGCGCAGTGTTGATCAAATAGGCGGTAGGCTTCATCAGCGCCAATTCGCCGGCACCGATCAAGCCCACGTTGGAGGGACGCAGCGGCACATGCAGCGAGACAAAATCCGATCGACGCAGCAACTCGCCCAGATCCACTTGTTCCACTTGCCAAGCTTGCGCCAGCTCCGGCGTGAAGCGGGTTTGATTGACCAACACGTGCATGCCAAAGGCTTTGGCCCGTTTGGCCACTTCGCGACCAATGCGCCCAAAACCGATGATGCCCAACGTTTTGCCCGCCAACTCGACCCCTTCGATGCGGTTTTTCTCCCAGCGCCCAGCGATCAGACTTTGCGAGGCGTAACGCAAGCGGCGCACCAAGGCCAACATCAAGGCCAGCGTATGCTCAGCCACCGAGACGGACGTGGTATCCGGCGTGTTGATCACTTCAATGCCACGTGCTTCGGCCGCCGCTAGATCGATGTTATCCAGCCCGACCCCGGCACGGCCAATGACCCGCAGCTGATGGCCTTGTTCGATCACCGCCGCGGGCAACGCCGTGCGGCTGCGATTGATCACCGCGGTGTAAGCGCCGATCCGTTCGATCAGCTCGGCGGTTGTCAGCGCGGGTTCGCCGATCACATCCACATCCGCGTGTTGTTGGAGAAGAGCAATGCCATCGGGATGAATTGGATCACAAACAAGAATGCGTGGACGTACAGCGGATTGGGATTGAGTAGACATGCTATCGCTTCACAAATGGTTGTGGATTGCTCAACACAAGATACAAGCGAAGGCTATCATGTAGCGGGACACTGCGTCAAGCGACTATTAGCACCCGCCCATCGGCTACCAGAATTCGACATCGCCGGTGACCGGCGGCGCAGGGGCGAGGCGGCCTTCGATCAAGACATTGAGCAGCGCAAGCGTGAGTTGCTTGGTGGGCAATTGGCCAGTCGGATGTTCCAAAATGGGGCCAACACAGCCCGGGCACCCCCCTTGGCAGCGACAGGTGCTGATCAATTCACGGGCCGCGAGTAACAGCTGATCGTGCAGTTCATAGAGACGGGCCGCAAAGCCCAAGCCAGCAATGGCTTGCTCGTAGAGATAGATGGTCGGTAAGTCTGGTTCTGCCTGTGCATTGGTGGCTCGTTCGACCCGCACGACACTCAGCCCCAGATCGCGCGGATCGCACATCAAGTAGAGCGGTGCGAGATTGCTCAGAGCATAGGACAGCCCATCCAAGCCTGTGTGGATCTGCCCCGCTGTCTCGGCTCGACGATGGCAACTCCGGCAGAGGAGGGTCAAATTCTCGAGGCGGTTGGCCAACAGATAATTCTCATTCAAGCCTGGCACGTAGCCAAAGGTGCGAAACGGCACGAGATGATGCACATCGTGTTGCCGACCGGGCGGCTCCGGCGAGCGACATTGGGCGCAGCGATAACCATCCCGCTGGCGCACTCGCTCCCGCTGCTCTTGCCAGTTAGGACCATAATCGTTGAGCGAATCATACCAAAGCCCGGCAGCTTCCAACTGCCGCTGCGCTTCGGGCAAAATGCCGAACCAATACCCGCTCGTTTCGCTCACCTCGGGCGGATAGTCCAGCGGATAGGTGCCCAGATGTTCGTGGGTATAGCGGCGGATGCGCCGAAAACCAACCACCTGCGACTGAACCAGTAGATCGCCATAGGCGATGCGCAGATGAGGCGTGCTGCGTTCCTCGTGCGTGGCGAGTACCTCGATCTGCGTATCGGCGCTGGCTTGGGTGTAATAATCCACCATGACTGGACTAACCACCGCCACATTCTGCGTCAGATCCAGCTGCTCGACGCGATGACTTTGGCCCTCATGCAGGTAGATCGCGCCTTCGTGCAGCAACTGCGGAGCACTGGCCCGCTCAATGGCGCCAATCACGGTAGCGTTCGGCCCTGCCAGTTGGATGATTACATTGTCGTTGCCAGTGGTACGCAAGCTGATCCGCCGGGCAGGATAGCCCTCGCCACTCCAGAACCAGCGTCCGCCTTGGAGCTGCACATCCTGCTGCTCGGCGAGCAATTGCAACACATCCGCGGTGAACGGACTGGCGCCGAAGCTCTCGCCCGCGCGGAAGGGCAGCTCAAAGACGGCACAGCGCAGATGATCCACCAAAATCATCAAGTTGTCGGGATTGATCAAAGCTTGTTCGGGCGTTTGCTCAAAGAGAAATTCCGGATGGCGAATCACATATTGATCCAGCGCGCCAGCAGTTGCAATGAGAAACGCCACCGCACTCACCGTCGGGTCGGCTTCAGAGATCTCACGACCGGCACGCCCCATCTGTTGCCAGGCACTGGCAATGCTGCCGGGGTAGCCACAGAGGACCGCGGCTTGCAGTTGGCCAATGTCAATGCCTAATTCGAGCGCATTGGTGGCGACGACGGCCCGCACCGTGCCAGCACGCAATCCCGCTTCGATGTCCCGCCGCTCCGTGGGTAAGTAGCCGCCGCGATAGCCGCGCACCCCGGTTTGCGGATCTACCATCGGCGAGTGCGCAGGTGCTTGGGAGGCGACATGCTGCAGACGGTCGCGCAGGTAGGTCAGCAACAATTCGGTGGTGACGCGTGCTCGGGCGAAGACGATGGTCTGCACACCCGACAAGACCAGCCGGGCAGCCAATGCTTCTGCTTCGAGCACACTGCTCCGCCGCACTCCCTGTTCTGGATCGACCAGGGGTGGGTTGTAGAAGAAAATGTGCTTTTCGCCGCGTGGCGCGCCGCTCTCACCGATCACGTTGACCGGGCGCTCCCACAACCATTCGGCCAGCTGTTGCGGATTGGCAATGGTGGCACTGGCGGCGATCAGCCGCGGCTGGCTGCCATAATGGGCGCAGATGC
>CAZMRA010000279.1:0-6647 GCA_964568485.1 uncultured Caldilineaceae bacterium | reverse complement strand
GAAGCCTACTACGCTGGGATCGCGCCGCACTGTCCGCTCGGTCCAATCTCGTTGGCCGCAGGTCTGCACGTCGATGCTTCGATCCCCAATTTCTTGGCGCAAGAGCACACCACCTTTGGCGAAGGCTACTTGAAAGAGCCCTTCAAGTTCAAGGATGGTTATCTCGAATTGCCAACCAAGCCAGGTCTCGGCATCGAGCTGGACGAAGAAGCCCTGGCTGACAAGATCGGCCACGATTGGCGCAATCCAGAGGCCTTCCATCCAGATGATGGCGCAGCGATTGACTGGTAAATAAGCATAAACCGTCAAACGGCTTAGACGCTTTATGCGTCCCGTTTGACGGTTCTCATCGGACAGTCCAAACAAATTCTATTGAAGGGATCACGTCTCATGAAACGCAAAATTTTACTCACCGGCGCGGCCGGGCGGATCGGCTCGTTTTTGACCAATCAGTGGAAAGACAAGTATGACCTTGTGTTGACCGATGTCAACGAGCCGAAAGAAACATTCGGATTTCCCTTTGTCAAAGCTGAACTCTCAGACTTCGCCGCGATTCGGGCGCTGTGTGAAGGGGTCGATACCGTTGTGCATCTGGGCGCTGACCCGAGCATGGAAGCAACATGGACCACGCTGCTACCCAGCAATGTGATCGGTGCCTATAATGCCTTTGAATCGGCGCACCAGGCGGGCTGTCGGCGGATCATCTTTGCCAGCAGCATCAACGCTGTCTTCGGCTATCCGCCCGATCAGCAGGTTAACACATCGATGCCGGTGAACCCGATCAACCTCTATGGGGCGACCAAGTGTTGGGGCGAGGCCCTGGCGCGCTACTATTCAAATGCGCACAAGCTCTCGTCGCTCTGTCTGCGCTTTGCCGCAGTTTCGTATCGCCCTGGCCAAGATCCGAACTACGACAATCGCTACGATGTGCGCCACGAATATATCGACCTGATCATCACCATGGAAGATCTGACACAATTGGTTACCAAGGCTGTCGAGGCACGGGACGATCTCATGTTTGGCGTCTTTCACGGGGTCAGCAACAATCGCTGGAAGCGCATGGATCTCACCGACACCCGCGAAATCCTCGGTTATGAACCAGAGGACGACTCCTTTGCCCTGGCTGGTCTGCCTACGGTGTGATATACTGAACCGCCTAATCTCTATAAATCTCTTGAATCTCCACGTCGTTGGAGACGTTCAGGGATTTATGGAGATTTGTTGAGATTCCTGAGTAGTTTGCGAGTTTAGCCATGCATTCCAAACGTTTTGCCGCCCTCGCCGAGCGCGAGATCAACCAAGAGACTTTTGTCGAGCCCTGGCCCGAAGCTGGCCTGGTCGTCGTCGACAGCCCCTATGACCCGCAGCCGAGTTTACGCATCGAGCAAGGTCCAGGTGGCCCCTATGTTGCTGAGATGGATGGTAAGGCGCGGGCCGATTTTGATACGCTCGACCTCTTTATCGCTGACCATGCATTGAATCTGGCCGTGGCTGCGGAAGCTATGTCCACGCCTTCGCGACAGATCGCTCGCATGTTGACCGACATCAACGTAACCCAGCGCGAGGTGCGGCGATTGGTTGATGGCTGCACGCCGGCCAAGTTGTGTGACATCATCCGCCATATGAATGTGCTGGAGATGATGAATGGCCTGGCCAAGATGCGGGTGCGGCGCACGCCGGCCAATCAAGCGCATGTGACAAACTGGCGCGAACATCCCGCCTTATTGGCTGCCGACGCCGCCGAAGCTGCTTTGCGCGGTTTTGCCGAAGTCGAGACAACGGTGCGGGTGGCCCGCAACGCGCCCTTCAATGCGCTGGCGGTTTTGATCGGTACCCAGACCGGCCGCGGCGGCGTGCTGACCCAGTGTGCGGTCGAGGAGGCGTTGGGGCTCAAGCTGGCGATGAAAGGGTTGACCACCTACGCCGAGACGCTGTCGATCTATGGTACCGAGCGTACCTTTGTGGATGGCGATGACACGCCCTGGTCGAAGGCGTTTTTGGGCGCGGCCTATGCCTCACGCGGGATCAAAGTGCGCTTTACGTCGGGTACTGGCTCCGAAGCGTTGATGGGCAATGCTGAGCAGAAGTCGATGCTCTATTTG
Organism: uncultured Caldilineaceae bacterium; assembly: GCA_964568485.1. Taxonomy (GTDB): domain Bacteria; phylum Chloroflexota; class Anaerolineae; order Caldilineales; family Caldilineaceae; genus CFX5. The sequence continues at coordinate 4,545 of CAZMRA010000279.1, read as the reverse complement.
GAGGCGCGTTGTCTGCTGGTGGTGCGTGGTGCAGGTAGCCAGGGCGTGCAAAACGGCTCGATCTCTTGTATTGCCTTACCCGAAGCCCTCCCTGGAGGCGTGCGTGCCGTGCTGGCCGAAAATTTGCTGGCTTCGATGCTGGGGCTGGAATGTGCCTCGGGCAATGACGCCTTGGCCTCGCACTCGCAGATCCGCAAGACCGCCAAATTGATGCTGCAGTTTATTCCTGGCACCGATTTTGTCCATTCTGGGTATAGCGTCATGCCCAAGCGTGATAATCTCTTTGGCGGGGGCAATTTCGACGCTGAGGATCTGGACGATTATAACGTGCTGCAGCGCGATATGCAGGTGGATGCCGGTCTGCGACCGATCACGGAAGAGCAGGCGTTGGAGGTGCGGCGCACGGCTGCACAGGCGATCCAAGCGGTCTATGCTGAGTTGGGCTTCCCGCCGATCACTGATGAAGAAGTCGAAGCCGCAGTATTGGCCCACAGCAGTGAGGACATGCCCGAGCGCGACATTATTGCTGACCTGGCCGCAGCGGATCAATTTTTGGCCGGCGAGCAAGACATGCTCACCATCATCCAGGCATTGCACAAGGCCGGCTTTGAGACCACAGCTCAGAATCTGCTGGAGATGGGGCGACAGCGCGTTGCGGCCGATTATCTGCAACCATCGGCGATCTTCGACCAGAATTTCCATGTGCTCAGCGGCATCAACGATGTTAATGATTACACCGGCCCCGGCACGGGCTATCGCGTAGAAAATGGCCGCTGGGATGAGATCCAAGCGATTCCTCAAGCCAAATCGCCGCGTGATTTTATCGATCCGCAGATCGGTGAGCCGAGTAATAAACTGGTTGAGTTGACTACCATTAAGCCGGGCACGCGCCGCGAGGTGATCGTGGCGGTTGGTCCCGCCTTTAACGACGCACTGACGCGCACCATCAATGGCCTGGAACACGAAGATGTGCTCAAAGCAATCCTTACGGGCATTGCCAGCGAGGGCATGATCGCCCGCGTGGTCAAGGTACACGAAAGTTCAGACTGTGCGGCGATTGGGCATATCGGTGCCAACTTGAGCGGTTCGGGGATTGCGATTGGTTTGCAATCGCGCGGCACCGCGGTGATCCACAAACGAGGGTTGGCGCGGCTCAACAATCTCGAATTGTTCCCGCAATCGCCGAGCCTCACCCTGGAGCATTACGAAGCCATGGGGCGTAACGCTGCCCGTTATGCACAGGAGTTGCCGGTCAAGCCGGTGGCCGTGAAGATCGACAATTGGGCCCGGCTGCGCTTGATCGTCAAGACTGCATTGTTGCATCGCCGCGAAACTGAGCAGATCCAAGACAAACCTCCGACCGAGTTGTTCTTCGACTGGGAGCCGGATGTGTAGCGTGTGAAGTACCAAATTTCTTGATTCACGCATCACATTTCACGCTTACCGTTTTGAGATAATGGATTATGTCAATATCAAATCCTCAATACCCTCTGCTCGACCATGCGGCGGAAGAGTTACAGGCTGCCAGTGGCCGCAAATTGGATGACGTTACGCTGGACGCTGCGGTGGCGGGCGAGTTGACCGCTGCCGATTTGCAAGTCCACGCTGAAACTTTACGTGCGCAGGCCCGCGTTGCCGAGCAATCTGGTTTTCCGCAACTGGCAAAGAACTTGTTGCGTGCTGCCGAGTTGACTGCTGTGCCGAATGAAGAATTGTTGCGCATGTACACGGTGCTGCGTCCTGGGCGTTCGACCTATGCGGAGTTGTTGGCCATGGCGCAAACATTGGCTGAAACTTATGACGCGCCACTGAATGCAGCTTGGGTCCGTGAAGCCGCTGAGGTCTATCAACGGCGGGGATTGGTTAAACGAGATTAGCTTGACGATTGTTGTATGCCGACGCTCTTGGCCCAAATTGCGCCGCAGCGCAGTACCCAATATACCGATCTCGCTGTACAACTTGCGCCGTTAGAATTACAAGTCAGCCCCTTGGCCAGCGCAATCAGTAATCTGCAATCGATTACGCTGGCCGGGCAAGCCTATGTTCGTTTTGCGATGCCCACCTTGCCGACGGTTGAGCAGCGCTATGAACTAGGTGCCCTGGCGACGCTTCCTGCCTTTTATGAATGGTTCGACCAGATTGGCGACATCCCCGGGCCGTTGTTGCGCCCGCTCGAAGGCCGTTTTGTCCCGATACTGCCGACAGAACTAGTTAGTGCGCGCCGTTATCGGGGTAAAACTAACGAACTGTTCACCCATTTTCTCTGCAACCTCGCTCGTTTTAGCAGCAATTTTGCCGATCAGCCTTGGTCGGCGCTGCGCTTGCTGGATCCACTGGCGGGTGGCGGTACGACCCTGTTCACTGGCCTGATCTTGGGCGCGACGGTCGCTGGCGTCGAACAGAGTGAGCAAGATGTGCAGAGCACAGTGGCCTTTCTGCGCGACTTTTTGCGCGAAGCCCGGATCGCTTGCCAGATCAAAGAAGAACGCTTCAAAAAATTGGGGCGACGTTGGGTATGCGCACTGGGCAAGCCGCCGCAGACGTGCATCCTCGCCTCGGGCGACACCGCACAAGCCGCTGGTTTGTTGCCCGGCTTCAAGCCCCATCTGATCGTCACCGATCTTCCTTATGGTATTCAACACAACGGTCCACTGGTCGATTTGTTAACCCGAGGTTTGCCAGTGTGGGCCAAGATGTTGCTGCCCGGCGGTGCGCTCGTCTTTAGTTGGGATGCCACCCGCTTTCCCCGCCCTGCGATGATTGAGAGCGTTGAGCGCAGCAGTCCGTTCCGCGTGCGCACTTCTCCGCCTTACGACCACATGGGCCACCGTGTGGATCGGGTGATCAAGCAGCGGGAAGTGCTGGTCGCTCAGCTTGCATAGCCAAATCCATTTTTCCAATTTACTTGTTCTCCCCGGCAACGCGTGATACACTGCGCATAAAGATACTTAGAACCTATCCTGAAACAATGTGCCGTGCCTCGTTTATACGGCAAGATTCGGGTACTGCACCCAGCTTCAGGATAGGTTCTTATTACCCATCGAAGTCGCGGGTATGAAGAAGCCGGCAGAATTTCATTCGTCAACATTTCGCCTGATTTGGGGCATCGTTACCATTTTCTTGTTGCTCGCCCTGATTGGTGTGGTTCGTTTGGTTTGGACGAGCAATCCACTCGGTGCGGAGCAACCGCGCCCTCGTCAGACGATCGTTGCTGTAGCAACGCCGACGCTCCAGCCATCACCGTCCTCAACGTCGTCTCCATCGCCAACACCAACTCGCACACCTGTGCCGACGGTGGCGCTGGGCAATCCCCAACGGATCGGGGTGGGTGGTTTCAGGTTCCAGCCGCTGGCTGACCAAACGGTTGAGATCTCACAGGAGATGGTTACGCTCAGCCCCGCGTCTTCCAGTACGGATGGCATGCAATTCCAGCTCATGGGCGGGGCGGGCACGATCGACGGGCTAGTGTTGGCGGCGGAATTGGCGGATGAGCAGAGTTTGATCTTGGGCGAGCCAGTGACGATTACCGTAGCCGGGGAGGAAGCGCTGCGCTTTGAGGCAACGGATGCAACAGCGGCAGCAGAGCCCGCTGGTTGGATCGTCGTTGCTCAGCCAGCCAGGGATCAATGGTTTGCGATGAGCGGCTTCGTCACAGCATCGGAGCAGATGGTAAATCTGACGGAATTCGAGGCGATACTAGGGTCAGTGACATTTTTCACGCCCACGGTTGCTGCTACCCAAACTCCCTCCGGTCTCGCTGCTTTGATCGCAACCCCGACCACCACGCAGACACGCCGCTCCACAACGGGAACGACGATTCCGCCCCTGGCGACGAGAACAGTCGGTACCCAATCCACGAGCGATGCCGCCTGGCAGGTCTATAGCAATGCCAATGTTGCCAATGGTGTCACCGCTGCGCTCAATACGATCTGGGTCGCCACCGATGGCGGGGTCATTGCTTGGAATAAAAACAACGGTACCTACACCAAATATACGACGCTCGACGGTCTCGCCGCCAACCGTACTACCTCGGTGATCAACTGCCCATTGCGCGGGTTTGGCATCGTCTTTGGCAGTGAAGCCGGGCTACAGATTTTTGATAATCAGACCGATCAATGGCGCGTATTGAACAGCAGCAACAGCGGCATGAGCTTTGATGATGTCACGGCGCTCTATTGCGATGCGGAAAATCGCTTTTTTGTGGTGGGCTACAAACAACATGGCCTAGATCTATTTGATGCGAATGCGGAGACCTGGCGGTACATCGGCCAAAATGATGGCTTGCAGAATAACCTAGTTGAAGCCATGACCGTAGTCGGTGATCAGGAAGAGATTTGGGTCTCTTCGGGGTTGGGCATTTCGGTATTGCCTGCCGAGAGCGAACCCCAATTCTTCGACGAAGCAACCAGCCCGCTCGAAACCAATCAAATCCGCCGCATGGTGGTTGATAAGGCGGGTACGGTTTGGCTCGGTGCTCAAGATGCCCTCTATAAGTTCGCTGATGACACCTGGGCGATCTACGATCAGCGCGAGGTCTTGGCGTCA
>CAZMRA010000278.1:0-6676 GCA_964568485.1 uncultured Caldilineaceae bacterium | reverse complement strand
CAGCGCCAGATCCACCACCGTCAAGATTCGATCAGCCAAGGTCGCCAGGTTGAGGCGTTGGCGCTCTTTGAGTTCGTGCCAGATTTTTTCACGATAGAAAGGATCTTTACCCAAAACAGCTGGCTTGACGGCATTTTCGAGCGGCGCTTTGGGCAAACTGCCAAAGGCATAGCCCGAAACACCGTCATCAGTCGTGATGGTCACCAGCGATTGGGTCGCTTCTTTGGGGGATTCGCCGGGGGTGAGGGGATGACCGTGACCTTCGGAATCGCGCACTGTATTGCTGAGATAGCGAAAGGTCTTGACGCTAATACTGGCAATCTTCATCTTAATTGATTCCTCTATGCGTTTTATTGGATAGGGAGTGAGGGAATTGGTGCAATCATAACAAGAGCGGGGCAATCTGCAAAATGCCAGATGCTTGCACCCATTCAGCGGTTTGGAACGTAAAGCAATTAGAACACCCCGCGTAGACGTGATGAGGAACGAAGATGATCCAAGCAATATTGAGCATCATACTGGTCCTGTTGATTGCCATTGGTACCGGGTTACTGACGAGACGAGCCTGGCGATCCCCGCGGCGATTGCCCAAATGGTCGGGCACGATTTTGGGGGGCTTGCTGACCCTGTTATGTGTGCTCGTGGCTGGGGTGGCGACCATTGGTTTGTGGCGCATTTATGGACCCAAGACCAATCCCGTGCCAGAGATTCAGGTGGCTGACACACCAGAGCAAGTGGAGCGCGGTGAGCAGCTTGCCCAGTTGTGCGCCGGCTGCCATGCCAGTGATCGAACCCTGCCCCTCGCTGGTGGCCATCATAATGACCTAGCTGGCTTCGGCGTCTTGGTCGTGCCCAACTTGACCCCAGCCGGAGAATTGCGTAATTGGAGTGATGGTGAGATCATTCGGGCCATTCGCGAAGGCGTGCATCAGAGCGGTCGTGGCTTGATCCTGATGCCCTCCGATCAATACCGAGCGATGAGTGATGAGGACGTGCAGGCCCTGGTGGCCTATTTGCGCAGCCAGCCTGCGGTTGATAACCCGACACCAGCCAATGAATTGAATCTATTGGGGCTGTTGATGGTTGGCGCAGGTTTTTTGCCGATGAGCCCTCAACCCGCCATCACCCAGCCGATTGCCACGCCCCCGCTTGCTGATGCGCTCGAACATGGCGATTATCTCATCGAGCTGGCTGGCTGCCGCGAATGTCATGGTGCGGATTTACAAGGCGGCACTTCCCAATTTCTTCCGATCGGTCCCAACTTGATTAGTTTGATCCAGCAGGGTAACTGGAATGCCGAACAATTTTTGGCCACCATGCGTACTGGTGTTACCCCGTACGGGCGTACCCTCAATCCTGAGCTCATGCCCTGGAAGAGTTATGATGCCGCCTTCCAGGATGAAGAGTTGTTGACTATTTATGAGTATATCTGGTCTGCTTCCCCAAGTTAGGGTGGGTAAGCAGATCAAAGGAGCAAGCAATCTGATGGATGAACAACCAGAAAATCAACCCAAGAACAATCCATCGCTTGGTGTGGGCATTGCCATCGGCGTGGCCATTGGGACTTCGCTTGGGCTGATTATGGACAATTTAGCCCTAGGTATTGGTATCGGCATGGCGATCGGCGTGGCGATAGGGTCCGGCATGGCGCAACGCAATCAAAAGGACCAATAGCTACTTATTCGGGAAAGTGATCGTCCTCCGTCCACGCGAATTGGGGCCGATAGCCAAAAGCGGCTTCGGCCTTGGCGCAACTCAGTGGCGAGGCATAGTCATGGCTCAGGCCGCGTAACTCGGTCTGAGCGCCAAAATAGCGTTCGATCAACTCGGCGGTTGGCGTAGATAAGACCACACGCGGCCCGGTGATGTTGTATGCTCCCGACGGCGGATCGGCAGCCTCGATGGCTAGCCGACAAGCCAATCCTGCGTCGCGGGCATCAGTGCGGGTCCACAGCAAGGCGGCGCCACTCTCTGGATGCTGGCGCATGTGCCCGATCTCGGCTGGCAATTGTGCGGGCGTGCGCACACCCATCAGCCGAAAAGCCAACACCGTCATCCCATAATTGCGGACAAAATAGTCTCCAGCCTGCTCCGCGGCCAGCTTGGAAAGCGCATAACTATTGACCGGACGCGGCGGATGGGCTTCATCCACCGGGGCATAGAGCGGCGGCGCACTTGCAAACCCGTAGATCTGGTTGGTCGAGGCGAGAATCACCCGCCGCACCCCAAAATCGGCGCTGGCCTGCAAGATGTTGAAGGTCCCTTGCACATTTTCGCCGTAGGTACGGCTATCGGGGACGAGGCCTGCGTTGGGCCAAGCGCCCAAGTGAATCACCGCTTGCGGGCGAGCGTGGCCAATGGCTTGATAGATCTCCCCCGCGTTGGTCAGATCGACGCGCAAAAAGTTGGCCGATAGCGGCGTGGGTGGCGCAACCAGATCGAGATTGGTCACCTCGTGGCCCGCGGCGGCCAGCGCTGCGCTCACATAGCGCCCGACCCGGCCACTGCCACCTGTAACAAGCACATTCATTTCAAAAGGTCGTTTCTAGGGTTACTGTGCGCCCGGCAGCTGCTGCCAAAGGCGCTTGGGTCATGATTTCGAGCAAGTGCCGGCCATGTTCGCCCGTGAGCAGATGGGGCTTGTTCTCCAGAATGGCATCCACCAAGTGGAGCACACCCAAATCTCTCACCGGGGGCGTCGGCGGTACCTCGATTGGCGTCCAGCTTTTGCTCTTGGATTGATACAGGCGCAGATCGGGTGGTTCGTCCGCACGGGTATCCATCAACGCAATTGTCCCTTCGCTGCCGTAAATCTCCAAACGGGGCGCCAGCGAGGCCTCCATGCAATAGGTGGCATCCAAAAAGGCAAAACAGGCATCGCCAAAGTCGAGCAAGAGCAGCGAATTATCATCGATCTCTACATCGATGCGCTTGCCGCCATATGGTCCGCCTTCGACCATATAGCGGACGGGCAACGTACGCCCCGACATCGCGGCAATTTGCTTCACGGGCCCCAAAATACTGGTGATCTGGCTGAGACCATGGACGCCCATATCCAGAATTGGGTCGGAGCCGGGCTTGTAGAACCATGTGGAATCGCGTGGGGCGCTAGCGATAAAGTGCTTCTCGGGCCCGCCGTGTGAACTGCGGACTCGGGCAAAGTTAACCCGACCAATGGCCCCTTGTTCGACTAGTTGCTTGATCTCGACAATCACCGGGCGGACGCGGTGCTCCGGTGCAGAGGAGAGCCGGACATTCTGTTTGGTGGCCTCGTCGATCAGGATGGTGGCTTCGTCTACGGTGGCGGCCATGGGTTTTTGCGTATAGACATGCTTGCCTGCGCGCAGCGCGGCCAAACTCACGGCAAAATGGCTGGGGATCACCGTGGTGTTCACCAACAGCTCGAAGTCAGCCTCAGCGAATAACTGATCCAAATCGGTATAGTAGTGGGGGATTTGAAACTTGGCCGCGGCTGCGTGTGCTTTTTCAGCAACGGTATCGGCAACCGCGACGATCTGCACTTTGCCCATCTCTGCCATACTTTGCAAGCCAGGCAGATGCATGCCATTGGCAATGGCTCCACAGCCCACTAGGGCGACTTTGATTGGTTTCATGGGTAGCTTTCATTAAATCTCCGAGGAAGCGCAATCGAGCAGCTCCCTCGGAGCAATTGGGGCGAGGATGAATCCGTGCTGCGTTATCCGGCCTGACGCCACTGTTCGGCGATGTCTTGCAAGCGGGTGATGATTAACGCTGGCTCGCTGTAGCGGAGCGTAGAGACCTCAACGCTATAAGCACCCTGATAGCCTGTTTGGCGCAGCGCATTTGTGGTGCGGCTCAGGGCCTCCTCGCTGAGGGTGGGCGAGAAAGGGGTATGGATGGCCCACGGTGCAACCAGCTCATCCCCACCATCGACATCTGCGTGCCAGCGCCCGGCGTGGAGCAAAAGGCCAAAGCCGGGATGATCGACTGCTTCGCACAAACGCTTGAGGTTGGCGGGAACCATGGCCGCGCCCCAGTGATTTTCTGGCCCGATGCGATAGCCGTTGTCATAGGCGCGCTGTGCCCAAACTTTGTATTGGCTGACAATGGCATCAAATTGTTGCTCGTTCCATTCGCGTTCTTCGCGGCCGCCGCCCGCGTCGATGCGTACCGTTGCCGCGCCTAGATATTCGGCCGCCTTCAGATTGGCCTCGGCATTTCTGGCGTTGCTCTCGCGGACTTCGGGCTCATCCGCCCAGATATGGGCACGATCGATGCAGATATTGGCCAATGCAAGATTGCGTTCGGCCAAGCCCTCTTTGATCTTGGCGAGATAGTCTTCCTCTAAGCTCTCGAAGGTACCGTGCCAAAAGTCGGCGGTGTTGAGGCCATAGCGATATTTGATCGATTCCAAATAGCCAAAGGCATTCATCGTGCCCGCTGCGGTTAATTGATGAAATGTGTAGGAGCAGATCGAGATGTTCATAGCTCGGGTTGATTAACCTTTCAAACCTGTGATAGAGATTCCTTCAATAAAGGTCCGTTGCGCGAAGAAAAAGGCAAGGAAAATCGGCAACGTGATCAATGAACTTACTGCCATCAAATAGGGATAGGCTAACTGGCGATTGCCGATCTCGGCCACCGCACTGCGCAGCCGTTGGACCCCGAGGGCTAAGACCCATTTGTTCTCTTGGTTGACATAGATCAGCGGGCCCAGATAATCGTTCCACGCATCCATAAAGGTGAATAGTGCGACCACGGCGAGCGCGGGCACCGACAGCGGCACGATGATGCGGAACATGATCTGCAATTCATTGGCACCGTCGATGCGGGCTGCATCCGAAAGTTCTACCGGCAACGCCAGGAAAAATTGGCGCAGCAGGAAGATAAAAAAGGCATTCCCCAGAAAGTGCGGCACCACCAAGGGCAAAAAGGTATTGAGCCAACCGATTTGCTTGAAAATAATAAACAGTGGAACTAAGCGCACCCAGCCCGGGATCATCAGGGTTGCCAGCACGAGCCCAAAGAGCGCATCTCGCCCAAGCCAGCGAAGGCGCGAGAACGAATAAGCCACCAAGGCGGATGACAAAACCGTGCCAATGGTGGCGGGAATCGCATACATCACCACGGTATTATAGGTAAATAGCCAGAAATTTTCACTATTCCAAGCATCCCAGAAGTTATTCCAATGTTGGGGTACTGGGAACCAAATCGGGGGGATGGTGTAGACCTGGCTATCATTCTTGATCGCCGAAGAAAGCATCCAGTAGAAGGGCATTAGAAACGAGAACCCAAGGATGATCAGGATGGCATACTTTGCCAGTTCCGCGAGCCAGCCGCTAACGCCCTTGGCCCGCAATTTGCTCAAGCGGCGGTCGCGTTCACTGCGAGTTAGGGGTGCGCTGGCTTGTGTTACAGTCTGAGTAGTCATTGCTTATCAAACTCCTTCCTCACGAGAAGCGCTCAGCGCGACGACCCGGCATAAAAGACAAAGCGCCCCGAAGCCCGGAACAGTAGATAGGTGAAGAAGATGATCACGACAAAGAGTAACCAGGCCAGCGCATTGGCCTTACCCATGCGCAAGTAGACAAAAGCATTGCGGTAGAGAAAGAGCGAATAGAATTCCGTCGCCTGATTAGGCCCGCCTTGTGTCAGTAACCATGGCAGCGTAAAGTATTGAAAGCCGCTGATAAAACTCATCACCAAGTTAAAGAGAATCACCGGGCTAACCATGGGAATGGTGATGTGCCACAAGCGACGTAGCGCGCTGGCGCCATCCACAATCGCTGCTTCATAAAGTGAGCGTGGTACATCTTGCAGCGTAGCCAAGAAGATCACCATCGCTGAACCTTGCGCCCACATGTGGATCACCACGAGGGTGGGTTTAACATAATCGGGGTTGGAGAGAAAGGGCACAATCGGAAGCCCCAAAGATTGTAAGGTCGCGTTGATGGCCCCATATTGAACATTGAGCAGAAAGAGCCAGACAAAGGCCGAAACGACCACCGGGACAATCGAGGGGAAAAAGAAGATGGCGCGGAAGAATGAACGCCCGATGATGTTGGTGTTGAGCAGCAGCGCCATCAAAAATGCCGACAACACCCCAAAGGGCGTACTAAAGATCACCCACCAAGCTGTATTGTAAGCAACTTTGCGAAAGTCTTGGTCGAAAAGCAGGATATTCGTGTAATTTTCGATCCCGATAAACGCCGGTGGGCGCAGCAGATCGTAACGGGTGAAGCTGTAGTAAAACGACGAAATGATCGGGTAAAGGGTAAAGGCTAAGAAGCCAATCAGCCAGGGGGAAGCAAAGAGCAAGCCAATGAGAATCTCACGGCGCTCTGTGCGAGTGAGGTGGCGCGCACGCGCAAGCACAGTCATACGGTTCTCCTTGAGAAGACGAGGCTCGGTAGGTCATAGACCACGGCTCACAGCGCTATGGTCTATGGCCTATCAGCGATTGCTGCGCATCAACCAAAACCGGCCTGGCGCCACTCGTTTTCGGCTTGCTCCTGCAATTGTGCCGCGGCTTGCGCGCCAGTCATCTCACCGCGGTAAACCGCTTCGCGCATTCGTTGGAACTGCACTTCCACAAATGCTTGAATCTCATTGCGAATGAACGGCCCCCAATAGTTCGCTTGATTGACCGAGTCGAAATAGAATTTCAAACCCGGATATTTTTCTTGGTCGGCAG
>CAZMRA010000277.1:0-6689 GCA_964568485.1 uncultured Caldilineaceae bacterium | reverse complement strand
GGATTGACACCCTGGGCATCATAGACACTTTCCTTCAGCGGCATCAAGGCCTTCTGAATGTGCAGCGGGGCGAGAACCTTACCCATGATACAAATGACATCCGGGTGTGTACCAGCGGAAAGCGCGGCAATCAGCTTGGTCTCCAGCGGCCAGGGTTGGGGCTCTACCGACAGGGTGACCCCAGTGCGCTCCTGGAACAGATCGGCAAGCCGCTTATAGGCCTCGACATGCGGATCATATTGCAACCCCCATAGCACGCCAGATTGGCTCTGGGCGGCTGGCGCGTCCGACGCCTCGCCAGCATCAGCTTGATTCCCGGCTGGTGCCGAAGGCATACAAGCAGCGAGTGCGCTCACACCGACAGCCCCAGCAGTGAACTTCAAAAACTGGCGGCGACTAAATTCTCGGGTATTCATGGCTTCTCCTTAATGGAATAAGGTGTAGAAAAGAGAGAAAAACAAATGGTGAATCCGACAACTTTTAATAGACCGCTCTACAACGAACGCACTTTTTAACAGAGTTGGGCGAATCGATTGGGCACACGCCCAACTCTGCTAAAAGGAAATCTACAGGTCAGTCAATCGATAAATCCAGAGTGCACCACTGCGTGGCGGCAGTGCAAAGGTAAACCCAGCAGTCGCCAAGGTGTCCCCGGCCACAGTTTGAGTTTCCCCAGTTTCTGGGTTTTCTAATCGATAGGTTGCCTCGCGACGAATGCCTTGCGGGTAAACGGTGAATGTTTCTGCCGCAGCTTTCGGCAAGCGGATCGCTTGGATCAACCCCTGGCCGGTCTCTGGAGAGTCAAACTGGCGGGCGACCCATTCTTCTGCACTCTTGTGGAATGGCGTATGCGGATAATAATCCCCATAAAGCAGCAGATCCGCAGCTTTGCGCCAAACCTCGATCATCTTGCGAGCCAGCGCCAAATCATAATCGGAGCGGCGAATATCCAGCGACGGGAAGAGCATGGGCACCATGCTGCAGTGGTAGCTGTAGGACTCGATCTGATGATCGAAGCGGTTATAGCCCTCCAGATCCCAGGCCAGCGTCATCTCTTTGTAGTAAGGGATCCACTCATACATGGTGCGCTGGAAGGCCAGTTTCACCGGGTGGTTCCCATATCCATAGTCGGTGTAGTGCAGCGGCACCGAACGGCGCAACGTTTCCAAATCATTCCGTCGCCCACCACTCGAGCAGGAATCAATCCATAGACCGGGATTGCGCGCCAGCAAATCATCCCAATATTGCAAATAGCCTTGAACGTGCAGGTTCTCGTTCATCCCCTGGCGATCTTCAGCATCGTTTAAGCGCCAATAATCGAGGGGCGGGAAGTTGAAGTCCTGGCGATAGATCTTGATGCCATTGGTTTGGATCAACTCGCAGACATGGTCGGTGAGCCATTGCCGGCACTCCGGGTTGCCCAGGTTCAACAGGCTGTTCTCGTTATCGGGCTTGCGCAGCAACCATTCCGGATGCTCAAGATCTAATTGCGTCTTGGGCCGGACACGCTCTGGCTCAAACCAGAGCAACAGCGATGCACCACCCTTAGCTACATGATCCGAGACCGGTTTGAGGCCATCCGGGAAGCGTTCGGGATCGGGTTTCCAAGTACCGGTGACTGTCCAGCGGCGCACCTGTTCGTCGTTGTAGCAAGGATACCAACCAGCGTCGATCCACCAGACGTCAAAGTTGATCCCCTCTTCGCGGAAGCGATCGATAAAATGCACCTGATTTTCTGTAGTCGCGGCGGTAAACTCTTCCCCTTCGTCGGTGCCAGCAACGGCCAGCAACGGCTTCAAGGGCTGACCATTGGGGCGCGGCAGCACGTGAGCCAACACCCAACGCCGCCACAGATTGATCGCCCGGGAATCGTCGCCTGCCCAAGCCAGCACGCTGATGCGCGGGGTGCGGATGCGTTCTCCAGGCAACAGTCGCGAATTGAGCCGTTCCTGGCCAGCCTGAATTGCGACGCCATCCGCAGTACCTTGGAAGGTAGCCGCCCACTGCGCCGGCCAACCGATGGCGATCGACATCCCACCTTCGGCAAAGCTCAGACGATAGTAGGGGAAGGCGCCGTCACAAGGGCGGCCGCCATTCGGCACAAACTGGAGCTTGGTTTCAGGTGAAATAGCGGTCAGCTCTGGCGTATAGCCGGTTTCGCTATAAAAGTCGCCATTGCAGTGATAGAGGGTGGGCGAGGAACCGCTGAAACTTGCATCTAAGGCCAGCAGATCGCGAATGATTGGTGTAGCGGCTGAGCCAGTATTTGTCAACCAGGCCACCCATTCCACCACGGGATAATCCAAGTATTCAGTACATTCCACCCGCAGTTGTAAACCACTGCGCGGATCAACTCCCTCAAACACAGTCTCCACCAAGTTGGCGTCGATCTGCCGACGCACTGCAGTGGGGTTCCACGACTGCGGAATACCGCGAATCCGTTCACCATCGAGGGTAAAGGTGATCGGGAGTTCGGATGCGCGGGACAGCAGCGGCGTGAGCCAAGCCTGCCGTTTTTCCATATCAGCCACGGAGGTGATGGGCATCGAGTAGATAGTGCTCATCAAGATTCCTTCCAAACACAACTATTTTGTTATGGTCAGATCACGCTCGTTACAACGGGAGCAGAAAAATTGGCACAATTTTCTGACTACAACCTATATTAACCAAGCAACAGCCAGCCCTGCTTACCGTTTCCGAGCCAAATGGGGGAAGAGCTCATCATGAATCTCAATTGGCTGCTCAAGATGTTTCATGCGTTTTTCATCGGCAGTATCGATCATGAGCGGATAGAACATCCCCGCGCCGGTGTTGACGTTGCCGCCCCCGGCCGAATGCACACTCAAATAGCGGCGAGCCAGGTCAAAATCTTCCGCGGTCTTGGCGCGGCGGGTGCAGTTCATCGTGAACATGCGGCGACGATGGCTACCGCCGTACGCGGCATGGTACAGATCATGATTGAAGATCACGATATCACCAGGCTGGGTTTCCAGCGCAATGCTTCCGGGGAAATCACGCGGGGCTACCCCAAACAATTCCTCGGCTTGATTGACGTTGATCTTCTCGCGGCGGATGTAATGATCGGGATCTTGGCTCCCTGGGATCACGCGCAGTGCGCCTGTGTCGGCGGTTAACGGGTCGAGGTAAAAAGCGACTTTCACGGCGAAGAGTTGACCCCAGTTGCCATCGGGATGCCAACGGGTGTCGCCCGTGTAATAGTTGCCATCACCACTGCAGTAGTTAAAGTCTTCGCCGATCACCCCACCGATCAACCCCAAAATTGAAGGATGATCCAGAATAGCACACATTTCTGGCGTATGCTCAATCGGTCCACCGAACATGGTGCGCTTCGAGCCATCGTGCTGTTGGCCACCACCCGCATGTTGGATCGACCACTCAAAGCCTTCGGTAATGCGCTGAATTTCTTCTGGCGAAAAGAGTTGGCGGATGATCAGGTAGCCAAACGTATTGAAGTGATTTACTTGCTCTTGTGTAAGTTGCATGCTTGCGTTTGCTCTCTTGTATGGCTCTCAAAGTCGCTGTGCCGCCCTGCCTGAATTGACAAGCATGGCGACACAACTAGCCTTGAGAGGGCTTTACTCGTTTGATAGGTCTAGCAAATAAACAGAGTTGGTAGATGAATAACCTCAGGTGGAAAATCAGCGTTAGCCGCGCGATGGCTCTGGCATCGTCTCGCGGGCTTTGCGCGAGAGTTCCGCCAAGTGACCATCATTCGCCATCACCTGTTCGAGGTGGCGCAGGCGCTGAGGGCTAGCGGTGCGCACCATGGTCTCGCCGTAAACCCGGTCGATCCAGAAACGGGCAGCGCCGCTGATGTAATCTCGCAGATCTTGCAACTTTGCTTCCGGATAGCGCTGACAGAGGTTAATCGTGAACATGCGGCGGTGGGTATTACCACCAAAGGCGGCATGTTTGGTGTTGTGGTTAAAGCAGACCAGATCGCCCGGTTTGGTTTCGAGGGCAATGGCTGGCACAGCATTCCCTTCTTTTCCCCACAATTCGTCGCTCTTGCGGATCTGGCTCTGCAGATCATCGGCAAAGGTGTCGCCGATGCGGTGGCTCCCCGGAATGACGCGCAGGGCGCCGGTTTGCTCGGTCAACGGATCGAGGTAAAAGGCCAGTTTGATGTGCAAAATATCTTTGTGCCAACCATCGGAGTGCCAGCGCGTGTCACCAACATAGTAGTTACCATCGCTGCCCATATAGTTGAAATCATCGCCGAGCAGACCACTCGCAATCGCATAGATACGCGGGTCATCTAACAAGGAAGAGAGGATTTCACTCTGGTCGATAAACGGAACGATACAGGAACGCGCAGTCCCATCATGCACTCGCCCGTTGTGGCCGCCACCCTTCACATCCCAGACAGCTTCAAAGGCGCGATCAATCTCTGCGGCCCGGTCGGCCAGCAAGCCTGGAAAGCTGAGAAAGCCAAAGGTCTTGAAAAAGGTAATCTGTTGCTCGGTTAATTGGAAGGTTGGTTCAGTCATGGTTTCCTCCGGACAGCGGTAAATTGCAATAGGTCAAAATACGATCTTTGGCACCAGATACATGCCTGACAAAGGCAGCTTGCGTAGCGGCGAGGTCGCCACTCTTCACAATATCGATCAACTTGTCATGATCGCTAATGTGCATATCCAGTTCGGCCATAGTCAAAGCATCATTGGCCTCATACAAGAAGCGGTTAATACGTGAACGCAATCCAGAGATCACCTCGAGCAACAGCTGGTGCTCCGCAATTTGCCACAAGGTCAAGTGAAAGCGATAGTCTAGTGCGCCCACCTGCTGCAGATCGCGCTGCAGCGCGGCTTCCCGCATCTCCTGCACAATTTGGCGCAACACCTGCTCATGTTCACCTGACCAACGGCTGATCACTCGTTCAGCAACAAAACGCTCTAAGACCATCCGCAAGGAAGAGATCTCCTCAATCTCTTCGCGAGTTGGAATATAGACTATGGCACCTCGGTGGGGCAGCTTGCGAATGAGCCCTTCTTCCACGAGGCGTTGAATCGCCTCGCGCACGGGAATACGGCTCATGCCCATCCGTTCGGCCAGGTCGCGCTCAATGAGCCGCGTACCCGGGGCCAGTGTGCCATTGCGAATGGCAACCCGAATGCGGTCTGCAGCTTCATCACTTAAGGTACGTTGTTCAACTGGTTGCAGGTCGAGGGAGTTGGACATTTGTATGTCATCCTTCTGTATATTGTATACCAAGCCCTAGGGGGTGTCAAGTGTTATTACATTGGCTTACAAAGGCAAGTAAGATGGCAGAACTCGGACAGGTATTATATTTACCAACAGCATACAGCGATGTTATGCCTGAATGGGATGAAACGCTGGCGTTAGACGTAGCAATAGCATAGAAGGTGGTGGATGGGGGCAGGAGATGAGAGGCAAATCGGCCTCTCACAATTCCGGGAGCGGCACCGGCTGCGCATCTTCGGTGCAGATCGACCAATCGGCCAGGTGTAGACGCATTTCAGCCACAACGCCCTGATGTTGAGCATCACCCACGACGTTCTCCAATTCCCAGGGATCATTCACGAGATCGTAGAGTTCGTCTTGATCGCCCAACGGATCATGGATATATTTCCATTCGGCTGTGCGCACCATTTTACGCCGCCCTTCAGCCTCGCGCCAGCGCAAGGATTGGATCAAGGTGTGGCGGCCATACGGCGGAGGCAGCGTTTCTAAGTCACTCATGCGAAAGGGGGGCCCACCCGCGCCATATTCAGAAAAGGTGGCAATACGCGGAACCGCGTCTGTGACCGTCGGCAACGGTTGGCCATGCATGGAACGCGGCGGCTCAATTCCTTGCAGGGTGAGCAGCGTGGGCACAATATCGACCAAGTTGGCCATACTGCGGTCGCGTACCCCAGTCGGCAAGTGCCCAGGCCAGGAGATGACCAGCGGGACGCGCGTCAATGCATCGTAGAAGACGCCACCCTTACATTGCATCTGATGTTCACCGGCAAAATCACCGTGATCAGAGCAAAACACGACGATCGTATTCTCGCGTAAGCCCAGCCGTTCCAACGCGTCGAGAATTTGTCCCAAACCATCGTCGATAAAGCGCACCATGCCATAATAGACCGCTAACAAGCCGTAGACATCGGCCAAGTCATCCTTGGCCATGCCCAGCATGCGATAGAGCACGCGGTTGCGTTCCGGCGCACGCGGGTCACTAAATTCGTCGGCGCGCCAAGGCGGTAGCTCGATCCGCTCCGGGGGGAACAGATCTGCATATTGGCGGGGCGCCACCCATGGCTCGTGCGGATCAGGGAAGGAGACCCAGAGCGCAAATGGTTCGTGGCCATAGCGTTCCAAGAAGCGCACCGTTTGCCCAGCAACCAACCCGGTCGAATAATCTTCCAGTGGGAAGTCGGACACGGCATAGCCAAAACGGGGATTCTGCGGCGTCATGGTATGGCGCAATTCGTGGGCAGCGTGGATCCCAGCCACCGGGCGGAACCATTCCATGCCGCGCGTGGAGGCATCAGATGGCAGACCGCCATGCGAAATCTCACACCAAATGTCAAAGAGCGCCAGATCATCCGGCTGCTCAAAACAGTGATTCTTGCCGATCAACCCAGTTCGGTACCCGGCCGCCTTCCACAGACGAAAAGCATGGTTGGCCTGCGGTGGCATGAGCGTTTCGTTGCGGCGGC
>CAZMRA010000276.1:0-6714 GCA_964568485.1 uncultured Caldilineaceae bacterium | reverse complement strand
ATGGTGCACAACGGCATCGAATATGGCGACATGCAATTGATTGCTGAGGCCTACGATATTTTGCAGCAAGCCCTCGGTCTGCAAGCTGCGGACTTGGCGGAAATCTTCGCCAATTGGAATCAGGGCGAACTCGACAGCTTTTTGATTGAGATCACCGCCACGATCTTCCGGCGGATCGATGAGGAGACCGGCAAGCCGCTGGTCGATTTGGTGTTGGACAAGGCCGCGCAAAAAGGCACTGGCAAATGGACCACGCAAGATTCGCTCGACATCGGTGCGCCGATTCCGACGATCAACAGTGCAGTCGAGGCGCGCATCCTTTCGGCGCTCAAAAGTGAACGGGTGGCTGCCGCCGAGGTGTTGCCAGCCGGCACCGTATCTAAGTATGAGGGCGAAGCGGCGGCCTTGATCAACGATGTGCGCCAAGCGCTCTATGCCAGCAAGATTAGCGCTTATGCCCAAGGGATGGCCATGTTGCGCATCGCCAGCGATGAGTATGGCTACAACCTCAACTTGGGCGAAGTAGCTGCAATCTGGCGCGCCGGGTGCATCATCCGCGCTCGCTTCTTGAACCGGATCACCGACGCCTTTGTGCGCAATCCGGCCCTGCCCAATCTCCTGCTAGATGCTGATTTGGGCCAGGCCGTGAGCGAACGGTTGCCGGCTTGGCGCCGCGTCTTGCAATTGGCCATCGGCATGGGCATTCCCACACCAGCCTTTAGTGCCAGCCTGGCCTATTATGATAGCTATCGCACAGCCCGCCTGCCCGCCAACTTGATCCAAGCGCAACGGGATTTCTTCGGCGCCCACACCTATGAACGGGTCGACCGCCCTGGCATTTTTCACTCGAGTTGGGAAGTTGCATAGAGTGGCATCCAAAAGTTAGCTGATATGAACCGTTGGTATCTGATTTTTGTAACAATTTTGCTGGCGGGTGGTTTCTGGGTCTGGGAGAGTCGAGTGCCGGCCAACAGTTTGGCACTCGCCCGCCAGCCGCAACCCGCAGTTGGCTTTGGGGCACCCGAATTCACCCTCTCCAACCTCGAAGGTCAGCAGGTTCGGCTCTCGGCGCTGCGCGGCACGCCGGTGGTGATCAATTTTTGGGCTACCTGGTGTGAACCCTGCCGCCGTGAGATGCCCGCCCTGCAAGCTACGGCCGAACAGTATGTGGGGCGGGTAACCATTCTGGGGATCGACGAGGGGGAAGGCGCAGGGTTGGTGCAGCCTTTCTTGGAAGAATTTGGCGTGACCTATCCAGTATTGCTCGATCCAGATTTTAGCGTTGGCGAGCAATTTAACGTCCGGGGCATGCCCACCACCTTCTTTATCGATGGCGATGGCGTCATCCGCCATGTGTGGGTCGGGGAGATGAATCGCATCACTCTGGCGGAAGGGATCGCGCAGATCCTACCGTAACGGTGGACAGCGCGGCCAGCTGCGCAAAGAAGACCCACACCAGCATCAGATCGGGCAGGGCATAGCTGGCGTCGATCAAGCCGTGGGCCAGGCCTGCCACACTGGCCGCCAAAATCCCCAGCTGATACACCGGCCGCGGGCTAGTCTGTACGGAACGCCACAACCGCACCAGTAGGGCCCCCAGCCACAATAACGCCAAGAGCAAGCCAGGCAGGCCCAGCCGAGTCCACCAATCCAGCAGCCAGTTGTGGGGATGGTTGAGATTCGGCTCCTGCCACGCCGCGGGCAAGAGATAACTGCTGCGGTAGGCGTAAAGGAAGTTATCGGGCCCCACGCCAAAGATTGGATGATCCAGCGCCATTTGCAGAGCGCTCCGCCACAAGTTGAGCCGCAAAAAGCCCGTGCCTTGGCTAAAATCCACCAATCGCTGAAAACGCTCGGTAGAGAGAAAGGGGATCAACGCCAGAGCGACCAGCAAAGCCATTGCGGCCAACGCCCACAACAAACGTCGCGATTGGCCTAACCGCCCCAGCACAAACCACCCGCCCAGCCACAAGGTCGCCAACAGCGCCGGGAGCCCCAATAACAGAGCACCTTTGCTAAAGGTGAGCAACAACGCCGCACCCTGGATCAACATGGCCAGGGCGGCGAGACCGCGCGCCCAACCCGTGGGGCGAAAGAGGGCCAAGGCCAGCACCACAGCCAACGTGCGTTCGACATAGAGGGCCAAATTGTTGGGTGAGCCATAAAAAGCCCGCACTCGCCACACGCCCTCGGCGCTAATCAGATTGCTGCCGCTGAGGTACTGACCCAAGCCCACGAGGGCAACCACGGTGCCACCGGCCAGCCACGCGCCGAGTAGCCAATCGAGGTCGGCATCTGTGTAGAGCAAGCGCGGCAAGGCCCAAGCAAAGATTGCCCCGACCAGAAAGACCGTACGCCATTCCCGCAGCGCCACGTCTACATGCTCCGCGGCCAAGGCGGCCAGCAAGGCCCAACTGGCCAGCGCTGGCAACAGCCACCAATCCCAGCGGGGGGTGACGCGCCGGGGAGAACCAATCAAGCCGTTGAGCAGGACGAGCCCAACCGCCCCCGCGAGGCCGATATCAATCAAACCCAAGTTGCGACCGGGCCAAACAGGCAGCGGAAAGCTGAAGTAAAAGGGTAACCCAAAGAATAAGGCGGCCAGCCACCACACTGGCCGCAGTGCCCCCGCGCCAGCGATCAAGAGCAGGCCCAGCAGTGTGAGCCACCATTGACTCAAGAAGACAGCCGCCGCCACGCCGATCAACCCGAGTAGCGCCAGCGGCAACGCCACCGGTTCGGCCTTGGCTCGCCAGTGCGCCAGCGTAGCAAGTCCGCGTACTTGACTTGGTTGCCATTCCCACGCAATCGCTACACGCAAAGTGGGGGCCAGTCCCCACAAACCCGCCAGGATCAACGCCGCCGCGGGCCAGCGTACTCCGGCTGCTTCAACCGGATCGACGGCAATGGCGCGCAGGGGAGATTGCCCCCAACCCCGCCAAAATTCCAAATAGACTTCATGTTCGCCAGGCTGAGCAGCCCGATGAATCAACACCCAGTGCGGCACCGCTCCCCCGCCGTCTGCTGCCTCGGGTGCGTACAAGGTCTTGTAACCAGCTTCGGCGGCTTGACTATTCAAATTGCCCGGCAGATTCGGCCAGGCATTCGCGGGTTCGCCATCCACCGTGGCGTAGAGATAGCCCCAGTAATCGCCCACCGCCAGTTGCAGCCACAGTGCCTCGCCGGTGTACGAGAAGTGGATTGTCCCGGCAGGCTCCTGCCAGGGATCAGTAGGTTCGTGCGGATCCAGGCCATCGGCGGTCTGTTGCCAGCCGGGGCTGAGCTGCAACGCCGGGTCGTCTAAAGCGATCTGGGCGCGCGGGATGAGCTCGGTCGGCGCTGAGCTAAGCCACCACCCCAACCCGGCCGTGAGCAAGATGAGGCTCGCCAGTAATCCCGCTAAAAAACGCACGCGATTGGTGATTTTCATGAAGGCTGGAATGGTTTGCTCAAGCTGACAACGCAGCTGCAGTAAATTGGTGAATCAACGCGCGGAAGCGGCCCCAATCCGCCCACTCGGGGTTGGTCTGCCCGACGTTCGCCAGCACATCGGCAACGCTGCGCAGATCGGTTGCCGGTTTCCAGAGCCAGCCACCGATCTGCTCCGTGGGGTCGGTCGGCTCCAAAACAGCCGAACGGGGCATCCGTACCAAAAAGGCGTAACTCGCAAAGGGGAAGGTCTTGCCCAGCGAGCGATGCACAAATTCATACGAAGCAACGCCTAAAAAGCGCTCGATCTGAACCTGCGCTTCCCCATCACCGACGGTGAGCCCGGTCTCTTCCTCGATCTCGCGGCCCAGAGTCGCCAAGACTTCATCCCCCACTTGAATCCCGCCCGTGGGTAAGCGAAAGGCAGTCGGCGGGTAAAAAGTCTTGATCTGCAGCAAGACGCCATCCGCGGGGTTGCCGCTGTGCATCACATAGCAAATTTCAGCTCGCCGCCCATCCTTGAGCAACTCCTGATTTTCGCCGGTCAGAAAGGGACTGTCCACTTCCAACCGAAAATGTTGTTGCAGGGCTGGGCCCAACGCGCTTGCCAATGCTTGAAATTCGTGCGCTTCAACTGCAGCTTGCAAGTTCATGGGTGCATGATCCATTCAGAAAGGTTGTGATCGAATTGCCAGGGGCCGGGCTGAATCCCTTGCCAAGCACGCGGATAGAGCCAGGTCTGGAGCGGCCCCCCCAAGAAGATGGCAGGCAAGTGCTCGGCTAATCGGGTTTGCACACTGCGATAGCGCTCTGCCCGACTCAGGGGGTTGCACCCAGGCCAGCGGTCGGCCTCATCCAGCCATTGATCGATTTGCTCATCCTGTAAGCTCGCCAGATTCAACCCCAAGCCGGGTTGATCCGCGCGGCTGTGCCAAAAGGCACTGGTTGCGGGGTCTGGCCCGATATTTTCCCACCCAATCACAGCGAGATCAAATTGTTGGCCCAGCAGCGTATTGGCCATTTCGTCGAAGGGCAGTGCCGAGATCTGCAAATCAACGCCCACTTGGCGCAACTGCGTTTGCAACAGTTCGCCGATGCGCAGCCGGGCCGGGCTGTCCTCATTGGTGATCAGCGTCAAGCTTAAGGGCACACCATCACGGTCTCGCACACCGTCGCCATCGCTATCGTCCCAACCGGCCTCCGCGAGGAGCACCGCTGCCTCAATCAGATTTTGGGTCAATGGCTCCAACGTGGTGTCATACGCCCAGGCGTGGGTAGGCAACAAATAGCTGACCATACGATAGAAATTGGCCCCGTAAGCAGCATCCAACAGTTGATTGGCATCCACAGCCAAAGCAAAGGCTTGCCGGACACGCAGATCGCTCAAAATTGGATGGGGCGTTTGGGGATTGAGTTCGCCACTTTCCGTGCGCCCCGGTTGCGGATTCTGCGGATCGGCCAAGTTGAAGGCGATCAGGCTGTAGCTGGGGGCCGGATAACTGAAATGCATCCAGCGTGGATCATCGGCCAGGGTCGCCAGTTGCACCGGATTCACTTGGGCCAGTTCGACCTCGCCAGCCAAGAGCGCCTCTGTCTGCTGCGCCGGATCCGGTAGGAAACGATAGTGCCACTCGCTGATCTGCGAGGCGCCCTGCCAATAGGTGGAATTGCGCGTCAAGCGGATCTGCTCGCCGGGCTGCCACTCAGCGAACTGAAAGGGACCGGCACTGATCGTGGGGGCCATGTTGAGGGCATTGGTGCGCAGATCGCTGAAATCGATGGCATAATGATGGCTCGGGAGCACAGGATAGCGCAACAGCTGCAACGCTGCGCAGTGAGGTGCGCGCAAGGTCACCACCACGGTCCGGTCATCCACAGCCACCAACTGCTCGATTGGTTGCAACGTGGCGCGCAGCGGGCTATCCACACCAGGATCGGCCAGCGCGGCATAGGTATATTGCACAGCGTGGGCTGTTACCGGGTAGCCGTCACTCCAAACCACATCCGAGCGTAAGGTGAAGGTATACACCCGCCCATCCGCAGAATATTGCCACTGTTCAGCCAGGGCCGTCGGCGCCACGGTCCCATAGAATGGATCCTGCCCCAATAAGCTCGGCAGCAGTTTGGCGGCCACTGACTGCGCGGTGGGATTAGTGGTCAACAACGGATTAAGGGAATCGGGTTCCAGGGACACGGCCTGCACCACAACATCATCGGTCAGCGGATCGATCGTAGCAGTGAGGGCAACCGTATCCGAAAGCGGCCCATTGATGGTATCGGTCATGACTGCGGGGGGCGTGACTGGTGCACTGACCTCGGTCGGCTGGGGAGGGGCTGGTTCGGAGGAGAAAAACAAGCGCAAGCTCGCAGTGACTATGGCGAGCAGCGCAGTCAGGCCAATCAGCAGCCAGCGCAATCGATTATGGAGCAACACTAGCAGACAAACTCCATCGGCAAATCCTAACAACGAAATGGGGCAAGTCGAGCCCTTGCCCCGTACAGACTACGCTGAACGCCCGCTAGGCCGTCAGCCAATTTTGTATCGGCTGCTTACTTGCTACTGCTGAGCCACGGATCAAACGCATCGCGCAGACCATCACCGAGCAGATAGATCCCCAGCGTCGTGATGAAGATAAAGAAGCCTGGGGCCAACACAAGCCAAGGCGCGCCCGTAAAGTTCCCCAGCGAGCCTTGCATCATATTACCCCAACTTGGATTCGGCGGGCCAATCCCGACGCCGAGATAACTCAAGCCGGCTTCGGCCAAAATCGCCCCCGAGATATTAAAGATGGCCGACACAATAATGATCGACGAAATGTTGGGCAAAATATGTTTGACCATCAGCCGCCAGGGCGAACTGCCTACTGCCTGGCTGGCGAGGATGAAATCCCGCTCGCGCACCGAAAAGATCTGGCCGCGCAAGAGCCGTGCCAAGCCCATCCAGCCAAAAATGCCAATCAAAAAGGACAGACCTTCCGGGGTTGGGGTAAAGATGCGCGACAGGATAATCAGCAAAAAGAGCAACGGGATGCTGCCCAGCGTCATGATGATCGCATTAATAATATCGTCGATCCACGTCGTGGCGTAATAGCCGCTGATCAAACCCATGATCACCCCGAGCGTCATCGAGACGACGGCCACATAGACCCCAATCCGCAAGGAAATGCGCCCACCATAAATCCCACGGGTGAAGACATCTCGTCCAGCCTCGTCGGTGCCCATCCAGTGGCAGCCCCCCAAGCCGGCGCCAAAGCACTGGCGAACCCCGGCAGCAGAGCTTCGGAG
>CAZMRA010000275.1:2046-6882 GCA_964568485.1 uncultured Caldilineaceae bacterium | reverse complement strand
GAAGTCAGCGACCTTGAGCAGCTGCGCATGGTTGTCGCCGCGAGCTCCGATTCGCCCAATCCCGACGCCAGCACAATCGGCACACGCGATGAGATCTCGCGCAATTTCTGCAAGGTTTCTCGCCCACTCATTTCGGGCATCTTCATATCCAAAATCACCACGTCGATTTCATCCTGGTGGGCTCGAAAAAGCTCCAGCCCCTCACGTCCATTTGAGGCGCTGATGGTCTCAATCTCCACAAAGGCAAGACTTTCTTGAATAACTTCACGAATAAATAATTCGTCATCAATCACTAATACCATAACAGCCACCTTGTCTCTGAGCAGGTATACTCAATAAGCGTTTAGGCAATGGGTATAAGACAGTTTATATTTCAGCGAACAACTGGCAACAAAAATATAAACGAATGTTTATGAGTCTATTTACAATTTCGTCAAGCACTATTTTAACATACTTATAATTTTGCGAAACTTAATGGGTTTGCTATGATTCGCTTTCGTTAGCCGGGGCAACTACAGCACCGGCCTATTTTTGGTAACAGGGGCGCCTTCATCTGGCGAACACTGTTGCACAACACGTATCTTGTGGTACGCTCGATTTGAAAGGATTCTATCCGTGGCTCGTACAAAAGTTCTTTTATTACAAGATGTACCCAATCTGGGCTTGGCAGGCGATGTCTTTTCGGTTGCCGCTGGATATGCCCGCAATTATTTGATGCCTCGTGGGTTAGCTGTTTTGGCGACCAAAGGGGCCCTCAAGCAAGCCGACATGGTCAAGCAGGCTGCGCTGCGCCGCCGTGCCCAAGAGCGAGCCAATGCCGAAGCTCAAGCCCAGCTGATCAATCAACAGCGTTTGCTCTTTGTGGCCAATGCTGGTGACAACGACCGCCTTTATGGCTCGATCACTGCGCAGGACATTGCCGATCGCCTCGCGGAAGCCGTTGGTTTCGAGGTGGATCGCCGCCGCATTGTGTTGGAACATCCGCTGCGCGAGTTGGGGATCTATTCGCTGCAGTTGCGCTTGCTCACCGATGTTGTTGCAACCTTCACTGTTGGTATTGTTCGCGAAGGCGAAGATTGGGCTGAGGCTGAAGCGCGTCAAGCTGCTAAGTCCACTCCGGCACCTGCCGAGGAAGCCGAAGCAACGGAAGCCGAGGCCGAAGCTTAATTCGTTTGGGCTGATTTGGTACGAGAATAAAAAGTGCTCCTGGCCAGCTTGGTTAGGAGCACTTTTTTATTACTACACTATTCCAACGTTAAGGGCAGATCAAACTGGACTAGGTTGGTAAACTCGCCTGCCTGATGCCGATAAACTATGACCATGATGCCATCCACCTTGCCAGCTAGCGGCACGCGATAGGCATCAACTACCACTGCGTCTGCTTCCGTCGACGAGACAAGCCCCTGCGCCGGCATGGCTCGGTCTACTTGGATGAGTGCATCACCATCGCTCACTCCCGCCCCTTGATAGGTAGGACGTACACTGATTGCCAGATCGGGCGGCCAGGGCTGGTTGAGTTGCCAGACTAGGGTCAGATCCACCGCTCGGTCCGGCGTAGAGAGCACGGGCATGGGCGTGGGTGCAGGTGCCAGATGATAGCCAAGTAGCGTAATGCCGGGCAGGATGGTTTCATCCAATTGGATAACTGGTGCTTCAAGGGCGTCCGCAGCACCGAGCTGAAAGCGGATCCAATCTGGGCTAACGACCTGTCGCACTGGTTGCAGATCCGCTGGCAATTCCTCTGCCAAGAGCGGCGTTGCAGACCAAGTGGCAAATACTGGCTGGCCAGCGCGCAGGAGTTCCCCGGCTTCCAGGCTACTCACCATCTGTAAATCTGGGCGGATCGACCAGATCTGGCTGAGATATTGCAAACCGAGGATATCGGACAATTCGGCGAATAGATAGGCGTTGCGCGGCAGCGGCTGGGCGATCAAAATGCTGGCTCGTTCCAGCGCAGTGTCGCCGGGGCGATTGTGACTATTGGCAGCAGGCCATGACGCC
This sequence comes from uncultured Caldilineaceae bacterium, assembly GCA_964568485.1. GTDB lineage: Bacteria > Chloroflexota > Anaerolineae > Caldilineales > Caldilineaceae > CFX5. Next base: position 4,881 of record CAZMRA010000275.1, on the reverse strand, counting down.
CACGAACGCCAAATAATAAGAACCAGTAATCCGCCATAGACCAAGCGTGGCAGCCAGCGCGTGGACCAAGCCGCTTGTACCCGCAGCCACACCCCCACCAATCCCAGCAAGATCAACGGATACGCAGGCAAGATTACCTGATACCAATTGCCGTAGCGGTACACCCAACAAAATATCGCATAAATCACGAGCGTACCATAGATTACCACCGGCAACTTGCGCGGCAGAAGGGCAATCCCAATGAGCCCGAGTCCCAGCAAAGGTAGACTCAATTCGTAGGCGATCAATTCGGGGAATTGGTTGCCCCAAAAGGCTCGGCCCGCTTCAAGGCCCCAGCCCAGCTCTTCAAAACCCTGCCGAGTACTGATAAATGACCAGAACCAAGCATTGGCATTGGGCCAATCGCCCGAACCCCACCATTCTGGATGGGCAGCACCGCGCCAGTAGACATAGAGATAGCTGATCAGCGGCAGCGCGGCAGCGACGACAGCTGCGACGACCACGCCTGGACGGCGCAAGAGTTGGGGCGCTTGCCAAAGGATCACCGCGACGAGTGGGGGAACGATAAAAGCCACAGTCAGCATATGGGCCAGGGAAAGGCCGCAGAGAAAGCTCAGCAACAGCAAATAGAGCGTTTTGCGTCGCCCAGCTGGCTGGGCTTGCCATGCCCAATAACCCCAGACAATCGCTAATGTCTGGGCAATGGCGCTGCTATACTGTTCAGTCGTCGTGGCGTAATACCAAAAAAAATAAGTGACGGCGTAGAAGGCACTCACCAGCCAAGCAAACGGCCAATCGCCAGCAGGCGTGCGCGGGCTACGTGTGAGTTCAAGCAGCAGTCGATAAAAGCAGGCCAGGGCGAGGATAGCCCAGAGCGTGCTATAGCTGCTTAATAAACGAATTGGATTCGGTAGTTCGTTGCCGAATGCGGACAAGAGCGCTCGTCCGCCGTGAAACCAGAGCCAACCGCCCATAGTATAGAGTGGATAGCCGGGGGCATTGCTCGGGCGAGCCTGTACCTGCGCGTACTGATGCGTGATCAGATCGCCGCCGACCATTTCTTCGGGCTGCAGGCCATTATCGAGTGTAACGACGTAGAGCAACAGCGCAGCAAGGATCAACACCCACCCAGCGAGGCGAGCAGCTCCGGGCTGTGCGCGCAGTGAACGAACCGTAATCTGCAACATGGTAGCCATCTATAGCATGGCCCGCGATACTCTGTCAAAGTTGGTGCGCCGTATCCACACATTGATTGTAATGTTGTGTATGTTCAATTGTAACTCGCTTATGCTAAGCTAGCTCAGTTTATGGGTGACACACTGCCGTGCGCTCATCCCTGTTTTATTGCTACGTTGTTGCCACACGGTTAGCCGCTCCGCCATTCTCTGAAGCTGTCCATGCTACGGTATACTATTCGGGGTACGCAACCTGGATGTGGCCTTCTGATTGGAGCAGTTTTCATGCAAGTTGAACTACGCGACCGCCCTCAGCTTGAACTCAACCCGGGTGAGCAGCCCATCAAACGCCCGCTGATTGGTGTCCCCACCGGCCGGGAAAAATCGCAGCGCTTCTTTGGGCTTCCGCTTTACATCATGAACCAGACCTATATTCGGGTCTTGGAGTCGCTTGGGGCATTGCCGGTCATGATTCCCTTGCAAATGAGTGAGGCCACGCTCTATGGGATCTTCCAACGACTGGATGGTCTATTTCTGCCTGGTGGTGAAGATCTCGACCCCAGCACTTATGGTGCCGAACGCCATCCACAACTTGGGGCACCAGACCGGGAGCGTGACCGCACCGAGTTACTGTTGACGCGCTGGGCGTTGGAAGCAGGGATGCCGGTGCTGGGCGTCTGCCGCGGCATCCAGGTGCTCAATGTGGTCTGTGGCGGCACGCTCTACCAAGACTTGCACAGCCAGCGGCCTGATCTAGCCAAGCACGACTATTTTCCACCTCAATTTGAACGATTCCGCGTCAGCCATCATGTGACCATTGAATCGGACAGCCGCTTGGCCCAAGCCTTGGGCACGGGACACGAGGTAAATTCGATGCACCACCAAGGGATCGAACGGCTGGGGCAAGGGTTGCGTGTGGTTGCCCGCGCCGAGGATGATCTGCCCGAAGCGGTCGAACTGCCGCAACTGCCGTTTGTGATCGGCGTACAATGGCACCCCGAAGAATTGGCGAAAACCGATCAGCTGAGCAGTGGCTTGTTTTATGAATTTATCCGAGCGGCGGGCAGCGATTGGCGCAGCCAAATTCCTGCTGACTGGCCTGCTTATTTCCACCAATTGTGCCCGGCCATCCCTTCGACGGGGGTTGCTTCTAATCCAACCACCGAGGTTCTGCAGCCGGTCGTGGTCGCAGAGGACAGCGCGCAATGTAGGTAGGAAATTCAATAGCAACAACCGATATTGAGAATGACCGAGTAAGACATGCGGATCGCGCATCTGCTGGCTCTGGTCTAGCCGAACAAGGAGTGCTCATCTTGACTTTTCCGCTTTCAATTTTGGATCTCATGCCGGTGCCCAGTAGTGGAGATGGAGCGCAAGCCCTCCACAATGCCATCGACCTAGCCCAGCGGGCCGACCAACTAGGGTATCATCGCTACTGGTTGGCGGAACATCACAGTTTTATGAGTTTGGCGTCTGCGCCACCGGAAATTTTGATTGGGGTGATCGCCCATGCCACGAAGCGCATCCGCGTGGGCTCTGGGGGGATTCTGTTGCCCAATTATGCACCCTACAAAGTAGCCGAAGTCTTTCGCGCCTTGTCTGCGCTGGCCCCGGGCCGAATTGATCTAGGCATTGGTCGGGCGCCCGACCAAGACAAACG
>CAZMRA010000275.1:0-2036 GCA_964568485.1 uncultured Caldilineaceae bacterium | reverse complement strand
CAGCGCTCGCCTTGCGCCGAGACGCAGACTTGCTGAATGTCGCGGACGATATTGGGCGGCTGGTAGCTGAACTGGAAGGCTTTGCCGAAGTCTCACCTTCGCCCTTTCCGCCGGAGCATCCACTCCATGGGTTGGTAGCGTGGCCCGAAGGTGTTACGTTTCCCCCCATCTGGCTACTGGGCGCGGGGCAACGCAGCGCAGAACTAGCAGCCGAGCGCGGTCACGGCTTTGCCGCGGCCTATCACTTTAACCCCGGCGAATCGGCAAGGGCGGTTCAGACATACAAAACCAACTTCCGTCCGTCGGCCGCATTTCCGCAACCGCGCGCCATGGCCGGGGTCTGGGTCATCTGCGCTGAGAGCCAAGAGCTGGCAGTCGATCTCAAACGCGCCAACGATCTCTCCATTCTGCGGCGGCACCGCGGTGAACGCGGCGCTCCGCCTACCATCGAAGAGGCCCGGGCCTACTCCTTTAGCGCAGCGGAACAGGAAAAGCTGCGCAACTTCTCGACGATTGTTGGCGATCCAGACACGGTCAAGCGTGAGCTCACGGTGCTGATCGACAAGCTGCAAGTTGATGAATTGATTCTCGTCACGAACATTAGTGATCACCAACTGCGTTGCCGCTCGTTCGAATTGGTGGCCGAAGCCTGGGGGAAGGGTTGATCCTCGAGTGTTGTTCCACTGGTGACCCTCATCTGTTGGAAAAATCGCTCAGATCGGGTATAATCATTCGTTGGACAATGGTTTGCGACGAAATTGAAGGTCGCGCCAGGCAGTGCCATTAATTTGACGGAAGCCTGCCTGTGGCGTGCGCGTCCAACCCAATTCTGGGAGCGCTTGAATGAGTGATCAGAACGAACTACCCCCTGGCAACGGAGCGGTTGCCAATGGCATAGCGAGCAGCAACGGCGATCAGAATGGCCTGCATAACGGCATCATTCGCCCCATCTCGATTGAACAGGAGATGCGCGCCAGCTACCTCGATTATGCAATGAGCGTAATCGTGGCACGTGCGCTGCCCGATGCCCGCGATGGCTTAAAACCTGTCCATCGCCGTATTTTATATGCGATGCACGATATGGGCTTGGCTCCCAATTCCCCCTACAAAAAGAGCGCTCGTATCGTTGGTGAAGTGCTTGGTAAATATCACCCGCATGGTGATGGCGCCGTCTACGATTCGATGGCCCGCATGGCGCAAGATTTTAGCTTGCGTTATATGCTGGTTGATGGGCAAGGCAACTTCGGTTCAATCGACGGAGACAGCCCAGCGGCCATGCGTTATACCGAAGCCCGGTTGGCCCGCATCGCCGAAACCATGCTGCAAGACATCGATATGGACACCGTCGATTGGGTGCCAAACTTTGATGACAGCTTGCAGCAGCCGTCTGTACTACCGGGCATGTTGCCCAATCTCCTGGTCAATGGCACCAGCGGGATCGCCGTAGGGATGGCGACCAACATCCCACCGCACAATCTGAGAGAAGTCGCTGACGCCATCGTCTACGTGCTGGACCAGTGGGATCGTCGCGACGATATTCTACTCGAAGAGTTGATGACTTTCGTCAAAGGGCCCGACTTCCCCACCGGTGGCATTATTTTGGGTACGGAAGGCATCAAACAGGCCTTTGCCACGGGGCGTGGCCATATTGTAGTACGCGCCAAAACTGAAATCGAGGAGACGCGTGGCGAACGCTTCCGCATCATCGTCACCGAAATCCCCTATCAGGTCAACAAATCGCAGCTGATCGAGCGGATCGCCGAGTTGGTACGTGGGGGACGACTGGAAAACATCAGCGATCTACGCGACGAGAGCGATCGCACCGGCATGCGCATTGTGATTGAGCTGAAGCGCGGGGCTGCCCCCAAGAAGGTGCGCAACCAACTCTTCAAACATACAGCCCTGCAATCATCCTTTGGCATCAACACCCTTGCCTTGGTGGATGGTGAGCCAGCCACCTTGGGCTTACGCCGGGCGATTCTGGTCTACATCAATCACCGCTATGAGGTGATCCGCCGCCGCAGCGAATTCCAATT
>CAZMRA010000274.1:0-6910 GCA_964568485.1 uncultured Caldilineaceae bacterium | reverse complement strand
ACTACTTCTTGGTACCGGGCAATGCCCTGTTGGAACGCCGCCTCACTACGAGCTAGAGAAGCAGCAAGGCGACCGATAGATGCTTTTGCTGCTTTCAAAACGCTGGCAATTGTTCGAGAGGTGAATGAAGTGCAAGCTTGGGAGTTGAGTCAGCTAGCAGCAGTATAAGGACAATCGTTTGCGCTGTCAATGGGGAACTTTAAAAATCATCAAGATCGGAAAGACTTTGTTTTAAGACCAACGCAAGCCCGAGTAAATTATGCTAAATTTGTGAGCACCGGAGTTGGCAGCGAGATTAGCTGCCCAAATGGTTTGCGTCGAGCCGCTATTTTAGGCTACGATGCAGGCATAAAGTTTTCGCTAGCCCCTGAGCCTTGGCGCCGGACAGGCTGAAAAAACTTGCCAATTCAGGCAATCAACTTAACCGAATATTGAGGATGAGGAGGGAACTGTGACATCCATCCGCGTAACTGTTTGGAACGAATTTGAACACGAAAAAGTACACGAGCACATCCGCCAAATTTACCCCAATGGTATTCATGCTGCCATTGCGGAAGGATTAGCAGAGCACAATTTCACCAATGTACGCACCGCAACACTGGATCAGCCCGAGCATGGGTTGACTGAAGAAGTCCTCGCTGAGACCGATGTGTTGATCTGGTGGGGGCACATGGCCCACCGCAAGGTGGAAGATGCGATTGTTGACCGCGTGCAACGGCGCGTTTTGGAGGGCATGGGCCTGGTGGTTTTGCACTCTGGGCACCATTCGAAGATCTTCAAGCGCTTGATGGGTACTTCGTGTAGCCTTCGCTGGCGTGAAGCGGGTGAACACGAACGAATCTGGGTGGTTGACCCGGCCCATCCCATTGCTGATGGTTTTGGCCCTTATTTCGAGCTGCCCGAAGAAGAGATGTATGGCGAACTCTTCGATATCCCTACGCCAGATGCACTGGTCTTCGTCAGTTGGTTCCCCGGTGGGGAGGTTTTCCGCAGTGGTTGCTGCTTCCACCGCGGCCGCGGCAAGATCTTCTATTTTCGCCCTGGGCATGAAACGCACCCGACCTACTACAATGCGGATGTACGCCGAGCGATCGCCAATGGGTGCCGCTGGGCTGCGCAGGGGAATGGCCCCACCTTTACTTACGGCGACGGCAGCGCGATCCACGCCAAGGTGCCGCTGGAAACCTTGACGCCCAAGACAAGTGCGTAAGCGATCAGCTAGCTTGTAAATGGATAAGGAGATGGAGACTATCCCATCTCCTTATTTTCTATCACCTACCCTATCCATGATGCCGGTTGAACCCCAACCCAATCGTCTACAACTACTCCGCTGGGTACCTGGGTGGGGCGAGCCACCCTCATTGACCCGTCACCAACAAAACACCTTGCTCTTGATTGCGCTGGCAATGGCGATAGTCAGCTATGGCGGTGTCTTGCTGGCGCTGGCGCTGCCACAGATCCAAGCATCGTTTGCCATTCCTGCTGAAGAATTGAGTTATTGGCTGGCGTTGATCCGGTTTGGTGCAGTGCCTGCCTTTGGTCTGGCCCTGGCTGCGGATCGCTTTGGCCGTCGCCGCTTGCTGATCGGCGCACTGCTGGGCTTTGCGCTATTCGGGATTGGCTGTACCTTTGCCCAGACGCTCGCCTGGTTTGTCAGCGCCCAATTTGCACTACGCACTTGCATCGCCACGGTCGGGCTACTTGCCACGGTGATCATCGTAGAAGAATTTCCGGCTTCAGCGCGCGGTTGGGGAATTGGTGCATTCACTGCGTTGGGCTCGGCTGGGGGTGGCTGCGCTGCACTCGCATTTGCGTTGATTGATCACGTGCCATACGGCTGGCGGGCGTTGATGCTCGTCTGCGGGCTGGCGCTTGGATTGGTCGTGGTGATGAACCGTCATATCGCCGAGACCAGTGCATTTGTCCAGCGCCGATCCGCGTATCTCGCTGCAGCCAGCTTACTGCATCGATCTCCCTGGTGGTGGCGCTATGCTAGGCGCCTCAGCCTGCTGATGGTGATTGTGGTGTTGTACAACATCGGGGGAGATGCCGCCCTCTTTTATGATCACACCTATTTGCAACAGCAACATCACTGGCAACCTTGGCAGATTTCAGTGTTGAATCTCTGCGCTGGATTCATGGCCGTGATTGGCAGCGGGGCGAGCGGGCGGTGGAGTGATCGCTATGGGCGACGGTTGACGAGTGGTCTTTTTCTGATGGCAGCAGCCGTAGCAATTTGGTGCTATTTTCAGGCCGCTGGTTGGTGGCTGCCGGTATGGTGGGCAGTTTTGCTTTTTACAACTATTGGTGCATCGGTCACCCTAAATGCATTCAGTGCGGAACTGTTTCCAACCGCGGTCCGCTCTAGCGCTAGTGGCATCATCGCCCTTGTTGCAACGATCAGTGGTTCTTTCAGTTTGATTGTGCACGGTTGGCTTTGGCCACAAGTGGGCTCACCTTGGTTGGGTGTCAGTTGGTTAGCCCTTTTGTTACTTCCCGCAGCTGTTCTCTTTGTTTGTTTGCCGGAGACAAGTGGTCAACCATTGGAAGAGCTGTAAGGGTAGCTTCAGCGATAGATGCCATTTTATTGTAAAGCGGAGAAAAGATTGGACGAATGACGGTTGAAACCTGAGTTCGTTTCCTATAGAATCAGCGAACTGAAGATAGATAAAATATCAGATCTAGTAAGGAATAAGCCTTGGGTAACGTTAATGAGCTAGTTGATGAAGTCAGCTTATCACTAAGTTGGCTGTAAGGATAGAATTCATGTCGGGTTATTCACCCCCCTTCGTGGCTAGTTCGACTAACTCAGTGGTCTCCAGCTTTCCAGAGCGTGCACCCTCCCAGGCAGGAGCTAACCGCTTAGTTTATCTAATAGATGCCTCTGATTGTTTATTAACTTTACAAGAACCGCTCGTCAAACCCCCTAATTTCGAACCAAGCCATACATTTGATCTCGCTGCGCACGTTGGGCGGAGTATTTTCGACTTTATGGCCGATTGCCGCCTGCGGTTACTCTACCGGATGATCTATCGTGGGTTGCGTACTCATCGGCGCTTGGTGGTCTTGCCGTTTCGAGCCGATAGCCCAACGTTGGCTTGCCACATGGAGCTGAGCTTGACGGTGCTGGCCAACAATGCAATCCTGCACGAAAGTCGTCTGATTCACAGCGAACCCCACTGCACTTTGCAACCATGGGCGACGAACGCCCCCAGCGCCGATGAATTTATGACCATCTGTGGTTGGTGCCAACGCTTGCAACAAAATGACCAATGGCAGGATGTTGAAACCGTGATCTGCAATCAGCGCCTTTTCGAGCGAGCGGTTTTACCCCAGTTGACCCACGGCATCTGTCCGACTTGCTGTGATAAAGTCGTGACCGAACTACATCATTAAATGCGCTTGTTTTTATGCCTCTCCGTTGGGCTTGCTAGGCCGCACACGCGATGAATCTTGTGTGCTGGCCTTGGAGATGCGATGTTCTGCCACGGTCTGCGGGTTGAGGCGCACGCCCAAGCCTGGTGTATCACTCAGCTCCAGGTGCCCATCGACCACTGGCTCGCGCGGCTCTAGCAGATCGGCCCGCCAATCCACTTCGCCCCACGCATATTCCAGAATGTGAAAATTCGGTAGCACCGCGCACAGATGCCCGCTAGCCACATTGGCGACCGGTCCCGACGGATTGTGCGGTGCGACCAGCAGATCATGCAGGCGGGCGGCTTCGGCAATATGCCGTGTTTCGAGCAAACCGCCATCGTGCTTGATGTCGGGCATTAGTACATCCACCACCCGCTGCTGCAGGAAGGGCTGAAATTCTTCGAGGCCAAAGAGGACTTCGCCCGATGCAGTGGGCATCGGTACCCGCCGCGTGATCTCGGTGAGATCCGCCACGTGATCGTGATGGACCGGCTCCTCGTACCAAAAGAGGTTGCAATCGGCCAACTCGGCGGCCACGATCAGCGCTTCGGAAGCTTCCATCCGCCCATGACAATCGACCGCTAGCTCGATCGCATCGCCAATGGCGCGGCGCACGGCCCGCACCCGCTCCACGCCGGGGCGCCAAGCCGCCGCTGATCCCGTGCGCACGTGTGCTCGCTCGTTCAACTCGTCGAAGGGGGCGAGTTTGATGGCCGTAAAGCCCTCTTCAACGGCGGCGATGGCCGCTCGAGCAAATCCCTCCGGCGTACGCTCGCTCACATGACGGTTGATGTTGGCATAGAGGCGCACGCGTTTGCGCAAGGCCCCGCCCAACAATTGATAAATCGGCACCCCCAAGTGCTGCCCAGCGAGATCCCACAAAGCTTGTTCAATGCCACTGAGCGCGGTGTGCGCGATGCGCCCACCATTGAGCCGCTTGAGCTGCTGCCAGATGCGGTTGATCTCGAGGGGCGATTGGCCGATCAACTGTTGCTTGAAGACCTCCAAGGTAGCAATGCAGAGCGCGTCATTGCCACTGTGGCTGGCTTCGCCCAAGCCAGTCAGGCCGGTATCGGTGTGGATCTGGACAAACAGCCAATCCCCGCGGTGGTTGACGTGGATCAACACGGGTTCGACGTCAATAATTTGCATGGCGACTCCTGATGCTTGCTGAAACATGATGGACGGTGGAACACTATTATAGTACCATATAGATCTTCACCGCAGCTGACCCTCACTTGTGCATCAGGTATTTGGAGAGAATCTATGCTTAGTCAACGCTATAGCATTGCCGCGGGCAACCCGCCTTTATTGGACCGTCACGAGTGGCGACCGTACCCTACCATTACCGACCGGGCTAGTTGGGAGGCGTTGCCTACCGCAGCTCGGATGAATCTGGTGGCCGCGGGCGAAGCGCGGTTGGGGTTTGCTTGGCCTCCCCTGTCGGCCACGCTTTTCCTGAATTATCAACGCATTGGTGATCGGCGGCTCTATGAACTAGAACATTTTGAACGCCGCGCCGCCTTGACCGACCTGGTCCTCGCGGAATGTATCGAAAATCAAGGCCGTTTTCTCGACGACATCGTCAATGGGATCTGGGCGATCTGCGAGGAGTCGTTTTGGGGCGTGCCCGCGCATATTGGCCATCAACGCGCGGGAAATACGCTGCCCGATACCAGCGAAGCCATTGTGGATCTCTTCGCCGCCGAAACGGCCGCGCTCTTGGCCTGGACGACCTATCTGTTGGGCGAGACGTTGGACCCCGTATCGCCAGTCGTGCGCCCGCGTATTGCTCGCGAGATCGATCAACGGTTGCTGACGCCTTGTTGGGAGCGCGATGATTTCTGGTGGATGGGCTTCCGCGAGCGCTATCCTGGTCATCGGGTCAACAATTGGAACCCGTGGATCTGCTCGAACTGGCTGGCCTGCATTCTGTTGATCGAAACCGATGAGACGCGGCGCCGCGCCAGCCTTGACAAAGCCCTGACTGCGCTGGATCACTTCATCGATCCGTATCCGCGCGATGGCGGCTGCGACGAGGGCCCCAGCTATTGGGGCCGGGCGGGCGCGTCACTGTTCGATTGTTTGGAATTGCTTTACAGTGCCTCCGCAGGGGCAATCGATCTCTACAACGAGCCGCTGATCCAAGAGATTGGCCGCTTTATTTATCGGGTGCATATCGACGGCGATTATTACCTGAATTTTGCCGACGCGCCCGCGCTGGTCTATCCCGATGCGATGCTGGTCTACCGCTACGGCTTGCGGATTGGCGATCCGCACATGGTGAGCTTGGGCGCTTGGCTGGCCGAGCGGCAAGGATTGCGCAGCGGTGGCTCGGCCGAAACCACCATGGTTAAAAACAGCACCGTGCGCCGCCGCGAAGTTCCGCCCAATCTCTGCCGCCGTTTGCCTGCATTGTTCCTCCTCTCCAGTTTGCCCAGCGGTGAGAATCGCCTGCCCTTGGTGCGGGATGTCTGGTTGCCCGAGATCGAGGTGATGGTGGCGCGTGACCAAGCTGGTTCCGCACAAGGGCTTTTCGTGGCGGCCAAGGGTGGGCACAACGCCGAAAGCCACAATCACAATGATGTGGGCAACTTTGTGATCTATGTGGATGGCAAGCCAGTGATCGTCGATGCAGGCGTGGAGACCTATACGGCCAAGACGTTCAGCGATCGTCGGTATGAAATTTGGACCATGCAGTCGGCCTATCACAGCTTGTTGCCGACGATTGATGGGGTGCAGCAACAACCTGGCCGCGAGTTCAAGGCGAGTGGCGTCACTTATGCCGTTGATGAGCAACGTGCCCAGTTGCAACTCGAGCTAGCGACAGCCTATCCGCCTGACGCTCACATCCAGCAGTGGCAGCGCACCATCACCTTGCAGCGTGGCCAGGAGGTCGTAATCGACGACCACTTTCACCTGAACCAGCCAGCCTCGCAGATCACGCTCAGCATCGTGACGCCTTGCGCTGTGGTGGTCGAGTCGGGGCGAGTGCACTTGCAAGCAAGGACGATCTTGGCGGATCAGCAAGCCGGGGAAGGCGCGTTGGAATTCGATGCCAACCAATTTACGGTGAGCATCGAAACCATTCCCATTACCGATGAACGGCTGGGCAACACTTGGGGCGAATCCCTGGCTCGGGTGATCTTTGTGGCTCGTCAGCCGCCGCAGGAAGCGCATTGGCAATGGCGCTTCCTGCGTTAACGAGTAGGGAGGGGCAAACTCAGCTTTGCCCAAGGCCTGGAGGAATGAGGGATCGCTAGCAACTGCAAGACCAGAGAGTCCGCAGTTGCTAGTTGGCTTCGTATAGCTATTGGTCGTTATTTGGCGGGGGTGTCTTGGCTGGTGGTTTCGCCCTGCCACAATTGCCGCATGATCTCGCTTTCGCTCAGGAGTTGATCCAGCGGGCCGCGGGCCACAATCCGCCCACCATCAAGCAGCAAGATTTGATTGGCTTGGCGCAAAACCCGGCGGCGGTGTGAGACGACCAAAC
>CAZMRA010000273.1:0-6918 GCA_964568485.1 uncultured Caldilineaceae bacterium | reverse complement strand
CTGTAGCTCGGTGCAACCCACAAACCATCAGGTGTAATCGTAAGCCCCCTCGCAACATCCGTCTACCAAACGCGGGTACCATGTTATAAAGGTGATTCCGCAACCCAAGAAAGTGAGCCGCATGAGCAAACCCACCCACACCAACCAGTTGATCCACGAAACCTCGCCCTATCTGCTGCAACATGCGCATAATCCTGTTGATTGGTACCCCTGGAGTGCTGAAGCGCTTGAGAAGGCGCAGCGCGAAGATAAGCCAATCTTCCTCAGCATTGGCTACTCGGCCTGCCATTGGTGCCATGTCATGGAGCGGGAGAGTTTCGAGAATGAATCTATCGCTGCCTTGATGAATGAGCAATTCGTTAATATCAAGGTGGATCGCGAAGAACGCCCCGATCTCGATGCGATCTATATGGATGCGGTGGTCTCGATGACCGGGCAAGGTGGCTGGCCGATGAGTGTTTTTCTCACGCCGGACGGCCAACCCTTTTACGGTGGTACTTATTTCCCACCCGAACCCCGCTATGGCATGCCCAGCTTCCCGCAAGTGTTGCGCTCGGTGGCGGAAGCCTATCGCCAGCGCCGCGACCAGGTGATCGGCCAAGCGCAACGGCTGACTTCTGCTTTGCAGCGGTCCACCCAGATCGGAGGCGGCAGTGGCGAACTTACGCCCGAAATGTTGCGCGAAGCCACCGACATCTTATTGCAACTATTCGATGACGAAAATGGCGGGTTTGGCAGCCAACCCAAATTCCCCCAGCCGATGACGCTGGATTTTTGCTTGGCCGAATATCGCCGCACGAATGATCTAGATGTGCTCTACATGGCCGAGTTGACCTTAGAAAAGATGGCCAAGGGGGGCATATACGATCACCTGGGCGGCGGGTTTCACCGCTACAGCGTCGATGCGATCTGGCTGACACCCCACTTCGAGAAGATGTTGTACGACAATGCGCAGCTGTTGCGCACCTATCTCCACGCCTGGCAATTGACCAAGCAGCCGCTCTATCGCCGCGTGCTCGATGAGACCATCGATTATGTGTTGCGCGAAATGACCTCGCCCGATGGCGGGTTTTATAGCACGCAAGATGCGGATAGCGAAGGGCACGAGGGCAAATTCTTTGTCTGGACGCCGGAAGAGATCGAAGAAGTTCTCAGTGCAGAGGAAGCGGCTATTTTTGCCAGTTATTATGGAGTCTCGCCACAAGGCAATTTTGAGGGAACCAATATTCTCTCTGTGGTGAGCAGCGAGGCCAGTGTGGCCCACGCCACCGGCCGCCCACCAGAGGAAATCAGCGCGGTATTGGCCGATAGCCGCCGCAAATTGTTCGCCGCCCGCGAATCGCGTGTCAAGCCGGGGCGCGATGAAAAGATCCTCACCGAGTGGAATGGCTTGATGATCCATGCGCTGGCCGAATGTGGGGTGGTGCTCGAGCGGAGCGATGCGCTAAATGCGGCTACAAACGCCGCCAACTTTATCCTCAGCCAGATGAGCCAGGACGACGGCAAGTTGTATCGCAGCTTTAAAGATGGACAGGCTCGTTTCAATGGCTATCTAGAGGATTACGCTGCGTTAACGCGGGGGCTGATTGCGCTCTATGAGGCGACCTTCGAGATGCGCTGGTTGGGCGAGGCCACTCGCTTGGCCCAATTGATGGTTGCCCAATTTGCCGATCGCCAGTTGGGTGGTTTCTTCCAGACCGGGCTCGACCATGAACAGCTGGTGGTGCGGCGCAAAGACTTTATCGACAATGCGATCCCCAGTGGTAATGCCCTGGCTGCCGAGTCGCTGCTGCGGCTGGCGAGTTTGCTCGATAAGGCGGAATATCGGGCCGAGGCGACGCGGATCTGCCTGGCTGTGAAAGAGGCTCTGGTGCGTCAACCAACTGGTTTCGGTCGATTGTTGGGAGTGGTGCAGGCCCTAGTAACGCCCAGCCAAGAGATTGCCATTGTGGGCGACCCCGCCTCCGAGCAAACGCAAGCGCTCTTGCGCGAGATCCGCCAACACTATTTGCCTAATACCGTTATCGCTTTCCGCCGCCCTGGCGAAGAGGCGATCTTGCCGCTGCTCACCGACCGGGAGTTGGTGGATGGGCAAGCAGCGGTCTATGTGTGCGAAAACTACGCCTGCCAATTGCCTGTTACCGAGCCCCAGGCCTTGGCTCGTCTGCTCGACTAGCTCGAGCCTGCTACGCTGCTGATCAATGGCAAGAAGAGCGCATGATCCTGTTGGCTGGCATCATCAACTTGGCCGACGGTGTAGGGTCCAAAGGTAGCCTGCTGACCTTGACCGTCGGTCAACGTGAGCCAATAGGTATAAGCGCTCTCGGCCTCGGCGCTGGGATCAAGCAACGTATAATAGGTGGTCATTGGCGTAGCATTGCTAATGGATGAGAGCAGCAGCGCGGAAATCGGCTGCGCATCCGCTAGCGTATTGCTGGTACCACGCAACAACGAGTAACGAACACTTGGAGTCTTCTCTGTCTGTTGCCACTCGATGGCTACCCCATCAACGCGGGCGGTGGCCGTCAATTGTTCGGGCTCGGGTATGCTCTCCGCCTGGACAGGATAGGTCTGATGGCCTAACCCCAAAATAAGAATCCCAAAAACGATAAACAATCTTTGTATAGCTCGTTGTTTGACTCTTGTTGACTTGTCCATTTGCCCTGCTCCCTTGCAGCTTTGCGATGTATGCATCAGCGCGGCGTAATGTACTTCAGTCGTGCTTTGTGGTGGTACTTGCTGCTGATGATGACCAACCTTTGTCGCTGCATCATCAATCTGCTTTCAACGCTTCATCTTGATCGACTTGTCTCTACTTTAGTAAGCTTGAGGCCCAATCGTCCCACTTTGTCGGTCCGAATGGCGACGCTCCGTTTAGTGTATACGTCAAAAGTATTAGTTAGTATGATGTAGATCACAAGATACGAAACTTCTAGTGATTAGGATAAAAGATCTGCGTTGAATGAGAGTTGAACGGATAAACTGTGGTAGTAGAATGAGTGGGTTGGTGAAGCCAAAAATGGTGAATTGTGGAGATTTCTGATGCTCAAGCAGGCAGTCGCCCCAACAGAGGGAGGAGATGGCTAAAAAATTTCTGGGCTTTCCTGAGTAGCTGGCTGGAAACCGTGGCGGATCACGGCTCGATAGGCGGCTACGCGTTGTTGGCGTAAAGCTGGCTTATGGCCCAGCCAGCCTTTGCACTGTTCAATCCTCAGTTGTAGCCAATACTCTAGCTGGAGATAACGACGCAGCAATTCAGCCCAGCTACGGCCAAATACTTTACCATAATAACGGACTTTGCTGGTATTAAAATGAATGTGGCGAGCCGTTACTACTTGTTCACTGCTGCGCCCCTCATAGTGGATCACCAACGCACTGGGCAGATAGACAATCCGCCAACCAGCCTGTTTGATGCGCCAACCGAGATCCAGCTCTTCGCTGTACATAAAGAAGCCTTGATCAAAGGGGCCTGGATCACCCTGTGTGCGGATACTTTCGAGGGCAGCGCGGCGACAGCAGATGGCCGCCCCGACGAGCCAATCGACATCATGTCGGATGGTGGCCGGCCAATCGAGGAAGTGGTAGCGCACTGCCCACGGATTGCGTGGCCAGAGTTGGCTCAACCAAGTGCTTTCGAAGAAACCGGTGAATCGGGTAGGGAAGCGGCGGCGGCTACTCTGCCAACTGCCGTCACCATAGCGCAATTGTGGACCAACCATCCCAACTTCCGGCTCGTCGTGGAGCGTCTGCCAGAGCAGCCATAAGCTGTCGTATGGGGTATTGCTTAGTTCAGTGTCGGGATTGAGGAAGAAGACAGCATCCCCGCGGCTGATTGCATAGCCTTGATTGTTGCCCTGGGTAAAGCCCACATTCTCGGCATTCGCCAGGACGCGCACCCACGGAAAGCGAGCTTGTAAACCATCGACAGTGGCATCGCTACTAGCATTATCGACGACGATCACTTCCAGTGTGGCTGGGGTGTCGATTAGGCCAAAGTGCCGGACCGCCTGTTCCGCCGTGGGGCGACTCAACCGCTCGATCGACGTTAGGCAACTGCGCAGCAGATCCCATACATTCCAGCTGACAATGATGATCGAGAGATCGAGGCGGTCGGTGCTCATGATCAATAAGTGCGCTGCACGACAAAATCACACAGGCCGAGCAAGGATCTTTTGGCACGACTGGCGGGCAGATCGCGCAGGCTCTCCCGGGCTTGAGCAAGAAAATTTTGCGCCTCTTGCTGCGCTGCGACAATCGCTGGCCCGGAACACACGTCGCGCACAAGCTCTTGCACCAAGGCCTGCCACGCCTGAGAATCGCCATCATCCGCTTGGGTATGAACAGCTTCCATCTCGGCAATCAATTGTTCCGGTTGTGGATGTTGTTGGAGGTAATAAAAAAATGGCAAAGTGAGCGTACCCTGTTGCAGATCGCTGCCGGCTGGCTTGCCAAGCGTGGCCTCATCGCCGGTGAAATCGAGAATATCATCGACGATCTGGAAGGCCATGCCAAAGTGGTAGCCATAGGCCCGCAACTGCTGGACGAGGGGCTCGGAGTAGCCAGCGAGGATCGCTGCACCTTCGGCAGCTGCACAGAAAAGACTGGCAGTTTTTGCGAAGATCCGCTCGTAATAATTGGCTTTCTCCTGGTGATAATCATTGCGGGCAGCGAGTTGGCGCAATTCCCCATCGACAATCACCCGCAAAGTATCGGCAAAGAGCTGAATCACTCGCGGATTGCCAGTTTCAGCAGCAAAGTGCGCGGCCGTCCCGAACATATAATTGCCCGCAAAGACGGTGGCGCCACCCTGCCACACCGAGTTGAGTGTGGGGGCACCGCGCCGCAGGAGCGCACCATCGATCACATCGTCGTGGACCAGGGTAGAGGTGTGCAGCATCTCCACCGCGGCAGCCAGCGCGATGATTTGTTCTGGGTCGAAAGTATCGGCTTGGCCTGTGACTTCCAATTCGGCAGTCAGTAAGGCTAGGGCAGGGCGTAAACGTTTGCCGCCGCTGCCGATTAAATCCAAAAATGCAGTGGCGAGCGGCGCAAAAACCGACTCATCGACCGCCTTCATTTTGGCCTCTACTTGATGCAAACCACTGCGTACCGGCGATAACAACTCGCTGATATCCAGCATTGGTGTGCTTTGTGCAGCCATTCCCGTCATGATCATCGACATAGTCACTGGTGGATCTATGAAATCTCTATCCGTAAATTCTACGCCGCTTCGTTTTGATCAGCTCTTGCCGGAACCACAATAGGTTGCCGAGCGCTTTATACCCACGTTGTTGTTGATGGAGCCTGAGTCTGATCAAGTGGTTTGTCTTCCCAACCGAAGAATCGATTGGCAACCTGCCTCGTTTGCCGCGCAATCTCATCCGGTGTGCTCTCGTGCAAGGTGGCCAGCTGTGCACAAACCAAGGCGACATAGCTGGGCTCATTGCGCTGACCGCGGTGCGGATGCGGTGTCAAATAGGGCGCATCCGTCTCAAGCATCAACCGATCCAACCGGAAATGGCGCGCATTCTCTTGCAATTGGCGGGCATTTTTGAAAGTGAGTGGACCACCCACGCTCAAAGCGAAATTCCATGTGTAAGCCTCTTCTGCCAAAGCCAAGTCACCGTTAAATGCATGCAGCACACCCCAAAATGGGCGTTGCGCTAGTGGTGATTGGCGTGTGGCCGGACTTTGCACCCACGCCCGTAAGATCTCGGCTACATCGGCACTAGCGTCGCGATTGTGGATGATCACCGGCAAACCGAGTTCGGCAGCGAGAGCCAATTGCGCTCGAAAGACCCGCACTTGTTGAACTGGGTCTACCTTCTGCCAGTAATAATCCAAGCCGATTTCCCCAATCGCCACGACTTTGGGATGAGCGGCCAATGTGCGCAGCTGATCGATCGCATCGTCGCCAAATTCATCGCTGCTATTGGGGTGAAACCCCACAGCGGCGTAGAGTTCGGGCGTCTGTTCGGCCAGTGCAATGGCTTGGCGGCTGTGCACGAGATCGATGCCTGGATTGACGATGCGTTCAACGCCAGCGGCACGAGCACGGGCAAAAACCGCATCTCTGTCTGCCTCAAATTCTGGCAGGTCCAAATGACAATGACTGTCCACCAACCTCATGCCTTTGACCGAGCCTCCACAAACTGTCGCGCCTACATTTGTTCATTTTATCACAGAGTGTGCTCAGCAACCGTAGGTGAGCTTGCCAATAATACGCTCAACTATGGTTGCTGAGCTGTACACTCACAAACCAATCAATGCTTGGCCATCGGCTAAGATGCGCTTGACCGCATTTTGGTCGGTCGTTTCCGTATAGATGCGGATCAAAGGCTCAGTGCCGGAGAAGCGCACCAAGAGCCAGCCGCCATCTTCCATCATAAACTTGTAGCCGTCGATGGTCACCTTTTCGACGACTGCATGACCCCCTAAGGTTAGGCCATCAGTGGTAACGCTGTCGAGTTTGGCTTTGGCCGCGGCTTTCATCTCTTCATTGGTGCGAATATCGACCCGGTCGTAATAGTGCGCGCCCACTTTAGCGAAGAGATCAGCCAGCAGCTCGCTCGGCTTTTTGCCGGTGCGCACCATCAAATCCAATAAGTAGAGATTCGCGATCAGCCCATCGCGTTCGGGCACGTGACCCCGGAAAGCGTAGCCACCACTCTCCTCGCCGCCGATCAATGCGTCGTGTTCGACCATGGCAGGGGCAACAAATTTGAAACCTACCCCCGTGTTGATCACCGGGACATCATAGATCTTGCCCAGTTTATCCAGCATGGAGGTGGTGCTAATAGTCTTGACAATGGCCCCACGTTCACCGCGCACCTCGAGCAGATAATAGGCTAACAAACCATAGACGCGCAATTGATCGATAAATTGTCCATGTTCGTCACCAAAACCACAGCGGTCGGC
>CAZMRA010000272.1:2031-6919 GCA_964568485.1 uncultured Caldilineaceae bacterium | reverse complement strand
GATCAACTGCTCGATGGCGTCGGCATCGGCGGGATTGATTCCCTTCATGCCGACGGCAAAGGTCATCTGCCGCAGCCCAACCCCTAAGCCACCGCCGGTGACATCATCGCCCAAGCCTGAATCGACCAAGGCCTTGCGCAACGGCGAGGCTTGTGTGCCCACCAGCGCATCCGACAGCAGATCCAGCGCCATGAGCAGATCCATGTCTTTATTCTCGGGCAGCAACCAGTTGATCTGCACCATGGCCTTTTTGCTCAGGTCGCTCCCGCCATCCACCCCATAGGGGAAATGAAAGCGCCGCGGCTCACTGAAGGGTGCTTGCAGCGGTACGGGCCCTTCCACCGGGATCTGGTCAAAATCGCGCAGGTATTCATCAAGCAGTCGCAAGCGCTCGTCTGGATCATCATCCCCGTAAAAATAGATCAGCGCGTTCGACGGGTGATAATACTTGGCATGGAATTGCTTGAACTGCTCGTAGGTGAGATCGGGAATGACTGCCGGATCGCCGCCAGAATCATATTGATAAGCATTGTCGGGGAAGAGCGTCTGCTTGCTATAGCGATAGAGTAGCGCATCCGGCGACGAATAAGCGCCTTTCATTTCATTAAAGACAACGCCGCGGTAGGCCAGCGGCGCGTCAGGCGTCTCTAGCTCAAAGTGCCAGCCTTCTTGCTCCAGGTGATGCGGTGTGAGCAAGGGATAGAAAACGGCATCTAAATAGACTTCGACCAAGTTATAAAAATCTTGCAGGTTGGTGCTCGCGACCGGATAGGCTGTGCGATCCGGGTAGGTCATGGCATTGAGAAAGGTCTTGAGCGAGCCCTTGACCAAATGGATAAAAGGCTCTTTCAATGGGTATTTGCGCGAGCCTGCCAAGACCGAGTGCTCTAAAATGTGCGCAATCCCGGTAGAATCATTCGGCGGGGTGCGAAAGGTGATGCCAAAGCATTTATTTTCGTCATCATTTTCCAGCGAGAGCAACTGAGCGCCGCTCTTCAGGTGACGCCAGATTCGGGCCTCGGTATTTAATTCGGCAATGCGGGTATGGCGAACCAGCGTGAAGCCGTGTTTCGTAGTCATACGTACTCCTTATCGGGCGCGGCAAAACGAGTACCACTTGCGTGAGCAACAAGAAAGAATCGCCGGCGAATGTGCGGATGGCCAGCGTCAAAGCACAGCGAGTTTGCAGCTTCAAAATAGCCACAAGCTGCTAATTTTTACACAATCTAGTTCAACAATCAACTATCAATGCAGGTACAATCGGGTAACATATTGAGATAGTGAATGAAGTCGTGCAACACAGGCATGACAAACTCCAGCCCGGATTGCAATTCACCAAAAGGGGCAATTTGAGGTTGTTCGGCGCTATAAGTAGAGATGGTCACTAGCCCGGCGAAACAGAGGCCCGCTTCACGCGCCAAAACGACTTCGGGCACCAAGTTTTGGCCGATCACATCGGCGCCCCACAAGCGATACATTCGCGCCTCGGCGGGCGTCTCTCGGCGCATATCGTCGATGCCCAAATAGGTCACTTTGGGGGCAATGGGCAACACCTTTTGTAGGGCGCTAGTCATTTGCGGACAAAATTTGGGGATCAGCAACTTGCGTTCGACTTGCTTATCGCGCAAGAGATCGCTGGCAAAGCTGTTCGGCTCGCGAAAGGTAAAGTCGATAAAATCCCCGGCGATGCTGGGCTGGCCGCGCATCAAGGCGGGATTGATGGCAATCCCCATATCCCAGCTGAGCACGCGCCGCACGCCGAGCATGGTCGCCGCAAAGATCGTGGCGCGCGGGTCGGTGCGGGTGGGTAGCCCTGTGTAGGGTCCGATCCACACCCCGGGTTGATCGGGTTGTTGGCGCAGCGCCACTGGTCCAAAACTTCCATAAGGGGTCGTCACGGTACGTTCGGCTACCACCGGACCGAGGCTGTCCAATGCTTTGGGTGGTAATAAAACGCCAATCAATAAGAGCAAATCTGCAGTGGGCATGGTCATCAATCAATAGGCCTAAAGGGTGAACAGTCTCTTTTTACAACTTTTATAACGACTTTTATGACGAATGGGGGCTGGGCAAATGGCAACCCCACACTTGATGGCTGTTTGCTACCCCGCAGCCACAGCAGCCAATTGCGCTAGCTCCTTGATATAGATGGGTTGTAGCAAGCGTGTTGCCAGCCATCCTTCCACCCGCCCGATAAAGCCATCGCGCACAGGGATGGTGGTGGTAATGGTCACCTGCGCGGCTTGGCCCTGCTGGTGCGGCTCGACAGTAAAGGTGGTAACCGTGCCATTGTTGCGGTTGCTTTCAACCAACACTCGGCCAGGCTCGGGTTCGCTCACATCGGCGATGAACTCCTGGAGCCGGCCCAGCAAGCGCATGTGAAAGCGGATCACAGTCCCTGCGCCGTAGCCACCTTCTTCCACGACCAAGTCAACAAAGTAGGGTTTGGGCAAAATTTTGGGATGGCCCTCGCGATAGTCCGCGAGGATCGCATAGACTTGCTGCGCTGGTGCAGGGATCAATGCTGAGGCAGTAATGTGATGTTGAGCCATAACCTGTCTTTCGGGTTTGGTGGTGTTACAGCTGGGATCACCATTTCTTTGACACAAATCACACAGGGATAGATGCCACTGATTACCCAAAGAGCATAGCATAGGTGGCGATTCTTTGCCAGCACTGACTATTGATGGATATTTTCTGCATGTTGCGTGCCAGCAAAATGCGCCGATAACTTGAACACTTATGTTATAATGCAACCGCTCAAGTAGACGAGATTCTTCTTATCAGAATCTTTGCTGTATCAAATGGCCGCAGCAGCTCCATGCGGTCATTGCTCGACGTTTTCTTCCTGTAGCTCCAGACCTGTAATCATTGATATCCTGCTGTTACCGATCTGTTACTGTACGGTGACCCGGGCAGTAACGGCGTTGTGCTAGTGTGACACTGCATTTTGGGGTGCGGACCGATTTTGCCGCCACAAAATAAGCAGCCAATACCCAACCGAGCTGATATCTAATCGAGGAGGAGTGGATGAACCCGCAGCAGACCCAGCAGAGTTCCTCATTTTCGCGGCGCACGTTTTTACATTGGGCCGGTGGCAGCGTGGCTATGGCCTGGCTCGCTGCTTGTGCACCACCCGCGGCCCAGCCCAGCGCGTCCAGCAGCACAGATTCACCCGCACCGAGTGCCGAGGGCGCTACTCTTTCCATTATGGCGTTTGGTCAACCCGATCTGCCAGGCTTTGAGGCATTGGCCGAAGCCTATATGGAACGCACGCCTGATGTGACCGTTGAGGCGCTCTTTTTGCCCAACGATGAGCAATATTATGCGACCTTACAAACCCAATACGCCGGCGGGAGCAATCCTGCCATTGCCTCGATGCAAGGGTGGGGCTACCAGTTGTTCGCTGAAAATGGCGTGTTGGTGGGCTTGAATGACTTGCGCGCTCGCGATGATTTCAATTATGCCTGGGCCGATGTCCAGGTCGTCAAAGATTATACCGAACGCAATGGTGACACCTATCTGGTCCCGCTGCAACTAGCGACGATGGTCATGTTTTATGCCAAGAAGCCCTTCGACGAGGCCGGCATCCCTTACCCAACCGATGACTGGACCTTCGAAGAGTTTGTGGATATCGCCGAAAAATTGACCAACACCAGCGGGGATATCAAACAATGGGGCTATCAAGCCAATGGCAACTGGTTCCGCGACATTCATTGGCTGCGCGGCACCGGCGCCCAAGAGTTCGACGATCTGATCGATCCCAAGACCTCGCAATTTAATCAAGAAGCCCTGGTCAATATTGTGCAACAGGTAGCCAGCGACTTCTACCACACGCTCAAGATTAGCCCACTTCCGGCCGATCTGAGTGCCGGTTCCGGCGGCATTGAGGCTGGACAATCGGCGTTGAAGTATGAGGGCGCCTGGTGGTTCCCGCAGATGGTCACGCCCGAAAAGCGTGATCAAGGCACCGCGGTGGAGTTTGATGTCGTGCTCATGCCCAAACAAGAAGATGCAGCGCGTCCGCACCGCGGTTGGGCCGAAGGAGTGGTGATCTTCGCCAATGCGCCACTCGAACCCGCTTGGGATGTCGTTAAGTTTATGGGTGGCGAGGAAGGTCAGAAGATCTTCTCGGAGATCACCGGGCGCATTCCCAATAATTTTGAGCTGGTCGAGAGTTTCTGGGCGCCGAAAGTGCAAGAAAATCACGGCCTGACCAACACCGCTGCCTTCCTGACCGCCTTTGCCAATGGTGAAGCCGATATCATCAGCGGGTTGCCGCGCTCGCAGTATTGGAATGAAGTGGTCAAGCCCGTCGGCTGGGATCCCTTGCTGGCTGGTAGTGCCAGCGCGGCCGAGGTGCTGCCGTTGGTGGATGAAGGCGTGCAAGCGCTCTTGGACGAGTATTGGGCCAGCAAAGCCTAATTCGCCGAAAGCTGAGCCCAACCATATTCTGCACCCATGGTTGGGCTTTAACTGCCATTCTGGTCCACCTTGTCTCTAAGTAGGAACAGCCTATGTCGAGTCATCTATCGCCGGCGCGGCGCCGTGAGATCTTCGAAGGGTACCTCTTTGCCGCGCCTTTTATTATCGGCTTTATTGTCTTTGTCGCCTTTCCGATGGGCTGGGCACTAGTATTAAATTTTCAGCAGTATAACCTCCTGGCCCCGCCGAGCTTTACCGGCCTGGCCAATCTTCAGCGCTTGGTCAATGACCCCAAAGTGGGCCTATCGCTGTGGAATACGGCCTATTTTGCGCTGGTGAGTGTGCCGCTGCAATTGTTACTGGCCCTGGGCTGTGCGATCTTGCTCAATCAGCCTTTGCGGGGCCGCAATTTCTACCGGACTGCCCTCTATATTCCCGTGATCGTGCCCATTGTGGTCAGTGC
>CAZMRA010000272.1:0-1931 GCA_964568485.1 uncultured Caldilineaceae bacterium | reverse complement strand
CAAATTTTGGCATGTCACCGTGCCGCTGATGACCCCGGTGATCTTCTTCAACCTGATCGTGGGGATCATTGGCAACTTTCAAGTCTTTGCCCCGGCGCTGATCATGACCAAGGGCGGCCCCGAAGATGCGACGCTGTTTATGGTGTTGTACATCTACCGCAACGCCTTTGAATACAGCCGGATTGGCTATGCAGCCACCCTCTCTTGGGTGCTCTTCTTGGTGATTATGGCGCTCACCTTTGTGCAATTCCGCTTCTCTGGGCGCTGGGTCTATTACGAGACGAAGTAGGAAGGTAAGCGATTGACAATGCAGACTGCGATTGAACGGTCACAAAGGGCCACTGTTCAGCAAGCGGCCCAAGAGCAACAACGGCGCCGCATCCTGCTGCAAATTGGGAGCCGCGTGCTGGCCCATGGCATCTTGCTGGTGCTTTCGGTGATGGCGCTCGTCCCCGTGCTGTGGATGATCTCTTCTTCGCTCAAGGCCTCGACCGAAATTTTTGTCATTCCTATTCGGTGGATTCCCGAGACGCCACGCTGGGAGAATTATCCCACTGCCTTTGCGCGGGCACCGCTCTGGCTCTACTTCTGGAATACGATGATCGTCTGTGTCGGCGCGGTGATTGGCACGGTGATCTCGTCGGCTCTGGTCGCCTTTAGCTTTAGTCGCTTGCGCTGGCCCGGCCGTGACTTCTTTTTCGCGTTGCTCTTGGCGACAATGATGTTGCCGGCCATCATTTTGATCGTGCCGCGCTTTTTGCTCTTTAGCAAGCTCTTTCTCTGGCCCTTCCCGTGGATTGGCACCTTCCTTCCCCTGATCGCCCCCACCTTTTTTGCCATTCATGGCCTCTATGTCTTTCTGTTGCGCCAATTTTTCCTCGGCATCCCCGTCGAGCTGGAGGACGCAGCACGCATCGATGGCGCTAGCTCTTGGCGCATTCTGTGGCAAATTTTTATCCCACTCAGCCAGGCGGTGATCACCACCGTGGTGATCTTGACCTTTATGCAGTTTTACAATGAATTTTTAGAGGCACTGGTCTATCTGCGCCCGCAGACTTGGACGTTGGCGGTCGGTATTCGAGCCATGAATGACGCCGCTTACGCCACGACCTGGGAATTGGTCTTTGCCACCGGCACCTTTATGCTCGCGCCGATGGTGATCCTCTTCTTCGCTGCGCAACGCTACTTTGTGGAAGGGGTCGCCCTCAGCGGGTTTGGTGGACGCTGATAGGCGAAACACAATCAATTACAGACGAGTCAGGTGGGAGTAAATTTGGTATGGCTGCAACCATCGCCTTGATCGCCCATGATGGCAAAAAAGATGACATGGTGCGCTTTGCTCAGGAGCATCGAGAACGCTTGGCCCAATTTGAGTTGATCGGCACCGGCACCACCAGTGAGCGGGTCACCCAAGCGACTGGTTTGCCCGTCACGCGGCTGTTGAGTGGCCCCTGGGGTGGTGATGCACAAATTGCCGCGCGCACCGCCGAAGGCAATGTCGCCGCCGTCATCTTCTTGGTTGATCCACTCTATGCTCACCCGCACGAGCCAGATATTCAAGGCTTGCTGCGGATTTGTAACTTGTACAACGTGCCCCTCGCTACGAACGAAGCGACCGCCCGCCTCATCCTCCAGGGTCTTGTCTAGCCCGGTTGAAATGGTATGGATGGTGCAGTATAAAAAATGCCCCGCCACACTGGCGGGGCAGGGTTGATGGATTGGTCGTGGCTCACGAGTTTGCCCGCGCCAGATTCAACGCCAACCATCGGCTCAGGATCTCCTCGTTGCCCAAATCGCCCTGCCAGCATGATGAGATAATAATAGAACATCAATGTCGGCACGTACTTTCAACGGTTGTCAACCGTCGGAAGTATGTCTTCGAAGATAGGCTCACCATTGAGCAGAAGGCTATCCATATTGGACAATGTAAG
>CAZMRA010000271.1:0-6934 GCA_964568485.1 uncultured Caldilineaceae bacterium | reverse complement strand
CGTTTTCCAGAAATGATGGCGGCGCTGCGTAAGTCATACTTAAAAACCAAAGTTGTAATGTTGTGATTAGGAGGGTTTGTACATTTTATCACAAGTGATAAGCGGTCCAAATTCGTTTGCTTTCAGTATTGGGGGTGAATGGTTGATTTGCCAAACAAAAAAGGACGATGATGATATCTCACCGTCCTTTGCCGCTTGGGCTCGTGGAGTGAACTCTTTGCGTAATGCTGAGTATGTTGAGACTATGTGCGATAATCGCCGTTGATCTTCACATACTCGTAGCTTAGATCGGTGGTCCAGACCGTTGCCGATCCTTCGCCAAGCCCCAACTCCATACGTACATCGATCTCTGGCAAAGCAAAGATGGCAGTGGCTTCGGCTTCGGAATAGTTTAGCGGCGTACCGCCTTCCACCAATTGTAATTCAGCGCCCCGCTGATCAGCTGTCTCGCCGCCGCGGATGAAGATGGAGGTGCGGTGCTGTTCGATGTACGCTCCGGACCGACCGGCTGCCGCCACAAAGCGACCCCAGTTGGCGTCGCCCCCAAAAAATGCGGTTTTGACCAGCGGGCTGGTGGCGATGGTGTTGGCTGCGGCGTGCGCATCGGCGTCTGATTTGGCACCGTTGACCGTAATGGTAACGAATTTGGTGGCACCTTCACCATCCCGAACAATCGCCTGAGCTAACTCGATGGCAATGCCGGTCAGGGCCTCGAGGAAGCTCGCATAGTCGGCGCTCGCTGCTTCCACAATTTCTGGGTTGCCTGCTAGCCCATTCGCCAACAGCAAGACGGTATCATTGGTGCTGGTGTCGCCATCAATGCTGATGCGATTGTAGCTCTGGTTGACCGCCGTGCTCAGGGCTTGTTGAAGCAATGGCTGGCTGATCGCAACGTCAGTGACGATGGTGCTCAGCATCGTCGCCATGTTGGGGTGGATCATGCCCGCGCCTTTGGAGATGCCGGTGAGATGAATCGTCACCCCGCCGATCTCGGCCCGGCGCGTGAAGAGCTTGGGCCGCGTATCCGTCGTCATGATGCCTTCAGCCGCATCGAACCAACCGTCGGGTCGTAATTGCGCCACTACCTGGGGAACGCCCTGCAGCATCGTATCCATGGGTAATTGCACGCCGATCACCCCGGTGCTCATCACCATGATCGATTGATCGCCCGCGCCGAGTGCCTGCTCAACCGCCTCGGCCGTGATGCGCGCATTGGCATCACCAGGGGTACCGGTGCAGGCATTGGCGCAGCCGCTGTTGATGATCACGCCGTGGATCCCTTCGGGATTGGCGGATAAGACGCGTTTATCATAGAGCACCGGGGCTGCGGCAAAGGCACTTTGCGTGAAGGTGGCAGCAGCCTTACAGGGCGTCCGGCTGGTAATCAAAGTAAGATCACGATTGCCATTCTTTTTAATACCAGCTGCAATGCCTGCTGCATCGAAGCCGGGGACAACATAATCGCTGGGGTTCATGGGGTCTCCTTTGGGTGCACAGGATTCAGGAGTGGCGGCGATGTGGTCACACAGTCCCGCCATCCTGAATCCCAGATTCTACTTCGAATCTTCGCGCGTTAATGCTTGGACTTTCAATGGGAGGCCGAAGAGGCGAATGAAGCCAGTGGCATCGGCGTGGTTATAGTCGCCTTCTTCAAAGGTGACGATATTTTGCCGATAGAGGCTGTAGGGGCTCTTGCGGCCGGCCAGGATAATATTGCCCTTGTAGAGCTTGAGGCGTACCGTGCCGGTAACGGTCTGCTCGGTGCTGTTGACAAAGGCACTCAAAGCCTCGCGCAGCGGCGTGAACCATTGGCCATTGTAGACCAGTTCGGCGAATTTGAGGCCGACTTGTTGTTTGTATTGCAGCGTATTGCGGTCGAGACAGAGTTGTTCCAGTGCTTCGTGTGCACGGTAGAGGATGGTGCCGCCGGGGGTTTCATAGACACCGCGGCTCTTCATGCCCACCAGGCGGTTCTCGACGATATCAACGCGGCCCACCCCATGTTTGGCGCCAAGCTCGTTGAGCAACTTCACCAGCGATACCGGATCCAGTTGCTGCCCATTGACGCTCGGTGGGAAACCGCGTTCAAATTCGATCTCGACATATTCGGGTTCATCCGGCGCATTCTCGGGATTGATGGTCCACTCGAACATGTCGGCCGGGGGCTCGTTCCACGGATCTTCCAGCGGGCCGCCTTCGTTGCTCAGGTGCCAGAGGTTCTTATCTTGGCTGTAGATGCGGGCCATGGTCGCCTTCACTGGCACATTGTGCTCAGCAGCATAATCGAGGGCGTCGATCCGGCCTTTGATGTTCCACTCGCGCCAAGGGGCGATGATGTGCAAGCGCGGATTGAGCGCCATCACGGTCAGCTCGAAGCGGACTTGGTCATTACCTTTGCCGGTGGCCCCGTGCGCAACCGCATCGGCGCCCTCCAACTCGGCGATGCGTACCATGTGCTTGGCGATGATCGGGCGGGCAAAGGAGGTCCCCAGGAGATATTCCCGCTCGTAAATCGCCCCCGCTTGCAAGGTGGGGAAGACATACTCGGTCAGAAATTCGTGGCGCAGATCTTCGACATAACATTTGCTGGCGCCGGAGGCCAAGGCCTTTTCTTCCAGCCCAACAAGCTCATCTTCCTGGCCCAGGTTGGCGCAGAAACAGACGACCTCACACTTATATTCGTTCTTGAGCCACGGCACAATAATGCTCGTGTCCAGTCCGCCTGAATAGGCAAGAATTGCTTTTTTGATCGTAGGACGTGTGGTCATGATTTTCCTCTTGTTTGAACGTAAGAACCTGGATACAAGCTAGAAGGAGTAACGCTATGCGGCTGCTTTCTATCCTGTATTCTATTACATAAAAAAACGCCACCCGGCAAACAGACCGGCGTGGCGTAGTGGAAGCGGCAGCAATCAAGACGAATTCTGCAGGCAAAATCCCTGCGGAACATTAGGCTAGCTGTGGTCCGCTTCCCACGGACAACAACCTCAACATGTGCATAAATCGAATCGTCCTGACTGTAAAACTGCGTAAATTGAATGTTGATAGCATACTGCACAATGGCAATCTATGTCAAACATGATGGCCAAATGTCATGAGTCAGGAAGCGACTAGGCCAGATTCGGGCAGGCCTCGCGGATGACCTCGGCTACGAAGTCGATCTCTTGAATGCTTAATGACGTAGCAGAAGGTAGATAAAAGCCATCCCGGCAGAGCCGTTCGGCCACGGGGTAGCGCTGCCCCTTAAACATTTCCCAATAGACTGGCTGACAGTGCATTGGGATGAAGAAGGTGCGTGTCTCGATGCCGTGTTCGGCCAAGACTTTGCGCAACTGGTCGCGGCTGAGGCCGTACTCCTGTTCATTTACCAAGATGCCATACATCCAATAAACATTTTTGGCCCAAGGCGCTTCGGGTGGGGTGGTGATGCCCGGAATGGATTGCAAGCGCCGGGTGTATTCGGCCGCATTGCGGCGGCGAAGGGTGACAAAGGTATCCAGTTGTTCGGTCTGCGCAAGCCCCACCGCGGCTTGCAGATTGGTCATGCGGTAGTTGAAGCCGATAAATTTATGCCAGAAATGGCGCTCGTGGCTAAAGGCGTGGTCACGCAGGTTCCAAGCCAGTTTCGCCAATTCGCGATCGTTGGTGGTGACCATGCCGCCTTCACCCGTGGTGATGATCTTGTTGCCATAAAAGCTAAAGCCCGCTGCATCGCCCAAACTGCCGGTGCGCCGGCCGCGATATTCGGCACCATGTGATTCGGCGGCATCTTCGATCACACGCAAGCCATGCTTTTGGGCCAATTCGAGGAGCGGGTCCATATCGGTGGGGTGCCCATAGATGTGGACAGGCACAATTGCTTTGGTGCGGGGCGTGATTTTGGCCGCCACTTGCTCCACATCCAACTGCCAATAATTGGGCTCCATGTCGGCCAGCACCGGGGTTGCGCCGCAATAGGTGACCGCATTCGCCGTGGCGATCATTGTAAAGGTCGGGATGATGACCTCGTCGCCTGGTTCCAAGCCCAAAGTGGCGAGCGCAAGGTGCATCGCCACGGTGCCATTGGCACAGGCAATGCCATATTCAGCGCCACAGGCAGCAGCAAATTGATGCTCAAAGTCGCGAATAAAACTGCCTGCCGATGAGATCCAATTGCTTTCGACGGCTTGCGTCACATACTTCAATTCGTTGCCCGCCAGGGTTGGCTCGCAGACCGGAATGATCGAGCGCCGTTGCGGGTGTTCAAAGTCGGGGATGGGACGATAGTGCACTTTCACTTCTGGGTCCGCTGCGGGAATGATGGCAGCTAATTCGCCCATCTCTTCAAGGCTCAGCTCGGCAGCTTTGAGCATAGTTTCCTCCGTTCATTAGCAGGATACAGCATATGGGATACGGGCTTTGCGATCATGTAACCTGGTTTTGGCCCGTTAGCTCGTCGGGTGAGGCTGGCGCCAGAGTCGCCAGATGGTCGCTACATATTTGCGCCCTTTGACCAGATAATCCCACAGATTAGCACCGGTTTTGCTATCGCCACTGGTGCGCGGTACGCAACGATAGGGCACCTCGCGGATGCGAAATCCTCGCCGCTGCGCACGCGCTAACAGATCGATGCAATATTCGCCATAATCACCTTGCAAGCGAATCTGTTCAAAGATCACCGCTCGCCCTGCAATAAAACCACTCGTGTAATCATGGGCACTATTGCCAAGTAAGAGGATCGCAAAGCGATTGATGAGCCAACTGAGGGTACGTGCCATCATACCGTGCGCCACATCGGCGCCGCCCGGGATCCAGCGCGAGCCAACCGCTAGATCTGCACCCCCTTGCACGATCGCCTGGACGAGTTTGGGCACATCTGTGGGTGGCATCGAGAGATCGCAATCCATCCAGGTGACAATATCGGCGTGATGTGTGTGGATCGCCTCATCAATGCCCCGTTGGATTGCCGAGGTGAGGCCGCGCTCATCGCGCCGCTCGATGAGGACCAAGCGTGTCTGCCCTGATTGATTGAGGGTTTTGGCAAGCGCCCGCACGATCTCTGCGGTCCCATCGGGAGAATGGTCATCCACCACTAGCACCATGTGTGGGATGATGGCACTGGCCAAGATGCCCTCGATCAGCGGTGTGATATTCTCGCGTTCGTTGTAGGTCGGCAGCACCGTGCAGACCAAAGGCGCAGCGGCTGTCATGCGGGTGACCCTTTTTGGGCCACAGCGTATAAGCTGATGCCAAATGGCAGATCGCTATGGCTGAGCCAAGCCGCTTCCCATTGCAGGGTCTGGGCAAAGATCCGGTTTGCCAGCGAATCGGTGAGATCGGCCTCATCGACTTGCCAACCCAGCCAGCGTTGCAAAAGGCGGATCGCAACCAGCGGCGGCGAGAGCAGCGAATTGGCATAGGTGATCCGCCGTACGTAAAAGCCAGTTGTCGCCAGTAGATCGCAGATCTCCTCGCGGCGGAATCGGCGACCTGTGTTAAAGGCTGTGTCGTGTTCTCCCTCGAGCCAGGGATGGGCACTCACACGGATGAGCAGCAGGCCACCCGGTTGGAGTACACGCCAGCTTTCTTGCAGGGCCGTACGCAGATCTACCCCTCGCTGGTCGAAAACATCGAGAGCGAAGACAGCGGCAACTGTCGCTGGCGCCAGCGGCAATTGTTGCAGATCGGCACGCAAGAGTGGGGGCGGCTGACCCACCATTTGACGAGCATAGGTCAACGCCACTGGATGCAGATCGGCGCCCAGCACCAAGCGATTAGGAAAATGGGCTTGTAATTCGGCGTTAAAGACACCTGAGCCACACCCTAGTTCGAGCAACGGCCCAGTGGGCAGGCTCAACGAAGCCAGGAGAGCGTGGGATATTGCGCGCATGCCAATACTCCAGCCGTTGATTTGATCCAGCCGGTAGAGATCGGGCAATGCTTCTCCAAACTTACTCAAGTGTCACCTCACCAAGAATGAACGATGGCTCTGTTGTGGGCAGACGGCGTTCATCCGCACCATAAAGACCAATTTCGATTGTATAACGGCCAGCTGGTAATTCTCCTGGCAAGGCCAGCTGATATTCGTCTAGAATGCGCCAACCGGGCTGCCAGCGTAAGGTGGGCAAACTGCCCGCACCGGGTTGGCTATCGTGGCCAGCAACAATGACTGGATTGCCTTGATCGTCCGCAGCCAACAGATGCACAAAGACGGTCCAATCCACCGTGGGGGTGGTTTCGACCAACCAGTGTAGTTGCAGATAGAGAATTTCGCCAGCGCGCAGGGTGGCTGGTTGTACATCATATCCCGCTAATCGGATACCATCGCCGATGGCGAGCGGCCACGAAACGAAGGGCGGGCGTTGCGCCTCACTCTGGGCCGGCGTTGATAGATGTGGGCATAGGGATTGCCTTGCCAATCAGATAGCGTTTGCACTACTGTGGCCGTCGGAAAGACTTCCGGCAGCAGCAGCGGCGTACGGAAATCCTCCGGCAGAATGACCACATAGTGCTCCGGCTGCGGATTGGCTTGCGCGGTCAGCGGGAAGATGTGGCGGCCATCAAATGCGTGGGGATTCGCAACCGGGTTGGCGGCAGTCGCCAGCGCAAAGCCAATGGTCGGATGCTCAGCCGTGCGAGGACTCAAATAGATCGGCGCATCCGCGGGCATGGCGGCGATTTGCTGACCCACTTGCCACAAGCCTTCGTCGAATGCATAAAACAGATCGGGCAGGGCAGCCCAGCGGACAAAATAATCACGGGCGGTGGTCACGCCTGCCAGCACCAGCAAGATCAGCACCGCTGGCCGCAGACTGGCTCGGCGTTGCCAGAGCCAGTCCAAGCCAAGCCCGCATAATAGAGCAGTGGGCGCGGCCGCACCCAGAATCCGGTGAAAGTGGGGCGCATATTCACTAAAGACGCCCGGCAAGACCAAGCCGATCAGCCCGATCAAGAT
>CAZMRA010000270.1:0-6934 GCA_964568485.1 uncultured Caldilineaceae bacterium | reverse complement strand
GAGCAGATTTACAATAAATCGTGTCGTTTGGTGGAATGGTTCCACATTGTGGAACAATCGATAGGGAATAATGGCGGCGATTCAGTCGTTAACTCGAGCCTTTGAAATTCTCCGGGCGGTGGCCGGTTGTGCAGAAGGGCGCCCGCTGAGCGAGATCGCTCGCCAGGTGGATCTGCCCAAGAGCACCGTCTCGCGCATGTTGGCCACCTTGGAGCAAATCGGCGCGGTCGAACGGGTGCACCAGCCAGAGGGCTTCCGGATCGGCGCAGCGATTATGGCGCTCGCTGCGCAGACAAGTTATCCGCGGGGTTTGGTGGCGGTAGCGCGCCCCTATCTGCAAACGCTGGTGCAAAATGCTGGCGAAACCGTCGCTCTGGCCATCCCCGATGGCGACCAAGTCTATTACCTCGATCAGATCGATGGCTGGCACAATCTGCGCCTCAAGAATTGGACAAACCATCGCCTGCCGCTCCACGCTACTGCCGATGGCAAATTGTATTTGGCTTATGCCACCCCGGCGAGTCTGGAGTGCTACCTGCAACAGCCGCTGTCCGCCTACACACCGCACACCATCACCGACCCAGACCGCCTCCGGGCCGAATTGGTCCAAATTCGGCAGCAGGGCTACGCCTGGAATCAACAAGAGTACGATCCGGATTTAGTGAGTCTGGCTGCGCCGTTGCGTGATGATGTGGGGCAGCTCGTGGCGTCGATTTGCCTATTTGGTCCCTCTTTCCGCTTTCCGCCACCAGAGCAACGCCAAGCCATCATCGATCTGGTGGTGACAACCGCGCAGCAGATTAGCAGTCGCCTGCAGTCGTTGGGTCAGCAAGTCCACTACCCGCTGACCAGTTCAAGAGCGTGACCACCATGGCCCAATCCTTTCCCGAAGCGCGCCGTTGGCCAGGCAGCGAATGGCTCAAAAATCGGCCTCATGTTTTGGAGTTGGCCTATCAACAGACCGCGCGCCTGCTGCAGTGGAGCTATCCCTGGCTCAAGCGGATCAGCCCGCGCTGGAGCGAACGCCTCTTGCATTGGAGTGAGCGAGTCGGTAAGGGCTATCTCTTTACTTGCCAGATGTGCGGGCAATGCATTCTCCACAGCACGGGCATGACCTGCCCGATGACTTGCCCCAAAAATTTACGCAATGGCCCGTGCGGCGGCGTGCGGGCCGATGGCCACTGTGAAGTGATTCCCGAGCGGATGTGCATTTGGGTACAGGCGTGGGAACGCAGCCAGCAGATGCCTATCTACGGCGCGGAGATCCAGCTCATCCAGCCCCCGCTTGACCGCACCCTGCACGAGAGCGCCGCTTGGGTCAGTCTGCTGGAGGAGCGAGATCGCCAAGTGCCGCTTGGTTGGCAGATCCGCCATGCGATCACCCAGATCGAATTAGAGTAAGGGGGCAGGGATGGTGAGCTCGCCGAACTCGCCCACGACACAATCCAGCCGCACCGCTGGACGATTGGAGCGAGTGCTACGCTCGGGACGCTTTGCGGTGACCGCGGAATTGAACGCTCCCGACAGCGCCAATCCCGAAGATGTCTATAAAAATGCGCTGCTCTTGGCCGAGGTGTGTGATGCCATCAACGCCACGGATGGCTCCGGCGCCAATTGCCACATGAGCAGTTTGGGCTGTTGTGCGCTGCTGCGGCGGGCCGGTTACGAAGTGGTGATGCAAGTCAGTTGTCGCGACCGCAACCGCATTGCCATTCAGGGTGATCTGCTCGGTGCCGCTGCGTTGGGGGTGAAAAATGTCCTGTGCCTCACCGGCGACGATGTCAGCGTTGGGGATCAGCCCCAAGCCAAGCGTGTTTTTGATCTCGACAGCATTCAGTTGCTCAACACGGCGCGGATCATGCGTGATCAAGGGGTCTTTCTCAGCGGCCGGAAGTTGGGTACACCGCCCGATCTCTTTCTTGGCGCGGCGGAAAATCCCTTTGCTCCGCCCTTTGAGTTTCGGCCACTACGCTTGGCCAAAAAAGCCCAAGCTGGGGCGCAGTTTATCCAAACGCAGTATTGTTTTGACGTGCCACGCTTGCAACAATTCATGAAGCGGGTGCGCGATTTGGGATTACACGAACAACTCTTTATCCTAGTAGGTGTTGGGCCTTTGCGTTCGCAAAAGGTGGCCGAATTTATGCGAACCAAAGTGCCCGGTGTATGGATTCCGGATGCGGTGGTGGAGCGATTGGCAAAGACGCCAGCCAAGCAACAGGCCGAAGAAGGAAAACGCATTTGTATTGAACTAATCGAACAAATCCGCCAGATCGAAGGTGTTCACGGTGTGCATCTGATGGCCTATCGCCAAGAGGAGATGGTAGCCGAAATCGTGCAGCGGGCCGGGTTACTGCCCCGACAACGTTTGATCCATGATGCTGCCGGCGCACCCACACCCAGCCGCGCCAAAATTAAGCGCGCTCAGTAAGGAATCGATGGATGACGACGAAAAGAGTGCCTAGCGATATTGAAATTGCCCAAGCCGCAACATTACAGCCAATTGAAGCTATCGCCGAGAAGATGGGGCTACAGCGGGCTGATATTGAGTTTTATGGGGACTCAATGGCCAAAATTAAGCTGGAGGCGCTGGAAAAGCTGCAAAGCCGCCCCAATGCTAAATATGTGGTTGTGACTTCAATCACGCCGACACCGCTGGGCGAGGGTAAATCGACCACCACGGTGGGATTGGGCCAAGCCTTTCACCATATTGGCAAAAGCGCGACAATTGCCATCCGCCAACCCTCGCAAGGACCGACATTTGGCATCAAAGGGGGCGCGGCTGGGGGCGGCTACAGCCAGATCGTGCCAATGGAGCAGTTTAATTTGCACTTGACGGGCGATCTGCACGCGGTGACGGCTGCCAAC
Organism: uncultured Caldilineaceae bacterium; assembly: GCA_964568485.1. Taxonomy (GTDB): domain Bacteria; phylum Chloroflexota; class Anaerolineae; order Caldilineales; family Caldilineaceae; genus CFX5. The sequence continues at coordinate 4,069 of CAZMRA010000270.1, read as the reverse complement.
AATTTGCTGGCGGCGATGATCGACAATCACATTTATCAGGGTAATGAATTGCAGATCGACCCCCATTCGATCACGTGGCGCCGGGTGTTGGATGTTAGCGATCGCGATTTGCGCAACATTGTGATCGGCCTGGGGGGTTCGGGCGATGGCCGACCCCGGCAGACGGGCTTTGACATTAGCGTTGCCAGCGAGGTGATGGCGATCTTGGCGCTGACGACCAGCCTGAAAGATATGCGCGAACGATTCGAGCGCATTGTTATCGGGCAAGATGTCAAGAAAATGCCAGTCACGGCAGGGCAACTGCGGGCCGCCGGCGCGATGACTGTCTTGATGAAAGAGGCGATCAAGCCGAATTTGATGCAGTCATTGGAAAATACGCCCGCGCTCGTCCATGCTGGTCCCTTTGCCAACATTGCCCATGGCAATAGTTCGATTTTGGCCGATCAGATTGGGATCAAGACGGGTGATTTCCTGGTGACCGAAGCGGGCTTTGGGGCCGATATTGGCTGCGAAAAGTTCTTCAACATCAAATGCCGCTATAGCGGGCTGCAGCCCGATGCCGCGGTGGTAGTAGCGACCATCCGAGCGCTGAAGTTGCACACTGGCAAATATCGCGTGGTGCCGGGCAAACCCTTGCCCGAGGCCATGCTGCAAGAAAATCCCGACGATGTCTATGAGGGCGCATCGAACTTGCGCAAACAGATCGAAAATGTCCTCAAGCATGGGATCAACCCGGTGGTCTGCATCAACCATTTTGCCAGCGACTACCAGAGCGAGATCGATGTGATCTTCCGCGTCGCCAAGGAGATGGGCGTCCGTTGCGCAGTGGCCAATCACTGGGCCGAAGGTGGGGCAGGCGCAACCGACTTGGCGCGTATGGTGGCCGAAGCGGCCAATGAGTCTAATGACTTCCGCTTCCTTTACGAGCTCGATCAGCCGATCAAAACCAAGATCGAGACCATCGCCCGCGAGATTTACGGCGCCGGTGAGGTGGCGTACGAAGCCAAAGCCGAAAGCCAGATCCGCAATTATGAACGGAGTGGGTTTGGCAATCTGCCCATCTGCATGGCCAAGACCCATCTCAGCCTCTCGGCTGATCCAAACTTGAAAGGCGCGCCGCGCGGGTTCACCCTGCCCATCCGCGAGGTACGCGCTAGTGTCGGGGCTGGTTTTATCTATCCGCTGGTAGGGGAAATGCGCACCATGCCGGGCTTGCCCAAGGCGCCAGCTGCCGAACGGGTCGATATTGATTTCGAGACAGGGCGTGTGGTCGGCTTATTCTAAGCGACCGCTGTTACGCTGTTTGTAGGTATCTATGGTATAAGTTCAGCGATGATTGGCGAGTTCGCCCACTTTTGACAGGAGGTTGCTAGGCATGAGTTATGCAGAATTGGATCTGGAAGAGCTCTACCTGCAAATGCAGGATGATTTGTATGACGGGTTGAAAGAGGAGATTCCAGAACAGGTACGCGAAGCCTTAGCCCGCGGCCAAACCCCACAAGAGATCCTTGATAGCGGTTTGGTGGCTGGGATGGATATTGTCGGTGTGGATTTTCGCGATGGCATTCTCTTTGTGCCGGAAGTGTTGATGGCCGCCAATGCCATGAAAGCTGGTATGGAGATTTTGCGTCCGCTGTTGGTCGAGACCGGCGCCGAACGCATTGGGACCGCGGTCGTGGGTACTGTCAAGGGCGATATTCACGATATTGGCAAGAACCTTGTGGCGATGATGATGGAAGGCGCGGGCTTTGAGGTGATCAACCTTGGTATCAATGTGGATGCCGACAAGTTTGTAGCTGCCATCAAAGAGCATAACCCCGACATCATCGGCATGAGCGCACTCCTCACCACCACCATGCCCTATATGAAGGTCGTGATCGATACCTTGGGTGAAGAAGGATTGCGCGACGATATCTATGTGATGGTCGGCGGGGCACCCGTAACCGAGAACTTTGCCCGTGAGGTCGGGGCCGATGCTTATGGCCGCGATGCTGCCGTCAGCGTAGAAATTGCCAAGTCGTACATGACTCGCAAGCACAAAGCGCAGCGCGCCGCTCAGGCAGCCTGAGCGTATCAGACGCATGCAGAAGCAAACAGACGAGGATCTCACGATCCTCGTCTGTTTTTGTTTGGTATCAAGGAGTAGGGGTGCACTGACAATCTAGGTTGACCCAACTTGTGTAGCGTACCCCCACAAGAGAACTCGTTATGGGGTGAGTGCTAAATCCACCACTTTGCTTGTGCGGTTGTCCGCTTCGTTCAGCTCGAAGATCGCATTTTGTGGATCGACCACCACGCGCAATTCCTGATAGGTCGCCGCGCTGGCCGCATCCACGGTTAACTCAGCGACCGCACTTTGCCCCGCGGCGACCATGCCCAGCGGCTGGCGGCCCAAGACCTGCCAGCCCTGATTAGTCATCACCACAAATTCCACTTCTACATTGCCCGCATCCACCAAGCCCTGGTTACGCACCGTCGCCGCCAAGGTGACGAGATCATTCGTGGTTCCCGCCACCGCTACATAATCGGGGCGGAAGATCGCCACATCTTCGGCGGCAACCACCAAGTTTGGCTGTTCAAGCATATCGGCTTGGCTAGTCACCTCAGTCGTGGTGGTGACGGGAGCCGAAGCTGGTGGCGCTGGTGTCTCTTCCGTCGCTTCCGTGATGGTGATGGTGGTGCTGGCTTGGTTGTCTTCCTCATCGCTTTCTGGAATGCCATCATCGGGGTCGGCGGTGGCCTGCAACGTGCGGACCCCCAACCGGCTCGTGGTGTCATACAAGAAGCGGACGCGCCCGGTGCGGCTAGCCGCCAACGTACCCGTGATCATCTGGCGGCCGACCACTTCGGCTTCGTCGCCGGTGATGTCGACTAGCTCGACAATCGCATCGACCGCCGCGGCCTGGCCTGTGTTCGAGATAATCACCGTCACTGTGAGCGGACTACCCACCGTCGGCGTGACCGGGGTAAAGCTGAACGCACTGGACCCAATCACCAAGTTGGCTTGCGGTTCGGGCCGCTCATCCTCCGAGAGGACACGCAAGGTCTTGGTGACCTCGTTATCGCCTTCGTTGGTCTCCTCCACCAGATTTTCCGGATCGACCAGGAGTTGGATGCGGCGCTCGCCACTCTTGTCGGTGGTGTCGTAGGTTACCGTGAAGGTTTCGCTCGCCCCGGGGGCCAGGGTGGCAAATGTCTTCGGTTCGCCGATCAACTCGCCCAAGCCCGCCGTCAGATCCACCAAGTGGACAGCCACGTTGGTGGCCTCGCCCGTGCCTTCGTTGTGCACCGACACCGTGATCGTCACTGGATCGCCCGCAATCGGCGTGGTCGGGTTGAAGAGCAGATCCGCGGAGCGGACGACCAAGTTCGGCACAATCGGCGGCGTGATCACCAAGGTCTGCGTGGCGCGATTGTCATTCTCGTCCGCTTCGGCGATGGCGTTGCCGGGATCGACCACCACTTCTAGTTCGCGCTCGCCTGGTTCGTCGGTGTTGTTGTAGTAGAAGGTCAGCGTTGCACTGCTGCCGGCAGGGATCAAGTCAATGCTGCGCTCGGTGCCGATGGGGCGTCGTTCACCGCCGGTCAGGTCGCTGAATTCGACCATCACATCATCGGCATCGGCGGACCCATCGTTGATGATCGTCACCGTCACCGTGACCAGATCGCCTTGTTCGGGCGTGGGCGGCGTGAACTTGAAGTTGCCCGGCAAGACCTTGAGATTCGGTGCCGGTGCTGGATCGATGCGCAGCGAGGCGCTGGCCCGATTGTCGGTCTCATCTTGCTCGGCGACAAAATTGTTGGGATCGACCACGACCTCGAGTTGACGGCTTCCCACCTTGCCCTGCGTATCGAACGGAATCTGCACCGCTCCACTTTGCCCGGGCGGGATTACACCGATCACTTGCGGCGCGCCTACCGGCACGGCCGTGCCGCCGGTGGTATCCATCAACTGCACCACGACATCGCTGGCACTGCGGCTGCCCGTATTGAGAATCACCGCATGGACGTTGACTTGCTCGCCCGCGACCGGGTTGGGTGGATTGAAGCCGATGTTCTCGGCCAATGC
>CAZMRA010000269.1:0-7031 GCA_964568485.1 uncultured Caldilineaceae bacterium | reverse complement strand
TGTTGGTCGTGGTGATTTCAGTCATTCAGATTCGCATTCTGCGCCAACGTGATGCGTAATCGGAGAGGGAGCAGAGAAAAGCTATGACGACAACTGCCTATCGACCTAATCGTACCTTCCCACGGCTCGGCCACCTGTTGCTGCGTGTGTTGCTCTATGTGTTGTTGATCTTCTTTGCGTTGATTTTTCTCTTTCCGTTTTACGATATGTTTATCGGTTCGTTTATGAGCGACACGGCGCTCTTTAGCCGCAATCCCCAATTCTGGCCCCGCGATGGCTTTGACACCACCTCCTACGTCCGGCTTTTTCAGGAGTTAGGGTTTGGGCGACCGCTCTTTAACAGCTTTTATCTTGCTACCGTGCGTACGCTGGGTGTGCTCTTCTTCTCGGCCCTGGCTGGCTTTGCCTTTGCTAAACGCCGTTTTCCGGGGCGCGACCAGCTTTTTTACACCATGCTGGGCACCATGATGCTTCCTGGCCAGATCACCATCATCCCGTGGTATTTGTTGATGGTGCAGAAATTCCATTGGAATGATACATATTGGCCGTTCTGGCTACCGGCCTGGGCCTCTGCCTTTGGGATTTTCTGGATGCGCCAATACATCGCCAGCACCATTCCGGATGAGATGCTCGAAGCCGCGGCGATCGACGGATCGTCAGTCTTTGGCTCGTTTATTCGGATTGTCTTGCCGTTGATTGTGCCCGGCATGGCTGTGCTGGGGATTCTGGATTTTGTCCAAGGCTTTAATGATTTTCTCGGCCCGTTGTTGATCCTGTCTAGCCCAGACAAGATCACCGCCCCGCTCGCGTTGGCCAACTTCAAGGGCACAACGATCATCGCGCCGCGTTATTCGTTGATGTTCGCTGGCAGCACGCTGGCAACACTGCCGCTGTTGGTCATCTTTTTTGCCTTCCAGCGCCAGTTGATCAGCGGGATTATGTCCGGCGCGGTGAAGGGCTAAGGTATGCAACCAAACGAGCCGCGACGTGAGCGGAATTTACACTGGGATGCTTGTTACAATGTGCGCGACCTCGGAGGCTTGCCCACGCATGATGGGGGCGAAACCCGTTGGGGTACGATCATCCGCTCCGACATGTTGGGGCGGTTGACGCCAGCAGGCCGTCAAGCCTTGATGGATTATGGCGTCAGGACAGTGATCGATCTGCGCTCGCCCGGTCAAGTGACGGAAGAGCCTTCGGCCTTTCCTGGTCTCGACACAGTGGATGAACCGGCCTATCTAAATCTACCGCTGGAAGAGTATTTTCCGCACGTCAGCGCTTTGATCAAGCATGCCCAAAGCCGGGCCGAAGTCTATTGCATCATGGTGGATCACTATCCCCCAAACTTTGCACGAGTGATGCAAGCCATTGCCACGGCAGAACCTGGGGCGATCGTGCTGCACTGCCATGGGGGCTAGGACCGTACCGGCATTGTCGTCGGCCTGTTGCTTGCCTTGGCTGGTGTCCCGGACGAGCAGATCGCGGCGGATTATGCCGAGAGCCAAATTCGCTTATGGCCGCTCTACGAAGAGATTGTGGCCAAAATTGGTGGCGAAGACAAGGCCGATTTTTGGCTCAAACCAACCGCCACCGCTGAAATGATGCATCTGTTTCTGGGGCATCTCCAGCAGGAATATGGCGGTGCGGCTGGTTATCTGCGCAGGGCAGGGCTCAGCGAAAGTGAAATCGCTCAAGTTCGTCAACGCCTCCGCTAGCAAGTTCTTTGGAATTTCGCTAGTGTTTATTTTATCGGTAAAAGCTAGACAGTAACTAGGTAGACAAGTAAAATGGCTTTTCCCTTGTCTACCGAATAACTGGTCTACAAGATGTCAAGCAAGACAAAACGAGGAGATTATGAAACTACTTACCTTCAAAGTGGGTGATGGCGCCCCGCAATTGGGTGTGCTGGCCGGTGAGCAAGTAATCAATCTGGCCGAAGCGTCGGGTGGCAAGTTGCCCGGTGACATGCGCAGCTTCTTGGAAGCAGGTGATGCTGCTCTGGAGGCTGCACGCCAATTAACAACCAACCCTGCTGCCTTGGCTGCCAGCACCCCGCTGAGCAATGTCAAGGTTTTGGCCCCGATCTCGAACCCGCAGAAGGTCCTGGCCATCGGTCTCAACTATATGGACCACATCCGCGAGACCAACAGCCAAGTGCCGTCGATTCCGATCATGTTCACCAAACTGACCTCGTCGATCATTGGCCCCGGGGATACCATCCGCTGGGATCCGAAAGAGACCGCCAAGGTAGACTGGGAATGCGAACTCGGTGTGGTGATCGGCAAGAAGGCATATCGTGTGGCCGAGGAAGATGCGTTCGAATACATTGCTGGCTATGTCAATGCCAACGATGTGAGCGCTCGCGATCTTCAGGGCGAGCGTGGCGATCAATGGATCCGCGGCAAGTCGCTCGATACCTTCTGCCCGCTTGGCCCTTACATCGTCACCAAAGACGAAATTGCCGATCCGCACAATTTGTCGATCCGCACCATTGTCAACGGCGAAGTCATGCAGGATTCCAACACCAAGGAATTGCTCTACAAGATTCCATACCTGATCGCCTATTTGACCCGTGCATTCACGCTGCTCCCGGGTGATGTGATCATCACCGGTACGCCTCCGGGTGTCGGCATGGGCAAGAAGCCGCCCGTCTGGTTGAAGGATGGGGATGTTGTCACCGTCGAGACCGAAGGTCTGGGCACGTTGACCAATCCCTGCAAAGAAGACAAGTAAAATGGTGAGATACGAGCATTGGTAAATAGGATTCAGCGGAACATGCTCTCTCCTGTTGCCGAAGCTCGTATCTTCAATTCTGGAAGCGAACTATGAGCAACGAAACCTTTCTCGTTACGGGGGCCATGGGGTGTATTGGTGCCTGGGCACTGCGCAACTTAGTGCAGGATGGCGCAACGGTCATTGCCGGTGATCTGGCGACCGAACCCAAACGGCCTCGTCAAGTTTTGAGCGCCGATGAATTGGCCCAGGTCAAATTTATCAAGCTCGACGTGACGGATCTCAATGCCGTACGTGCTGCGGTAGAAGAGAATGGTGTCACTCACATTGTGCATTTGGCCGGCCTGCAAGTGCCCTTCTGCAAGGCGGATCCAGCGCTTGGAGCGCGAGTCAATGTGGTTGGTACAGTCAACATTTTCGAGGCGGCTCGCCACAACTGGGGGCAAGTCAAGGGCCTTTCCTATGCCAGCTCAATGGCCGTGCTTGGCCCAGCCGAAGAATATCCCGAAGGTCCGGTCGGCGATGATGTGCGGCTGTTGCCCACCACCCTCTACGGCGTCTACAAAGCCGCCAACGAAGGCACGGCGCGCATCTACTGGCAAGATTGGCAGATCGGTAGCGTGGGCTTGCGCCCGTACATTGTCTATGGCGCTGGCCGCGATCAAGGCATGACTAGCGACATTGCGAAGGCGATTTTGGCGGCGGCCGCAGGGCGTCCCTTCCACATTCGCTTTGATGGTCCTGTGGGTTTGCAACATGCCGATGATGTCGCCAAGATGTTCATTGGCGCGGCGCGAGCCAGTTACGCGGGGGCGGCGACCTGCACCTTGCGCAATGACATTGTTGAGGTGTCTGACTTCGTCAACTTGCTCAAGGCAGAAGTGCCGGATGCGCAGATCACCTATGCCAACGGGCAACCGCTGGCTTTGCCCTGGAATCTCGACGACGGTGGGTTGCGGGACATTCTCGGCGGCATCCCTTGGACGCCACTGCAGACAGCAATTCGCAGCGATTTGGCCCACTTCCGCCGCTTGTTGGCCGAGAATTTGATTGATCTCAAGCAATTGGAACAGTAAATCAACAATGGATGAGCGACGGTGGACGAGAGCCAATCACTATCGTCTACCGTCAAACCTGGGAAGCAGATCATGACCACGATTCAAGCGGTTGCACTCGGCAAAAATCCGCTGCAAGTGACGAACTTTGGCCTGGGCTGTGCGCCTCTAGCCAATCTATATAACGGGGTACCAGAAACTGAGGCGATTGCGACCGTGCAATCGGCGTACGAGCAGGGCGTTCGGCTGTTCGATACCGCGCCGCTCTACGGGGCAGGGATCAGCGAAGAGCGCGTCGGCAAAGCCTTGAAAGGGCTGCCACGCGAGAGTTTTGTCCTCTCGACCAAAGTCGGCCGCTTGATCGTTCCTGGTCAGCAGCAACTCAGCTTCGACTATTCGCGCGATGGTATTCTGCGCAGCTTAGAGAGCAGCCTCAAACGTTTGCAAATGGATTATGTAGACATTCTGCATATCCACGACCCCGACAATCACACGCATGAGGCACTTGAAACAGCCTTCCCCACGCTGGCCGAATTACGCAGCCAAGGGGTGATCAAGGCTATTGGTGCAGGAATGAATCAATGGCAGGTGCTCGAACACTTTGCCCGCAATGCTGATTTTGATCTCTTCTTGTTGGCTGGCCGCTACACCTTGTTGGAACAGACTTCGCTTGGCTTCTTGCAGCTCTGCCGAGAACGCGGTATCGGCATCTTTTTGGGCGGTGTCTACAACAGTGGCATTCTCGCCACCGGGCCAGTACCTGGAGCCAAATATCAATATCGCGAAGCCCCGCCAGAGATCATGGAAAAGGCGACGGCCATCCAAACTGTTTGCCAACAGCATGGCGTACCGCTGCATGTCGCTGCGCTGCACTTTGCACAGGCGCATCCGGCTGTCACCTCATTGGTGGTGGGAGGTGTCACACCTGCAGAAGTGCAGGCCAATCTGCAAGCGCTCGCCACGCCGATTCCGGCGGCTCTCTGGCAAGATCTGCGGGCCCAGGGGCTGATCGAAGAAGATGCGCCGGTGCCTGCTTAAACAGTTGGGTGAAAGACAGAGGTAGATGGGCATGACGACCAAAGCACGTTTTGGCGCGATCAAAAAGAGTGCACTTTCGGAAGATATTGTGCAGCGCTTGTTAACTTTGATCCGCGAGCGTGAACTGCACCCTGGCGAAAAGTTGCCGCCAGAGCGCGAATTGGCGAGTTTGATGGGGGTCAGTCGACCGAGTCTGCGGGAGGCTTTGCGCGCGCTGTCGATCATGAATGTGCTCGAAATCCGCCAGGGTGACGGCGCCTATGTCAGTTCGCTCGAACCGAACCTGTTGATGGCTCATCTTGATTTTGTCTTTGCGCTCACCGATTCAACCTTTTTGGAGTTGTTTGAGGCCCGCAAGGTTCTCGAGCCGGGCATTGCCGCGATGGCCGCCACCCGGATCAATGCCGATGAATTAGAGCGAATGGAAGCTTGTCACCGTCAGTCGCTCGATCAGATTGATGATCACGCCGAGTTTGTGGCTGCAGACATCGCCCTGCATGATCTAATCGCTCAGGCGGCCAAGAATAGCATCTTAGAGCGGTTTATGGCGGGGATCCGCCAACTGGGGCAAGTGAGCCGCCAACGTACGGTTGAGCGACCCGGAGTGCCGCGTCAATCGGTGCAAGACCATCGAGCGATCATCGATGCCCTGCACAAACGAGACCCGCAGGCAGCTAGCCAAGCCATGCTTCATCACTTGGATCATATCGAGCGCGAGTTTAAGCATGGTGCATAGGCTGTTGGGATTGTGGTACAATTCATAATTTGGTTGCCCTACAAGGCACACGAAGTTTTTCTTGGTGCGCTTTGTTATGAAGTTGGGACTGTTATTTCGAACCTAGTTAGGAGCTGTGTCGGCTTCGTCAGTATAACGAGCCGAATACAAAATTTGAGTACGGTAGTAGGGTGGTTTACGCAGCACTTTGTGGATTGTCCAAGCGTGGTCAATCAAAGGGTCGCGTAGTTGGATAGAAAGGATTGATTGTGGCAACAATTGCCCCAATTGGGGCTCAAAGCACTAATGCCGCCCAACCGCGTCGTGGTTGGCTGGGCAGCCAACGCGAGCGTCAGACAACCATCGCCTTGTCCTTGATGGCATTGCCAGGGGTTGTCTTGCTATTTATCTTTGCCTATTTGCCGATGGTGGGGTTGATCATTGCGTTTAAGGATTACCGCTTCGCCGATGGCATTTTGGGCAGCGCTTGGGTGGGATTCGAAAATTTCCGCTTTCTTTTCGGTGTAGACACGGCCTTACGCGCGACGAGAAATACCTTGGTCATGAATGCGATCTTCATCGCTACCAGCACGATTGGCTCGTTGACGATCGCTTTGTTAATGAACGAGATTTACACGAGTTGGACGAGTAAATATTACCAAACGCTGCTTTTCTTCCCTCATTTCATCTCGTGGATCATCGTCAGTTACTTTGTGTTTGGCTTTTTGAATGGGGATACGGGCATTGTCAACCAATGGCTCGCCAAGCTCGGCTTTGACCCAATCGCGTGGTACCGGGAGGCCAAATATTGGCCCGGCATTCTCACGGTGGCCAACTTATGGAGTGGCGTTGGGTTTGGTAGTATCGTCTATTTGGCTGGGATCTTAGGACTTGATCCTTCGTATTTCGAGGCAGCTAAAATTGATGGGGCCAACAAATGGCAGCAGATCCGCTATATCACTTTGCCGCTCCTGTTGCCCCTGGTATTGATTCTCGTCTTGTTAGCGATTGGGCGCATCTTCAACGCCGATTTTGGTCTGTTCTACTTTGTGCCCCGCAACACGCCGCAGCTTTATAGCACGACCGATGTGATCGACACCTTTGTCTATCGCTCGTTGGTTCAGTTGGGCGATATCAGCATGGCGGCTGCAGCTGGATTCTACCAATCGGTTGTTGGCTTGGTCTTGGTGTTGGTGGCGAACTGGATTGTTCGGCGTATCAATCGCGATTATTCACTGTTCTAGGAACACAACGGATGCAGCGTCTGACTTCCCCTTGTGGAAATCGTCGCTGTCCCTAAGTCTTGCATCAAGGCTTGTGTGAGTCCTAAGGAAGTCATATGACAACAATGTTTTCTCCATCCCCCATCGTGCCGACAGAGCGTCGGCGCCCACTGACCCTCGGGCAGATTTTTGTGCACGTCGTGTTGCTTTTGGTAGGTTTGGCCTGTCTCCTGCCGATGGTGCTCATTATCTCGATTTCGCTTTCAG
>CAZMRA010000268.1:2147-7078 GCA_964568485.1 uncultured Caldilineaceae bacterium | reverse complement strand
TTCGATCCCGCGCAGGTGAAGGCGGCCAATGCGGCGATCTTCAAATATAATTTCATCCCGGTGATGGGCGAGGTCTACAACCCGTGTCGCGTCTACTGTTTGAATGACGAGGGTGGGTTGGTGATCTGCGCATGGCCCGAAGGCGCGCAAAAACCGCTGATCCCCGCGCCCTATTCGCAAGAGACGATGAATGGCTTCGAATATTCTGCGGCCATCCATATGATTATGACGGGATTGGTCGAGGAAGGCATGACCTGCGTCAAGGCGATACGCCGACGCTATGATGGCGAGCGCCGCAACCCGTGGAACGAGTTCGAGTGTGGCAGCAATTATGCCCGCTCGATGGCTTCCTATGCCTTGCTCAATGCATTTAGCGGCTTTACGTTTGATCTCTCCAATCAGCGGATTGGCTTTAACCCACTCCAACCCGGTGATTTCCGGGCGTTCTGGTCGTTGGGTACGGGCTGGGGCGAGGTGGAAATCACCAGTGCTGCGGTTGATCTGCGCGTGCTTGGCGGCGAATTGAGCTTGCGCACGTTCGAGCTGCCCTTCTTGGCCGACCAAAGCGTGCAGGCTGTGCAGTTGGGTGATCAACCAGTGCACTTTGAGCAAGCTGGTGGCACGTTACGTTTCCTGGAGCCTCTGGTGCTGCGTGATGGCCGGGACTTACACGTGCTGCTGAGCGCGGCATAAAGCGTTAGTCGTCACGTTTCATCTTTTTCTTTTGCTTGCCTCGGGGGGCTGTGGTAAGGTTGCGCGCATTAAATGAAAACGCATCTTTTTTAAGATAGGACGGAGTCAGTATATGAATGTCCTGGTTACCGGTGGCGCCGGTTTTATTGGCAGTCATGTTGCCGAAGAATTAATGCGTGCTGGCCATCGGGTCATCATTGTTGATAATTTGCATACGGGCCATCGCCACAACATCCCCGAGGGGGCAACGTTTTACGAAGTTGATATCACCGACCGGGCCCGCCTGGCCGAGATCTTTGCTCGCGAGCAGATCGAAGCGATCTCCCATCAAGCGGCCCGCGCCAATGTGCGCGAAAGTATGGCTGATCCGCTTGGGTATGCCCAGACCAACGTCATCGGCACCTTGGTGCTGTTGGAGTTGGCCCGGGAGTTTCAGTGTCGCAAAGTGGTCTTTGCCAGCACGGGCGGTGCGGTCTATGGCGAAGGGTACAGCGAAACCGAGCAGAAATTACCCTTTACGGAAAGCAGTTGGCCGCAACCCAAAGACAATTATGGCGCTACTAAGCTGAGCATGGAATATCACCTCGATCTCTACCATGCTAACTATGGGCTCAAGTATGTGGCGCTGCGCTACCCCAATGTCTATGGCCCCCGCCAAGATAGCAAGGGCGAGGCCGGTGTGGTGGCGATCTTCGCTGGGGCCATGTTGGCTGGCCAACCCACCAAGATCACCGGGGATGGCAAACAGCAGCGCGATTTTGCCTTCGTCAAGGATATTGCGCGGGCCAATCGTTTGGCGCTTGAAGGCGATGCCGTCGGGATCTTTAATGTGGGTACCGGTGTGCCAACCGATATCAATACGGTCCACGAGATTTTGACCGAGATTACCGCGTATGGGCAAAAACCTGAATATGTGCCGCGACCAGTGGGTGAAGTCTATGCCACCTATTTGGACAGCAGCAAAGCCAAGAGTGAACTGGGGTGGGAGCCGACCGTCTCGCTCTTTGATGGCCTGCAGCAGGTGATCGACTGGATGCGCAGCCAGCAGGGCCAAGACGCCTCCTAAGCATGGCCTGTTAAGGTGATTGCCAAACAATGCATATTGTCGTTAATGGTTGGTTCCGGGGCCAACTGACTGCGGGGAGCGGCCAATATCTGGAGCAGTTGCTGATCCACCTGCCGGCGCAAAATCCGCAGATCCAGTGGACGCTGCTGTGGCCGCACACCGCCAACGAGGTAGTGCCTGCAGATTTCCCTGCCAATGTGACGATCCAACCGGTTCGGTTGCCCCCGCTGCCAAAAAGCTTGGCCAAATTGTGGTGGGAACAGGTCACCGTGCCGCGCTGGGCCAAGCGTCTGCGCGCGGATCGGCTGTGGGTACCCTACTGGGCAGCGCCTTATTGGCAACCGCTGCCGGTCATCGTCACGGTCCACGATCTGATTCCGCTGCTGCTGCCGGGTTATCGCGGTGGGCGCTTGCAGCGGCTTTATACGTGGCTGGTCAGCCAGAGCGCACGGCGGGCAGCGGCTGTCATCACTGTCAGCGAGGGCAGCAAACGCGACATCGTGCAGCATTTGGGTGTGCGGCCGGAACAGGTGCACGTGATCTACCATGGCCCCAATCTGAGCATTGATGGTGCCTTGGACGCGGACACGCTGGCGGCGGTGCGGCAGAAGTTCCAATTGCCCGAGCGTTTTTTTCTCTACATCGGCGGATTTGATCAGCGCAAAAATGTGCGTGGTATCCTCCAGGCCTATGCACGTTATCTGGCACGTGGGGGCGACTCCGCAGTGCATTTGGTGATCGCCGGGAGGTTGCCGGCCAGCGATTCGGACTTTGCGCCCGATCCGCAAAAAATTGCCGCAGCGCTGAACCTGCAAGGGCAAGTCCATTACTGCGGCTTTGTGGATGAAGTGGAGAAGGCGGCGCTCTATCAGTTGGCGACGTCCTATCTCTTCCCCAGCTTCTATGAAGGGTTTGGTATGATGGTACTAGAGGCGATGGCCGCTGGGACACCAGTGATCACCAGTACCAAGTGATCCAACACTAGTTACGCAAGAAATCGCAGAATCCGCAGATATTCCAGTTTTTGGAACTTTATCTGCGGATTCTGTGATTTTATGGCTCACTCGCTGGGTTGATAGCAGATCTGCTCGGCTGCCAAGGTTGGGTGGTTGTAGCCAAAATGGTCGGTGATCTGCCAGAGCATGGCATTCCCTGTGAAGATCGATTCAACGGCTTGGCAGGCCGCCGCACCATTGTTGTTGCGCTCATAGGCAGCTAGCCACTGCTGGGCCGCGGTGGTGAAATGGCTATCTGGCTGGCCGAGTGTGAGCGCATCCAGCGTGGCTTGTGCCCCTTCGAGATCGCCACCAAGTGCCTGGGCTTGAACGAGGCGGAAGCTGGCCAAGCCTTGCAGCAGGACCAATTCCTCTTCTCCCGACAAGCCGAAGATACTGCAGGCCTGTAAGCTTGGGTCGAGGGCTGCTGTATAGCGCTCGATGGCCAGTTCGTAGCCCAGCACATCGGAGGCTTGTAAGGCAAAATCGGCTTCGATCAGCCGCAAGCCCAAACACTCATTCCCGGCCGCGTTGCGGTCATAGGTCCAATCAAGCCTGCGGAAGGCTGCCCCGTCTACACTCTGCCAGATCTCGGTGTGCGGCACAGCGAGGCCACCTTCATCGGTACCACTGACGCCTCCACTCAAGACCAACTGACTGCCGCTACCTGGATCACCAGCTGGGACTGGCTCGAACTGGGCGCTACCTTCGGCAATGGTTGCCCCTGGTTGGATGATCGACGCGTAGTCTGTGCCATCCCACGAAACGATCTGCACTTCGAGCACGCAGAAAGTGGAGCAGCCGATCACTTGCCAGGCGAGGTCCAACGTGCCATCCCCATTGAGGTCTTCCGCTGCCAGCCATGCGGGTTGGCCGTAGATCTCCTCATCGAGCGCCAGTGTGTAGCTACCATCCGCTGTCCCGTGGTAAATCAGCAAGTCGCCTTGCGCACCATCTGGCCCAAAGCCTAGCTCACTGACCACCGTGGGTAAGAAGATCACATCGGGGATCTCATCTTGATTGGCGTCGATGACGATCAACCCGCCGCGCTCGTCGCTCATGGCATCGCATTGGCGCAGCCAAGTCTCCAGCAGTAGCTCATCCGCGCCGCTGATCGCCAACAGCTCCGGCAGAACCGTCGCAAAGCCACTCAGGTCGGTAGGGCAGAGGGGCAAATCTCCAAATGGCCCAGCTGCGCTACCCTGCGACGTCGTGAGTGGCTCGGTCACGCCAGGGGTAGCGGTGGGTGGAAGTTCAGTGAGTTCGACTTCTAGGATCGGGCAGACTTCGTCGGCAGCAAAGGTCGGATTCGCATAGCCGTAATCGGCAAGAATCTCGTAGGTGGCCGGGTTTTTGACCGCAAAATCATTGACAACGGCACAGGCCGCGGCCGCATCTTCTGTTTCAGCATAGGCCGTCTGCCAGACTTGGCCCACTTGGCTGTAAATACTCTCTGGGTATTGCTCGCTCAAGGTTGTGAGCTGCTCAGATGCGGCAGTGCCATCCCCAAGATAACCAGCGAGCAGTGCCAGCCGAAATTGGCTAAAACTGCGCAATTCATCAATTTCGTCGCTCCGATTCCAACAGGCTTCGAGACTGTCATCACTGAGGGCCTGTTGATAGAGCGCTTCTGCTTCGGCAAAACCTTCCGCAGTCCCTTGTAAGAGGGCAGCGTTGGCATCGATCACCGTGTGATAGAGGCACAAACTGGGATCATAGGTCAATGACAGCAGGGTATAGGGTGCGCCATCCAGGCTAACCCAAACTTCGGTGCGTTCACGTACTGGACCCGCGCCCACACTGCCATAGGCCCCGCCGTGCATAATGATCTCTTGGCCTTGGCCCACTGGTGTTGTGTCTTCCAAGTTGATTTCGGCATAGGCCATGGTGATCGCATCGCGTGTCCAATTGCGCCATTGGCTGCCATCCCAACTGGTTACTTGAACAGTGTCGAAGCAGGTGCTTGCGCCGCAGGTGTGGTCTGTCCAGACAACATCGGGCTGCCGGTCAAGATTGACATCGGTGATTGTCAGTAGTTGAACTTCACCCTCGGCATCGGCACGATAGGCTTCCACGACGCCATTGCGGCCCCCGTTGAGGATCAGCAGCTCAGTCTGCAGGGTAGGGGCCTCGTTGCTGGGATCGGCATAAACTACGACCAGATCGTTCAAGCCGTC
>CAZMRA010000268.1:0-2047 GCA_964568485.1 uncultured Caldilineaceae bacterium | reverse complement strand
CTTTCTGCCGCTGTGGTTGCAGTAGCTGTCGCTACGGCGGTGGCAGTATCAGTAGGCGTGGCGGTGGGTGGTACAGTCTCGCTATCTTCCACTTCTTCATCAGCGGCAGTGCCAGGAATACGGATGCGATCTCCCACGCGCAACACATAATTGGGCCGTACCAAGTGCGGGTTCGCCTCGATCAAGTCGCTCATGCGCACGCCCAGGCGTTCGGCAATGATGCTCCAGCCTTCACCCCGCTGCACCACATATTCGGTTGGGATGCTGGTCGCAGTGCCCGTGGCGGTTGGCTCCGGGGTCTCGGTCGGCGACGGTGTCGCTGTTGGCGAGGGAGTAGCGGTCGCCGTTTGCGTTGGGGTGGCCGTGTCGGCTGGTGTGGTGGGCTCGGTACTTGTCGGCTCACTGGCAGCTTCGTCACCTGGGATTAAGACGCGGTCGCCCACGCGCAAGACATCGTTATAGCGCAGTAGATGTGGGTTGGCCGCCTGTAAGGCACGAATGGTCGTGCCGTAGCGTTCAGCAATCAAGCCCCAATATTCCCCAGCGCGTACCGTATGGTAGACCGGCTCCGAGGAGGGGGCGGCTGTGGGGGTCCTTGCGGCTTGCGCGCTCAGCGTTTGTCCATTCCAAAACCAGCCGCCGAAGAGCAGCGCGACCAATAGCAGCGCGCTCAAGCTCGCCAGGTGGTAGGTGCGGTGCGCTCGATGTTTGGGGTATTTATCCATCGCGTATTCCTCCTTCGAGGCAAGGTTATTGATAACTGACTTCGGGTAGCTCTCGGATGATTTGTAGCCAACTTTGGCCCGGCTTTAGTTGAATGATGGCTTCCCCAGGCCCAAACCAGCGAGGCGGGTTTTCTGGATCGGCGCGCCAAGTGCCTTCGTAGACTTTGCCATCGCGGAAGATGCGGAAATCGCCAAAGCCATACAATTCAATGTTGACACCAAAAGTCCCTAGCGTATCTTCAACCATGTTCGTCAATTCATGGCGGGCGACCAGGATAATGACATTTTGAGCAACGATCGGTTGATTGTTGCCCAGATCAATTTGTTGAGTGCCAGCCTGAAAGCGGATATAGCCACCCAAGTTGGCATCATAGCGCCATTCGACACTGTTGCCACCTGGGTAGGTGATGTTGATGGTACTGGCTTCGCCAGCAAAGTTGGTCGGTGGTTCTTCACTAAATTCGAACCCGGGCCGTTGCCATTCTTTTGCCCGCCCAGTATTGGCTAACCAACGGCGTACACCATCAGTGCTGACTTGCATGCGCGTCCGGTAGTCACTGCCGATGCTGAAGAAGTAGACATTGTTGGATGGATCATCGATATCGGCATCCAGGTAAGGGAAGCCCACTTCATGCTTGAGCAAATAGCGCATGTCATTGCCCGCCCCGGAGCAGGCCAAGACTCCGTCGTAGCTATAGGTCATCCAGACGTTGGGCATGCGCGCCGAGCGCACCGGCCCAATCCGTTCGACGGAGCGGCTGTGATACATCGCAGTGATGCGGGTCAAGGTGAAGCCGTCGACAATATATTCATACACCAGATCAGCCTGGCTCAAGCCATGATGGCTGGCACGCCCTGCCGGATCATTATTGATGCAGACGAAGATTGGCAGTTCGCGCAATGGGGCTGGATCGTCAACAGGCAGACCCGTATAGGGGGCAATATTCTCGGGGCGCGACGTTGGGGTAGGCAAAGCTACCGGCGCTGGTGTGTTTGTTGGCTCCGGTGTGGGTGATGGTTCCGGTTCCACCTGAGCGGCGGTCACCGGTGTTTTGGTAGGGGTGGCCGTGGGTGCCGGGGCGGGACCACTACAGCCAACCAGTAAAGATACAGCAAGCAAAACTGGCCACAAGCGAGTGAGCAAAGTAGAACACATAGGCTGTATTATTCCGCTTCTTTCATAGGTATGACCTACACAGCGCCCGAACAAATTCAGGAGAGGGCATGTCATTGGCCAGGAGAGAACTGCTCTGGGCGTGCGTTAGTCTGAATGAGTATCATGATTTGTCGTTAGTATACCACAATCTCCGACGCCAGCGAGC
>CAZMRA010000267.1:0-7080 GCA_964568485.1 uncultured Caldilineaceae bacterium | reverse complement strand
CCAGGTTCGAACTCGAGCCAATTTGCCCCAGTATTATCCAAAACCCCATCAGGGGGTTGTTAAGCGCATCATCTTGTGCAAATGCAAGGTGATGCGCTTTTTCGTTTGGCGAATTTTGATGGGGCTTGGGGTGGCGCGTTGCGTGTGCGTGGGAGAAGACCCCTGGCGGGGCTGCTGTCACATGGGCGATGTGCGCTACGCGGCTGCCAAGGCCGTGTGCAGGGTGGCCTCGAGCAACTGCCGCCGGACGGCTGTCCCGCGCACCAGCCCGGCCTCGAGTTGAGCGCAGAGCTGCATCAGTTCGTCGACTTTGGCCACGATGCGCTACTGTTCGGTCAGTTGCCGTTTGTCCATGGCTTTTAGGTAATCTGAGCGCTGCTGAGGGGCTAATAATTGCCAGGGAGTGCACTGTGACCAGCGCCCGTTGTTGCGTGTTCAGCAGTAGGTAAACAAGCCGGGCGGATGCGTAGCATCCACCCGGCATCTTTGCAGAGGATAGTATAGCACAAATCCAGGGCAAACGGAAGTCGTAAACTGACGATTAGCTTACAGAATCATGCGTTGGTTGCATCAAGGGAGCGCAATTGGTGAAAACGCTCCTCAATCTCAGCTGTGGGAATACCCAACAGGCCAACGTCCCATCTGTTGAATAGCTGTGAACCTGACGACCCTTACTGCCAGTTGAGCAGCTTGGCCAGGTTGAGCCCCTTCACCAAGGCACGATCTTCTTCGGAGTATTCCGGCATGTGGGCATCGACCATGGCGGGGATGCCATTGCCCCACACCACATGCGCCGGGCCAAAGGCTTTGATCACCCGGCGGGTAAAGGGGCGGACGCTGGTGAAGAGTGGCGGATCTTCCGCGATCTGCCCCAGTGCCGACAGCTTCATATAGACGTGATCGAAGCGGGCCAGCTCGAGCACATTGGCATACTCGACAGCAGTGCCCGTGCGGGGTACGGCCAAGTGATCGATAATCACCGGGGTTTCCGAATATTCTGTGATCAGCGGCACCACCTGTGGCGCATAATAGGGGCCCATGTGCAGCTCGACAACCAGCTTCAGCTCGGCTGCGGTCTTCCACAGGGCAATCACCCCAGGGTCGTCGAAGCTGTCGAGATAGGACTTGTGGTCACGACTGGTCGCATGAAAACGGATGCCAACGATCTTGGGCTGTTGGGCAACCAAGTCACGCAGTCGGGCAGGGGCATCCGTGTCCCGTGGGTAAAACAGAGCGGTGGCCTTGAAGCGGTCCGGCTCGCGTTCGAGGCTGTCCAAGACGAGGCTATGATCGTCCCCGTACGGTTCGGGATGGACCAGCACCGCGCGATCAACCCGGTGCTCTTCCATGTGGGCGATGTAGTCGGCTAAGGGATCTGGGCTGAATCGTTCTGGCCCAGGCACGTAAGTCGCCCTTGGATGAATTGGGTAGCGGGTCCTGTCCGAGCTAAATACGTGTCGGCCCCATTCAATAATCATGTTCAATTCCTTCTAGCGTGTTGATTCGTGGTGTGTCAATGACGCTGAAATTGGTCTTGCCCTTACTGCCAGTTGAGCAGCTTGATCAGGTTGAGCCCCTTGACCAAAGCCCGATCTTCTTCGGAGTATTCCGGCATGTGGGCATCGACAATGTCGGGGGAACCGCTACCCCACACCATATGCGTCGGGCCGAAGGCTTCGACCACATGGCGGGTGAAGGGGCGAGCACTGGTATAAAGCGGTGCATCTGTGGCGAAGTGATTCAGCCCGGAGAGCTTCATATAGACGTGATCGAAGCGGGCCAGCTCGAGCACTTCGGCATATTCGACGCCATCGCCGATTTGCGGCTCCGCCAAGTGATCGATCAGGACCGTGGTTTCCGAATATTCTGTGATCAGTGGCACCACTTGCGGCGCATAATAGGGGCCGATATGCAGTTCGACAATCAGGTTCAGCTCTGCGGCGGTCTTCCACAGGGCAACCACACCGGGGTCAGCGAAGCTATCGAGATAGGACTTGTTGTCGCGATGAGTGGCATGGAAGCGGATGGCGATGATCTTGGGCTGTTGGGCAACCAAGTCACGCAGGCGGGCTGGGGCATCCGTGTCTCGTGGGTAATACAAGGCGGTGGCCTTGAAGCGGTCCGGTTCGCGTTCGAGGCAATCCAAGACGAGTCGATGATCGTCGCCGTAGGGTTCGGGATGGACAAGCACCGCGCGTTCAATCTTGTCTGCTTGCATCCGCTTCAGGTAATCAGCTAAGGGGTCTGGGCTGAATTGGCCTTTAGGCACGTAAGTCGCCCTTGGATGAATGGGGTAGCGGGTTGTATCCGCGCTGAACATGTGCGCGTTCCACTCAATAATCATGCTCAATTCCTTCTAGCGTGGTTGATAATGCTGGATCGGTTGCTGACCAGTGATTGTAGACAGAGAGAGACGCAGCGCGTGTCGCTGGCAAGTCCAGCATGCTACGCGCCGCGTCTCGTCAATTGAGCGTCAATAATCGCCTAATCGCAACGCACTCATCTATTCCTGAATCTGGAAGAACTGTTCGGGCAGACCGTTGCCTGGTGTTTGGGCATAGACCACCCACTCTAACGGCTTTGGTACATTGCGCACGTCGTTCTTAACGATCGTCGTATAGACGGGGATGTCTACAACAAGCCCAAGGCGGGGTTGGTTGTCGCAGCGGATTTCCGTGCCTTCAATGAACAACTGCCGTCGCTTGGCTGGGTCTGGTTCGCGGGTTGCTTCCCAGTGCTTAAAGACAACATCCTTGAGCCATTGTGGTCCATCATACTCGGCTGGATCAGGGTACGGATTGTTGGCCCATTTTGCGGCAACTGGCGCAAAATCGTTGCTGGGGAGCAGACGCGGCAGTGCCTCTGGGTTGAACTCACCGGTTTCAAAGATGTTCATCATCGTCTGATTGGCCTCGGAGCGTTCGTTCCACAGGCTGCGTTCCACCGGATTCACGGTCATGTAGATGCCGACCTCTTCCGCCCAGGTCTGCGCAACCCGCTCACCCATGCTCGGATAGTCGAGGAAAGCGCCACTCACCGCATCCAGACGCAGCGTCAACCGCTTGCCGCTGGGCAGCAGACGGAAGCCCTCTGCATCGCGTTGATCAAGGCCGATTTCATCCAGGATTCGGTTCGCTTCTTTGGGATCAAAGCGTCCCCACTGCTCATCCCAGCGATCCGAGTTGTAGAATGGTGGGGTGTTCGCCGGGCAATTTGATGCAGGTGTCCCGACACCGAGGAAGAAGGTTTCGTTGATTTCGTCGCGCTCGATGGCCAAGGACAACGCCCGGCGGAACTCGACATTGTGGACGGTATACTCGGCCAGTTCGGGGTCTTCGTTCCAGTCCATGTTGAACATAATCGAAACTGGGTGACGAGTGGCGCTACTCCAGAAGTCGACGAAGTAATCACCTTGTTCCTGGTTGCTGCGAATCACCGGCAACTTGGAAAAGTCGATGTGGCGCCCCTGAACGGTATAGTTGCCAGCAATGGCGCGCAGATTCAATACTTCCAGCTCTTCTACCAACTCCAAGGTGACGCCATCGAAGTAGGGCAATTGGTTGCCTTCCGTGTCAACCGCCCAGAAGTAGGGGTTGCGCTCGAAGACCAGTTCGTCTGATGCCACGATGGTCACCGGTTTCCATGGCGCCATGGTCGGCGACTCTGGGTTCATGGCAACATCGTTCTTCGCCAAGAAGAAGAGATTCCAGGAGCCAAAGCCAGATTCTGCAACCATCTCATCAACAACGTCTTGGTCGACGAAATCAGGATGGAATTGCTGGAGATAATGCGCCGGCGCATACAGCCCACCACCTGTACGCCCCGACTGTAAGTGTCCACCAACCGTTGTGGAGGCAAGATTCACCGGCCAGGTGGGGAAAGGCTCGGCAAAGGTGATCGTGAAGGTGTAGTCATCGATCTTATCAAACTTAGCCAGTTCGCCGCCCCAGACAATCCACCAGGGCTTGGCCGGCACCAATTCATCATTCGCGACGATGTGATCTCGCCAGAAGATATAGTCATCAACGGTGAATGGCTCGCCATCCGACCACTTCAACCCCTCGCGCAGATAGATTGTCCACACGGAGCTATCTTCATTGGATTCCCAGCGATGGGCCAACCGTGGACGCAATTCAGTGGCGCCAGCATCCCAGAAGATCGTGTAGTCATTAATCAAGCGCTCGTAGTTTTGCCGGTCACCAGGGCCTGTGAAGGCGCGGCGCAACACCCCGCCATATTGCCCGATCATCTCTGCAGGCTCAATAACCAGGGGATTGACCGGGAGTCGCTCTTCGACAGGGGGGAGTTCGCCTTTTGCCACCAATTCAGCGAGCATCGGGGCTTCTTGGAATGAGGCAGGGACGGTTTCCGCAATCTCAGGCCAACAAGGGCTCTCACTTGTACAGGCTTCTCGCTGTGCTTGGTACTCATCAACAGGCGCACCGTCTGGTGATGCTGCGGGTGCATCAGTGGTGGTCTCACCGCCTTCGACTGGGACAGCAGGGTCTGTGCTCTGGGGTGCTCCACCGCCACAGGCTGCGATGAGCAAGAGCAACACGAGCAGTACGAGGGATAGTGCTCCGTACCGATTCATTCGGTAGCTTCCTCTAGGTACTCCGGCCATTACATTTCTCCAACGAATTCTTTGAAGCAGATGGAAATAGATATTTCGCCAATGTTGGTTGCTCCAGAACCGATAACGGGCACCAAAAGGCGTGCGCGGCCAAGCCCAGGAGTCGCCTGTTCTAAAAACTCCTGTGAAGCGTGACCTTTATCCGTTGGCATTCTTGAAACATTCCAACATATTGGTGACAAGAAGTGATGGAAATCGCTGTTGGCGAGGGATAGGCTTTTACGACTGACCGAGCAATCACCGATCAATGACGCTCGTACCCTGGCAATGCGCTAAGACCCTCTGTCTTGCTTGCGGGGGGAAGCCACGTTGGTGGCCTATTGAAAGAAAATCTGTGGATGTAACTATGAGTTGGGAATGGATTAATCGGATCTCGCTCTCAGCTCGAGCGATTGAGTGAGGATGTTATCAGATAGTAGAGGAGATGTCAATCAAGGATTTGCCAGAATCCTCCTACGATTAATAGAACCCCTTGGACATACATTTCAATCAGAAAAGCGTGTCGCAGAATTTTGCTTCCAGATACTTGTCGGCGTCCTTCCTGTGGCCGACCAATGAAGGGAAGAGCAAAAAGCGAAAATGGTCCTCCGCCATCTGAAATGAACCTTCTTTTTAGAGTTGATGTGTTATGTCTGCACACCTCTGCTAATACAAGCCCCGAAATGCCGAGCACGATAGTCAAAGCTGCCGTCCACATAGTTTGCCTCAATCAATCTACGCATCCTGAAGTAGAACAAAACCCTTGCCCTAACACACCGATCATGTCGATAATAGTACTCACACCCGGTATACTGGTCAGTCTATCAATGACTTCGCCCTGACTATATTTGATAACCGGGTCAATATTGCCGTGAGATAGTTCAACCATCGCCGGCGCAAGATCCACAACTAGTGATGTAACTTCCCCAACAACTGTTATGACTACTCCGCCAACTTTCGTAACTCCACGCACCTGCATAGGCAGCCATCCATACATCTCGATCGATGTTCCACTTGTTCCGACCCCACGATATGCTACCGAGACAACCAACTGGGCACATATTGGTGTCGTACTTATCATATAATTGATCAGCAAGTGCCCAGCACTCACTATCCGTTGTATCCCGGCTGCCATCTTGGAGAGTTTGACAATGACCGCTAGGGTCTGTGTACTTGAGCGGGTTGTTGGAGACATACGCATAGCGATCAAACTGTTTGGCATCTGTCGGGTCGGGAACAATGGTGTCTGTCTGGGTAAACCGTCCCAGCGCGGAGTCGTACTAGCGTGCGCCGTAGTAGTAGAGGCCGAAGCTGGTTTCCTCGCGCTGGCCCGTGTAACGGAAAGTCGTCGGCGTGGTGCCGCTGGTGAAGCGCGCCCAGAGGGCCCCCGCACCAAAGGCTTTGTAGCGGGTCGGGTGCCCCTAGGGCGCAGTCTCGGTCGCGCCACTGACGGTGTAGGCGGTGCCACCCAGGTGGTCGCCTAGCAGCCAGTGGAGGGTGCCCCCATTGCGCATGGCGATGCGCTGCCCACCAGCGTAATAATACTTGCGAATGGTACCACCCGCCAATTCGTAGTGGTTGCCCACATAGTAGCTGGTGACACCATTGACCACGCCCTTGACGCGCTGGCCATCGCCGTCGTAGAGGAAGCTGGCGGTGGCGTTGCCACTCACCGCAGTCAGGTGATTCTCGGCATTGTAGGTCAAGTTGTAACTCACGCCGCTGGTGGTGCGCGTGGTCATGTTGCCATTGGCGTCGTAAGCATAACTGTGCCCACCAGTCACCGCAGTCACGGCATGTTTGTGGGCAGCATTGCCATAGGCGTAGCCACTGCCACGTGGGCCGGTAGTCATCAAGCCGTTGACGTTGTAGACATAACTTTCGCTGTAGGTGCCACCATTGACCAGAAAAACGAGAACAGGTCAGCCGATGTTGACCTGTTCTTCATGCGCACAAGTTTTTCCCTGTGCCTTCGGGCTGTCGAAGCAAACTGGCGGTTGTTACCTGCCAAAATGGAGTTTGATGTTGTGGGCTGCCATATACGCTGCTGCTTCCCCTTGCCACCGTTTGTGGGCAAGCTCATTTTCGATGACAAAGCTGGGTCGAGCCTGGTAGAGCAGGCCGCCATCAGGCAAATCTTGAGTTCGGTAGCCGGGAATGTTCGCCAACATCTCTCTTCCGTAGGTGGCGACATATTCCGGTCCGAAGAAGTTGACCCAGTTCAGCGTGATGATCTTGCGCTTGACGATGTGTGAATCTTCCCAGTTGTAGCCGTCAAAGTCGGATACATCGATAGATCCGAATGTGGGTTGCAGCATGGGGTATAGCTTTAGGGCTAACGCCAACAGCTTCTCCGCTATCGGTTCTTGTGCCGTCCTGCGTTCTTCCCGATACGCCCAAATCCCCCCCCTGATACTCACTTTTACGCGTTCACCCTTGAACACCATCCATCCACAGGTAAAGCGAGT
>CAZMRA010000266.1:0-7161 GCA_964568485.1 uncultured Caldilineaceae bacterium | reverse complement strand
GAGCCTCTTCGTCGAGCATCCATTCAGTGGTCATCGTCGTCTCCTCGTTCATGGCTCCATCCGCTGCTTTCCCGTAGACAAATATATGGGCCTGGTGGATGGTAAGCGCCTGTTTGCATCGTGGCCCGAGCGCGGGTAGCATGGTATTGAATACCCGTTGCAGTGCCTATACTATACCAAACCCCGCATCTGACCGCCACCCGCGCACGAGGCGGCGACGCGGCCTGCTGCTGAACCAAGTGAGGATGGAGATGAAAATTACTCGGTTTGAATTGCTCAAAGTGCCCCCGAGTTGGGTCTGGCTAAAAGTCCACACCGATGAAGGGATCATCGGACTGGGCGAACCCTATTTGGAAAACCACCCCGAAAGCGTGATCGCTGAAGTTGAGCGCCTGGCGCCCTTCCTGATCGGCGAAGATCCACTGCGCATTGAGGCGTTATGGGAGAAGATGTACAACGCCGGGTCCGGGTACAAAGGCGGCCCGGTGACCATGAGCGCGATCAGCGGGATCGACATGGCTCTGTGGGACATTGCTGGCAAAGCTGCTGAGCTGCCAGTCCATCAATTGTTGGGCGGGGCCTATCGCGACCGGGTGAAGATGTATCGCGCCACTGGCGGCGCCTTGCCCCATTTCGTCGAGCCGGGCTTGCCCTATCGCGCTGGCCGCTCGCCAGCTGCGCCACGGCGCAGCCAAGATCCGGCCACGTGGGAAGAAGCAGCGCGTGTCCTGGTGCAAGAGTGGGGCTTTCGAGCGCTCAAGGTGCACTTTGGCCCCGGCGAAGGATTGGAGATCACCAGCCAAGTGGATCGCTTTGCCGAACTGTTTGCAGCAGTGCGTGCCGGCGCTGGCCCCGATGTCGATGTCGCAGTCGATATCCACAACCCGCATCCCCGCATTGCCATCCAGATGATCCATGCGCTGGAGCCCCATCGCCCGCTCTTTGTCGAAGAGCCAATGCCAGTCGAGCGGGTGGATACGCTGGTGGAGATCGCGCAGCAGACGAGCGCTCCGATCGCGGCGGGCGAACGCTGGATGGGCAAATGGATCTTCTTTGAGGCAATCAGTCGAGGCGCTCTGGCGGTGGTCCAGCCCGATCTGGCGCATGCGGGCGGTATCACCGAATGCAAGAAGATTGCGGCCATTGCTGAAGCTGGGTATGCCAAAGTGGCGCTGCATGCTCCGCTCAGCCCGTTGGCGCTGGCGGCTTCCATCCAACTGGATGCTTGCCTGCCCAATTTCTTGGTCCAAGAGCACAACGAGGTCAATGACTGGCGTGAAGATGGCAAAACCTACATCGGCAAGGGCTACTTCAAAACGCCCTTTGTGCTGGATGACGACGGGTGCGTAGCGGTACCGCAGGGGCCGGGCTTAGGCGTCGAAATTGACGAGGATGGCTTCGCTGCGATCATGAAACACGAGTGGAGTAACCAGCGCGGTTAAGGAGAGTACAGCAGTCAGGCCGCAGCAGACGACCTGACTGCTCGACGATCAAGCTGGTTGTTGTTCCAGGACTCGCTTGCCCGCTTCCAACAATTCGATGATGCGGTCCACATCGTAGACGCAGCCGCCCCAGGTGCCGCCGCTGACATTTTGCAAGGCCGCCCACAGGCGCGTATCCGCGGGGAGGCGCTCATCAGCCGCGATATCGGGGTGCGGCTGGCGGCTCGCTAGCACGCGGGCACCTTCCTCTGGCGTATAGCGCTGACCGTCATGGCCAATCAGGTTGAGGCTCCCGGTGAGGTTGACGGTGTCGATCAGAATCTCGACGGTATCGCCCTCTTGCACCCGACTGATCGGCCCGCCGGCCAAGCCTTCCGGCCCCACGTGACCAATACAGGCACCCGTGCTCACGCCGCTGAAGCGGGCATCTGTGACCAGGGCCACTTCCTTCCCCGTGCCCATGGGGCCGCAGCCAATCACAAAGATAATATCGCCTGCCTGGATCGTGGTCTCACCCACGCCTTTGATGGCGGCCATGGCGGCTTTTTCGCTGGTAAAGACGCGGGCCGGCCCAATTTTGTGATAGATGCCTTTCTCATCGAGTTGGCTGGGATCGATGGCGGTGCTTTTGATCACCGAGCCTTCGGGCGCGATGTTGCCGGTCGTGAAGGTGACGGTGCTGGATAAGCCGCGCTTGCGCGCCGATTCGGCGTCCATGATCACCTGATCTGGATCGATCCCATCTTGTTCACGCAAGATCTCGCGGACGCGGCCCCGGCGCTCGCTGGTCTCCCATTCAGCCAGCAGATCGCCCAAGCGGCGGCCGTGTACGGTCAAGGCATCGAGGCGCAGCAGGCCCAGATCGCGCAGGTGGAGCATTACTTCGGGCACGCCCCCGGCCAGATAGACTTGCACGGTCGGATGGCCGATCGGCCCATTCGGCAAGACATCGACCAAGCGTGGCACTTGATGGTTGATGCGCTGCCAATCTTGGACAGTGGGGCGAGGCAGGCCAGCTGAGTAGGCAATGGCGGGAATGTGGAGCAACAAATTGGTGCTACCACCAAAGGCCGCGTGCACCACCATGGCATTGTGCAGGGCATCTTCAGTTAAGATGTCTTTGGTTGTCGTGTTGTTGGCTTCCAGATGCAACAAAGCGTTGGCCGAACGCCGTGCTAGATCCAGCCAGATTGGCTGACCGGAGGGGGCCAGTGCTGCGTGAACGAGCGTCAAGCCTAGTGCTTCGGCGATGACTTGGCTGGTGGCCGCCGTCCCGAGGAATTGACAGCCGCCGCCGGGCGATGCGCACGCTTTACAGCCAATCTCTGCCGCCTCATCCAGGGAGATGATCCCTTGGGCATAACGCACGCCAATGGTCTGCGCTTTGCCGGCATCTTCTCCTTCTTCTGCCGGCAAGGTGACGCCGCCGGGCACGAGAATGGTGGGGTGATCATGCTGCGCTGCGAGGGCCAAGAGCATGGCGGGCAGACCTTTGTCGCAGGTGGCAACGCCCATCACACCTTTGCGAGTGGGCAACGAGCGGATCAGGCGGCGCAACACAATCGCCGCATCGTTCCGATAGGGCAAGCTGTCGAACATGCCAGTCGTGCCCTGCGAGCGGCCATCACACGGGTCGGTGACAAACCCCGCAAACGGGATAGCTCCCTGAGCGGCAAATTCTTTGGCCGCCGCTTGCATCAGCAGCCCGACTTCCCAGTGGCCGGTATGATAGCCGAGAGCGATCGGCGTGCCGTCCGGTGCGCGGATCCCGCCCTGAGTGCTGAGGATCAAAAATTCCTTGTTGCGCAACAATTTGGGGTTCCATCCCATGCCGGCGTTCAGACTCAGGCCGAAAATGTCACCGCTGGGGGCATTCAATAACAGATCGTGGTCCAGGGGCAAAGCGCCAGCCGGACCACTGGCTTTGGTGTATAGCGTGTAGATGTCCCGGTCGTCGGAATCGACGGGGACTTGAGATGGCACATTGGCTAGCATGCAGTTGTTCTCCCAGATTGAATCCATACAGTTGGAGTTAAATCGTACCATTGAATGCATAGCGGGGGCAATTGTTGACGATCTAACCGTGACGCATCTAAATGATTTGGATTGGAGTGACTGCACCAGCTATACTTTGTTTAGACTGTTCGCACTCGTAGAAAGCGCTGTGTTGTCTCGTTCTTTGGCACCCTTGCACTGTTCGATCCTCTGTGACGTAGTGCCAGTGAGTTAAGCACATCCGCCCCATGAAATGATCTTTCCAATTATGACAAGTGAAAATAAGCGAATTGCGCTGCGCTATTCATCGCGAGCGTTGTGGGTTGTGGGAGTTTTGGTCGGCGCGCTTGGACTTTTATGGTGGTTTGAAGCAACAGCGGGGGCAGTTGGTGCCTCATTCAGCCAGGTGGGTACCATGCCACCGTTGTTAACAGCGACACCCAGCGCCAAGTCGGCCCAGGAAGTACAGATGATTTCATCGAGCTTCACGGTTTCGTTGCCTCTGATCCATGCGCAATTTCCTCGTTTTTTGCCCTTGATCTTCGATGGTCCTCCGGCCAATATGCCAACGGAGCCTCATCCGCCTCATCAAAGTGTGAATCAAAGTCCTAATAGTTATTTAAGTTGGCAGATCAAGGATTCCGACAGGTCCACGCTGCGCTACGAAGTCTATCTAGATCCCAACAATCCAGATCCGCAGACCTTGATCTTTCAAGGCTATCTGCCCAAGATGGCCTTTGATCCAGAGACCTTCATTCCCGGTACAGAATACTTTTGGCGAGTCGTCACTT
The DNA here is from genome assembly GCA_964568485.1 of uncultured Caldilineaceae bacterium. GTDB lineage: Bacteria > Chloroflexota > Anaerolineae > Caldilineales > Caldilineaceae > CFX5. The sequence continues at coordinate 2,933 of CAZMRA010000266.1, read as the reverse complement.
TAACAGATAACAATCGGCGCACGGTGGGGCCAGTTTGGTCCTTCCATACCGAAGGCTTGGTCGAGAACCCCGATCTAGATGCCATGATTGCCATCCCAGCTGGTGAATTTTTAATGGGATGTGATCCTGCTCGCAACCCTGCTGGTGGCTGTCAAGCGAAAGATTCGCCACTGCATACGGTTTATCTTGATAGCTATGCCATCGACAAATACGAAGTGACCAATCAAGAGTATCGCGAGTGTGTTACGGCCGGTGCTTGTCCTGCCCCGCGGCGTACCGATTCGAATCGCCGACGCCACTATTATAACAATCCGGAATATAATCTCTTTCCGGTGCTGTATGTCTCCTGGTGGGATGCACGAGATTATTGTGCTTGGGAAGGAAAGCGCTTGCCCACCGAAGCCGAATGGGAGAAGGCCGCACGGGGCCCCATCGACACGCGGACCTGGCCCTGGGGCGAGGAGTATCCCGATTGCACGCGCCTCAATTTCATCGACGATTCAGACCACCCAAATTGGATCATGTGTGTGCGCGATACCAGTCGCGTCGGCAGTTACCCAACGGGCGCGAGTCCATATGGCGTGATGGACATGTCGGGGAATGTCTTTGAGTGGGTCTATGACGTTTTTGATGATCATTACAATCTGAATTATTACAGCGTTTCGCCCTACGCCAACCCGACTGGTCCAGAGCTGAGCCGGGCCTTCAAAGATCAACCCTATTTTGTGATTCGCGGCGGCAGCTATCGACCGCGCTGGTATTATCCGCGAGTCTTTCATCGGCATCACGGCCATCATGGTGACTGTGTAGATTGCGATAAGCCCTTTTTCCGCAACAATCAGGTGGGCTTTCGCTGTGCCGTAAGCATTGAGGACTAGTTGTGCCGTGGCGCGCTGCTGGCCAGCTTTAGGGCTGAACCGTAATCGTTGCCAATTCGATGGCATCACCAAGGAGCTGATATTGCGCGTTGTAGAGCGGCAAGCGTTCGCCGCTCTCTGGTAGATAGAGGCCGCTGATCAGGCGGTAGCTCCCCGGTAGTGCATCAGCGGCGATGGTCAAGCGATAAGAATCGGCGAGGAGCGTGCCCGTTTCCCAATCGTCGGTCGGCGCGGTGCCACAGCCGGGCTGATCGTCGAGTTGGGCCACAATTTGTTGGTCTGCCCCGAGGAGCTGGTTGAAGACCGTGTAACGCTCGTCCACTGGTTGCACGGCCCGCCAATAGAGGGTCAGCTGAAGGGTGTCGCCCGCGCGGACCTCGGTGCGATCTACCTCGTAGCCCTCCAGCCAGATCGAATTGCCGAAGCGGTGACGCTGGTCGGCGGCCAATGCCGGTTCGACAATGGGGGGCGTCAGTGGGAGCCAGGGCGTGGCCAGTTGTTGATCGAAGGCCGCTTCGAGGGGTGGTAATGGCTGCTGGAGCGGCGACGCACTGCTAGGCTCGCGCTGGTAGATGCGCAGGCGGGCTTCCTCATTGACCACGACCTGCCCCCACAATCCGTAACGCTGTTGCAGATCGGCCTCGAGCGCCTGTTGCCGCGCCGCCGCCCGCGCGCCTAGATGGTTCCCCAAGATGTAATAGGCATGCTCCCGGTGACAGCGCTGCGCCCCGCGCGTGTACCAATAGGTGACCCACTCATCGCCGTCGGTGGTATATGCACCAGTGAGTTCGCCCGTTTGATAATAGACCCCGGCGGCCTTCCAGCCGCTGCGTTGCGGAAAGCCAAACAGCGAGCTGGTCTCCGGTTGCTCATAAAAATGCCAATAGCCCTGTGGCTTAGAGACTTCCCACGAGCGCAAAATCTCCGGGGTGTGGCTGACAAAATAGCGAAACGCATAATTTCCGAAGAGTCCCAGCAAGACAAGCCCGATCCCCAGGCCCGCGGCCAGGGTCACCTTGGGGCCAAGGCGGCGCTGTAAGTACTGCCGCAGCGGATCGACCACCGTGGCGGCGAGGAGGAACCATGGCAGAAAGAAAATATAGACGTGTGTCCGTGGTTTATCGACCAAGAACAACGCAAAGAGAAAGAGCACGCCAAACCACAACCAGAGGATGCGCACCGGCGCAGGCTGCCGTGGGGCGATCCAAGCCAACCCCAAGCTGAGTAGAAAGAAGAGCGGCGTCCAATCTTGCTCGCCGAAGCGCAGCCATGCGGGATTGACGAGTGTGGCGCTCAAGCCCCCTACCGCCACAATACTCAACAGGCCTGCAAGCCAAGCAGGGTAGCCCTGCCAATAGGTGCGCAAGAGCGCGGCGGTGGTCAACAAAATCAGCAGCAAGATTGCGTAGCTGCTATCGTAGAGGGTGGACCGCCAGAAAAAATCGTGCAGGTTGTTGTAGAGCCAGCCGGTGCCGATCCGATCTTCCGTCAGGTAGAGGAAGGTGTATTGAAAATTGGGATGGCGGATGAACGCCACAAAAAAGAGTGCCAGCAACCCGCCGGTGAGCGCAGCCCCGCCGAGCAGCGCCCGAACAATGGGGCGCCAGCCGAGGGGTGACCAAAACCACGCGACGACGCCCAGCGCGGGGAGGAGCATCACCACCGCTTCGTAATGGGCCAAGATCCCTGTGCTTAAGAAGAGCGCGGCCAAACCCAAAGTGCCCGTGATCCGCTGGGGTTGCACTGGCTGGCTCAGTAGCAGCAAGAGTGCAATCATGGTCAGGGCGACAACGTTCTGGTACTGCACAATGCGGGCGAAGCCGATAAAATAGCCGTCAACCGCTAGAAAGCTGGCCGCGATCCAGCCGGTCAGCGGATTGAACCAGCGGGCTCCCAGCAGCCAAATCCCGAAGATCGCGCCCAAACCGGCCAATGCGAATGACAGGCGGGCCGTGGCTTCGGTCAGCGTGCCGCTGAGGGCAAAGTTGGCGGTTGGAAAGAGAATTTCCAGCGGCCCTTTTTTGTGGAGAAACAGCACATCTTCGTAGCCTTGGA
>CAZMRA010000265.1:0-7195 GCA_964568485.1 uncultured Caldilineaceae bacterium | reverse complement strand
GCTTGAGCTGGCCCTCTTCGGCAGCCCTGAAGTGCGCCGGTGCGGCCAACTTGTGATTGGCTTTCGTTCGAGCAAAGCACAAGCCTTGCTCTATTACCTAGCCGTTACTGGCCGACCTCACGCACGTTCGACGTTGACTGGACTGCTCTGGGGTGATCAGCCCGAGGCCGCCGCCCGCACGAGTCTGAGCAAGTGCCTCTCTAATTTGCGGGATTTACTGGGGGACGCCGTGTTCATCGAGCGGCAGACGGTTGCCTTCAACCGCGACCAGCCCTATCAACTGGATACGGAACAATTTTTGACAAGCATGGATGGCCTCTCGACCACAGAGACCATCGCACGTGTGCGGGCAATTCTTGCTCGCTATCGCGGCGAATTTTTGGAGGGCTTCTATGTGCGTGAGGCTCCTGAGTTTGAACATTGGTTATTGACCCAGCGCGCCCAATATCGAGAAGTTGTGATCGGTGGGTTGCACACCCTGGCAACCCATGCCGAACAGCAATCCGATCTGGCGACAGCCATTGCCTATACCCGGCGCCTACTCGTGCTGGAACCGTGGCGCGAAGAGGAGCATCGCCAGTTGATGACGTTACTGGCGCGCACGGGACAACGCGCAGCCGCGCTGGCGCAGTTTGAAACGTGCCGGCGCGTATTGGATGAAGAATTAGCAGCAGAGCCGGATGCAGAGACGTTGGCGCTGGTCGAGGCGATTCGCACAGGTAGGGTTGATGGGGTGAAGGGCTGGCCAGGAGACACGGGGAATCGCGCTCAAGCGTACGTTGTCGCGCCCGCCCCGCTTCCCCTTCCGCCCACGCCGCTGATCGGGCGCGAGCGAGATCTGGCTGATCTGGGCGAGTTGATTGCCAGCCCAGCGTGTCGACTGATCACAATCCTAGGGCCGGGGGGTATCGGCAAGACGCGCCTGGCGTTGGCGGCCGCGGCAGACCAAAGCACAAAGTTTCAAGGGACAGTATTTGTGCCCCTGGCGGGCGTTTCGTCGGCGCAGTTTCTCCCGCAGGCGATCCTCAGCGTGCTCAACGTGCCCTTGCGCGGCGATTTGTCGCCGTGGCAACAAGTACGTGCCATCTTGGCCAGTCAGAGTCACCTGCTGGTGTTGGATAACTATGAGCATCTGCTCCCCGACGTCGAGTTGCTGATCGACCTGCTGCACTATGCCCCGCAGACAAGGCTGTTGGTGACTTCGCGTGAACGGCTGGCGCTGCAAGCTGAGCATTTGCACGAACTGACTGGGTTGGACTATCCGCATGATTCCTCAGCAACGTCGGTAGCGAAACCATCACGCGAGCCCACCAGCTTTGCCGCCGTTCAACTCTTTTTGCAACGGGTGCACCAACTCCAGCCGCGCTTTGCTCCCCATGATGAGGAATTGCGGGCGATTGTGCGCATCTGTCGCATCAGCGAAGGGATGCCGCTAGCGTTGGAACTAGCCGCTGCAACTGTGCGCGAACAATCTTGTATGATGCTTGCCGCGCTGTTGGAACAAGGCCAAGCGCACTTGACCGCCCGTCTACGCGACCTACCAGAACGCCATCGCACGCTGGCGGCGGTGTTCGAACATTCCTGGCGCTTGCTTTCTAGCTCTGAACAAAACGTGTTGGCTGCGCTCTCGGTCTTTCGCGGCGGTTTTGAGGCTGCGGCGGCACAAGCAGTGGCAAGTGCAACGCCAGCCATCCTGGCGGCGCTGATCGACAAATCATGGCTGCGCCGCCACTCCAGCGGGCGCTATGACATCCATGAACTGGTGCGCCAGTATGCTAGCCAGCAACTGGTTGCATCTGGCGAGTTTGCTGTGGTGCAGCAACGTTACGCGACTTATTTCTTCCAGTGGGCTGAAGAAGCGCAAACTGGCATGATGGGGGGACAACCGACCGAGTGGATGATCCGCATCGAGCAAGATATCGATAACCTGCGTGCGGTTCTCAAATGGCTTACCCTTCATGCCCTTGAGGATGGCCTGTCTATGGTCGTTAATCTCCATTGGCTTTGGCAATCGAGACGGTATCTGCAAGAAGGGTGCGATTGGTATGCACTCATGCTGGCACAGGATGCGCCAGTTGCCTCGATTGTCCGTGCAGATGCGTATGATTCTGCGGGCCTGCTTGCCATCATGGCGAACCAGATCGATCAGGCAGAAGTATTATTGACCCAAAGCCTTGCTCTCCTTCAACAACTTGATCCGGTTGATCCGCAAGTCGGGGAAGTATGGGCAAGTGTGCTGAACCATTTAGGGGTGGTCTCCATCTATCATGGGGATTATCAACAGGCGGTGCAACTTTGTCATCAAGGATTGGCAATCGCGCAACAGTGTGGCAGCCAAGGGCGAGCATCGTCAGCCTTTATGTTTGCCGGCGAAGCGCTCTACCTGCAAGGCTCATTCGAGGAAGCCAGGCGTAGCTTTGAGGAGTGCTGCCGCATCAACGAGAGCCGGGGCGGTATACGGCCACGCGCGTACGGGTATGCTCGTCTGGGGCATGGTGTCTGTGCGCAGGGCGATTTGAGGCAAGCTAGCATGTTGTTCGCACAGGGGTTGAAATTCTTCGATGAATGTCATGATCTGGCCGGAACCAGTATGGCGCTGATCGGGCTGGCAAGAATTGCTGTGCTGGAAGGCGAATATGAACGAGCGACTATCCTAACAGCGGCCAAAGAGGAGATGCTAGCGCTGAACCCAATTATGCGCTTTTGGCCGCTGGAGCGTATCGAGAACGAGCGCACGCTGGCGATCCTCCATGCACAGTTAGACGACGCCACCTTCACGACCAGCTGGGCAACAGGTGCGGTTATGTCGATCGAAGAAGCCGTTGCTTATGCATTGGCACATGCTGCGAGTACATGAGCAAGATTGATGGCCCTTCCGTAATGCTACTAAAACCAACCTGAAAACGCTCAGGTCCTCCAGCATTTCATTGACGGTGCCAATTCGCCCGTGCTATACTTGTTCCTAGTACAGCACCATTGCCCGCGTCGCCCATAGGCGCATCCCCCTCCTGTCTGGCATACCCGCGCGCCAATGGCTGTTGCTCCCAGCAGAACCCCTTACGTTCTGCCTTGCCTGTGATCCTGAATTGTCCCAGTGATTCAACAACGCGCCCATGGCCATCTCTCCCCAGCTGAAACTCTTTGGTACGCCCTCGATCACCCAAAACGGCCAGCCGATCACCGGTTTTGTCTCGAATAAAGCAGTGGCTATCATCTATTTCGTCGCCGCCAGTGGGCAACCGCAGGCGCGCACGGTATTGGCAACGCTGTTGTGGACCAATTTTACTGACACCTATGCCAAAAAGAATCTCCGCAATGCGTTGTCCAATCTGCGTGATCGACTGGGAGACTCGATTGAGATCACTCGCGATACGGTCAGCTTGCCCACCATCGGCTGTGATGCCGTGGATAGTTGTCGCTTTACCGCGCTGATCAAAGAGGCGGAGCGGCTGGAGATCAGCGATCCTCGCCGGCGGGCCCTGTTGGCGGAAGCCGTTGCCCTCTATCAAGGCCCTTTTCTGGAGGGCCTTCAGTTGGTCGATGCAGAAGCATTTGATGAATGGGTGCGGGGCGAGCGGGAGCATTTTGAATTGCTCGCCATCCAGGCGTTGAATGAACTCGCAGCGACCAGTGTCCAGCAGGGGAAATTCCTAGAAGGGATTGGCTACGCTACGCGGCTGCTCAAGCTGGATCCGCTCCGTGAAGAGGCGCATCGCCACTTGATGTTGCTTTTGGCCTTGGATGGGCAACAGAGCGCCGCGCTGGCCCAATATCGCGCTTGTGAGAAGATATTGCGCGACGAATTGGGGGTCGAGCCCGATCCAGAGACGCAAGCGCTTTACCAGCGCATTCGACGGGGCGAGTTTCGCCAGCCGAGCCCCAGAGTGGCGATCCCTACGCCCAGTGCACCTGCACCCGCGCCGCCCCGGATTAACCTGCCTGCCCCACTCACGGGCTTTGTAGGCCGCGAAGCAGAAGTGCTTCAGGTGCAGCAGCGCTTAAATAACCCTACCTGCCGGCTCCTTGCCATCACGGGGATGGGCGGCGTCGGCAAGACCCGCCTGGCCTTACAAGCCTGTGATGGCATTGCCAAGCAAACAGCCAGCAGCCAGCCGCTCTTCAAAGATGGTATCTACTTTGTCCCCCTGGCTGCGTTGGAGCCAACCGACCAGTTCGAGCATCAACTGGCCACGACCCTGGCCACTGCGCTGGCAATCCCGTTGAAAGGGGCCACCCCGCCCGTCGTTCAACTAACGCAGGCCCTGTACGACAAGGATCTCCTGCTAATCCTCGACAATTGTGAACACTTGCCGATCGCTTCCTTTCTGAGCTCGCTGTTACAGCAGACGCAATTCCTTAAATGCCTGGTCACTTCACGGACTCGGTTGAATCTACGGGGTGAGCAGGTGGTTCAGCTCTCCGGTTTGCCGACCCCGGATTCTGCCGCTGCCAACCTAGCTAGTGACCAGGAGGTGCGCGCCATCAGTGAATTTAGCGCTGTGCGCCTCTTTACCCAAAGTGTACAGGCATTCAACAGTGATTTTGTCTTGGATGCGCAGAGCGCACCGGCGGTAACCAAGATCTGCCAGTTGTTGCATGGCTTGCCGCTTGGGATCGAATTGGCCGCCAGTTGGGCACGCTTTTTGTCACTGGACGAGATCGCCCAGGAGATTCAGCACAATCTCGATTTTCTCGAGACCACCATGCTCGAAGTGCCCGAGCAGCAGCGGAGTATGCGCGCCGTGTTTACCCATTCCTGGCGTCTACTCTCGGTTGCTGAGCAGCAAGTGTTGCGCCGCTTGGCTGTCTTTCGCGGTGGCTTTACCCATACGGCCGCGCGTCAGGTGACAGGTGCCACGCTGCCGCTGTTGGCCGCGTTGAGTGACAAATCGCTGATCCAGCAGGATGTGCTGGCCTCTCATGCGCCAGACCATCAACCAGGTGGCGCTACCCCGCGCTATCGACTGCACACGGTGATTCACCAATATGCCGCCGAACAATTGGCGCAGGCCCAAGAAGCCGACGAGTACCAGACCCGCCATGCCGCGTACATGATCGAATTTCTGGCCAGCCTGCGCAACGATCTGAAAGCCAGCCGCCAACAAGCCGCGCTGCGTCTGATCCACAGCGACATCGAAAACCTGCGCGCCGCCTGGCAGTGGCTGATCGAACAGTTGCATCGAGGGCAGGTCACTGCGTTGGGACAGGAAGAGCAGCTCAGCCGGGCAATGGAGAGCCTCTTCGACTTCTACGATATGCGCAGTTGGTTCCAGGAGGGCGAAACCATCTTTGGACAATTGGCCCAGCAGTTGGCGACCAGCTTGACCCCATCCCTGGCAGCTACCGAGAGCGAATCCTCCCGAGCACTCTGGCGACTGCAGGCAAAAGCGCAAGCGCGCCAGGGATGGCTTGCCTTTCATGTGGGGCGGGCGAGTGAAGGCCAACAACTGCTGGAAGGGAGCTGGCAACGCTTGCGCCAGATCCAGGCGGAGGCTGACACCGTCTTTAACCTGAATTATCTCGGCGCTATTCTCCGGCATAGCGGTGAATTTGCCCAGGCGATCGAGTATCTGCAAGCGGCCTTGCAATTGGCCCAGCAACACAACGACGCCATGGGCACGAGCATTGCCCTCAACATCCTCGGACAGATTGCCTTGCTACAGGGCGACCTGGTTCAGGCGCGTCAACGCTGTCAACAGGCATTGCAGATCAAACGCACGATTGGCGACCACTGGGGCATGACCTTCTCGCTCACCTACTTGGGCCGAGTGATGCAGGCCACGGGGGATCAGGCGACCGCGCAAAAGTTCTTCCAGGAAAGTTTGACCATCTGCCGGCAACTCGGGGATCAGCGCGGCGCCGCCTTTGCCCTGCAAAATCTGGGCGACACCGCCTTTGCCGCTGGTGATTTGGCCCAAGCCAGCCAACACTATCAGGAGAGTTTAGCCATCTACCGGGTGATTGGCAGCCGGGCCGAGAGCAGTTTGAGCCTGGCCCGCCTGGGTGTAATCTATCTCGCTAGTGGCGAGCATGCCCAGGCTCGCCAATCCTTGGACGAGGCATTGTCCCTGGCGTGGTCATTGCAATCGATGCCCGGTCTGCTGTCTGCGATCTTGGGGCGGGCAGCGCTCGACCTTGCCGAGAATCGGCAGGAGCAAGCGCTGCCCGCTATTCGCTTTGTCTACCAGCACCCCGCCAGCAGTCAACAACAGCGCGAGTATGCAGTCCAACTCCTCACCCAGATGGGCGCCGAACCAGAGGGCGAGGTCAACTGGGATCTGGCGACCTACATCCACACCACCCTGAACGACATCCTGTAATAAACCCCACCAACCTCATCAAGCGTTGCTCACCTTTTGATCGCGCCGCTCTGGACGATCACTGGACGGTTTTGGCGTTGCTTCTGGACGTTCGATAGACGCTCAGCGGCTATTGTGAGTTCACACCACACAATCAATCTGCAAGGTAAGGCGCATCAGCCTCCCAGTAGGCCGGATGAACCACCCATTGCGGAAGCGCGTCGTCCAGGTATCCTGAAAGGAATCGAGCACCATGAGTATCCTCAAATCACAAAGCACCTTATGGAGTTGGTTCACCTACTTGGGTCGGGCAATCCTACAAACCCGCCAGAGCGTTACCGATCACAAGACGACTGAGTACATCACCATCCAGCCCGGTGAAGTGTGTCAGCTTGACGCTGGTTACCGCACCCTGCGGGTGATCTCAGGCTGGGCATGGATCGCCCAGGACGGTCGTGACTGGGTGCTCAGTGCAGATCAACAGGTGCAACTGACGCCGGATCGCAATGGCACATTAATCACCTCCCTACGCAACCAGAGCGTCACGATCGTAGTGCAATAGCTGTTGTCTGTAGCGTTTCTGTACCTAACCCCGAGTGTTATTGCCAGCCTAGAGTCTTATGCCTACCGGAACGACCCTTTTCGTTTGGAGCTTCTTGGCTCATTTGATTGCCGACTGGCTCCTCCAAACCGAGTGGATGGTCCAGCATAAAACCAACCTGGGCCATCCCGCTGCCTGGGTGCATGGGGGCATTCATGCCCTGGTGCTGGGCTTCGTGCTACCGGGGTGGTTGGCCTTGCTGATCGGCGTGATTCACATGCTGATCGACACCCGTAAGCCGGTGCGCTGCTGGAAAAGGTTGACAGGCAAGACCGCCGCTGATCCACAGGCAGTG
>CAZMRA010000264.1:0-7237 GCA_964568485.1 uncultured Caldilineaceae bacterium | reverse complement strand
ACGACCTGTTGCGCGCCAGCCGCCAGCGCATAGACTGCAAATGCACCGGTGTAGCTAAAAGCATTCAACACCCTCTGCCCGCGACAATAATTCGCCACCCGCTGCCGGTTCTCACGTTGATCGGTGAAGAAGCCCGTCTTTTGGCCATGGAGCAGATCCACTTGGAAGCGCAAGCCCTGTTCTTGCACAGTGATCGGCTCTGGTGGAGCACTCCCTGCCAGGACGCCCGTGCTCTCGCCCAAGCCTTCATGCTGGCGCACGGCCATGGCGCTGCGTTCAAACACGCCCTCGCAGCCGGTGAGCTCGAGCAACATCTGGGCCAGCTCGGTTTTGCGCTGCTCAATGCCCAATGTCCCCACCTGCATGACCAAGTGGCTCGCATAGCGATCCACGGTCAAGCCAGGCAAAAAATCACTTTCGGCATTGATCAAGCGATAAGTGTCGGTCGTTGAATTGGCAAAGATCCGTTGGCGCAGGTCGATGGCTGCCTGTAGACGGTTGCGCCAAAACGTGCTGTCGATCGCTTCGTCGCGCTGCCAACTTAACAGCCGCACGGTGATCTGGCTGGTGCGATTGAGGTAGCCACGCCCTAGCCAGGCCCCATCTGCGGCGCGCACGTCGACAATCGACCCGTCGGCGGCTTCCTCGGGAATGGTCGCAAGTGAACCTCGGAAGATCCACGGATGTCGATTGATGACCGGCCATTCCTTGCCCGGTTGCAAGTAGACTGGCAAGCGCTCGGCACTTGTTGTTTTGTTCAGGATGCTGCTGCCTTGATTTCCCATCCGTACTCGTCGATTTGAATCTGTTCACCTGCAAATTCGATCATGCGTTGTGCAGGATAATATACAAATGTTTCTGTGCCTGTCGGCGTGCTCAATAGTCCGGTCACCCGTTGCCGGGAACGTTCGGTAAAGCGCACGCTGTAGCGGCGTGTGATGACCCAACGGGTCAATGGTTTTAAATAACCGCCCATCTTTGCTCCCGTTTATGCCGCAACCTCACGATTGTGGTTGCCAGCAGAGTTCAACCAGGTGACGAGTCTGCGTGGTCACTTTGGCCTGTTCGCTGACCGCCAGCCCACAAACCCATAATACGGTATTGGTCGACTGATCGACAATAACTGGCCAACCCGAACGGAAAGCAACGGGCACTTTGCGGTCGGTAAAGAGATCGCCCAGCGTTTTGTGGCGGCCCCCCATGCCCAATGGCGCAATGCGCCAGCCCGGCTGTGGGGTTGTTAAAACCAGACTATTGACCCGGTCACGATCCAAGCGCGCTTGCCAGGGTTCAGCGTGTGCTATCCGCTCACCGGTCACGGATACTTGCCGAATGTGTAATTGCCAACCATTCGTCAAGGTAAGCTGGCCAGATGAGGGCAAAGCTAATTCTCCAATCTCTCGTTGCCAATCTGGATCTAAAAAGGGCTGTTCGGGCGGAAAAGGAAGGTGATCGGCGAGATGTAAACTAACGCGGGCCGGATGGTTATTGGTCGCCCCGGCCGTGGTCCAGGCCAGCCCTGCCGTCAGCGGATGTGGTCCACTCGCTTTGGTGCATTCGTGCAAGGCCAGCCGCAAGCGCTCGATCTGTTCAAAACCCAGCTCGCGCTCTCCCTGCTCCGGCTGGATAAGGAGGGCCGCTTCCCGCAAGACGCCTCGCTGTTCGCTCACCTGCAGCATCCGCCATTGGGCTAGATCGAAGACCACACGTTCATGGCTAGTGGGGGCATCCAGACGTAATTGGGCCAGCAGTTGTTGATCCAACTGGTGGAGGCGTTCGCCATCTGCGGCTAAGAGTGCAGCTGTCCGGCCTAGAGTCTCGACCAACCTGGGATTGATCTGCCGTAATTCGGGCAAGGCGCGGTGGCGAATGCGATTACGGGTAAAATCGACGCACTGATTGCTGCTGTCCTCACGCCAGGTTAGGTTATGTTTTTTTGCATAGGCAAGGAGTGTGGCGCGGGTCACGCCCAAGAGCGGGCGGATCAGCAAGACGGGTGAGTTAGGCAAAGGCAACTGGCTGACCAGGCGCATCCCGGCAAAGCCGCGCAAGCCACTGCCGCGTACCAGGTGTAATAGCAGCGTCTCCGCCTGATCATCGGCGTGGTGGGCCACGACCACACGCGGAACTTTTCCGGGCGGGGTGACGTTGATCGCTGCCTCTTGCAAGAAGGCATAGCGAGCTTGGCGAGCCGCTGCTTCTAGGCCATTGGGTCGGTTAACCCAGTATTCGGCTGACAGCCGTTTGCTGATATAGGGCAAGCCCCATGAGCGGGCTAATGCTTGCACAAAGGTGGCGTCGTCGGCCGAATCTGGTCGCAAGGCATGATCAAAGTGGGCAAGATGTAACTGGAGACGCCAGGGAATGGCCAATTGCCAGAGCGCGTGGGCAAGGCAGACACTATCCAGTCCCCCACTAATTGCAACGACCAATGGGGTGGGATCGTTGTTTTCAGCATCACTCGGCAAGAGGCTTGCCTGAGCAGCGACAGCCTGCAATGCACGTAGCAGATCAGGCTCTGCGTGTTCGATCATGGCTCGATTATACCATAGAGCTCTTAGCAGACCTTTTTTGACACTAGATCGCTTGTGGTATAATTTGATAGCATTTGCCTACAGCATGTTGGAGAATATGGTGCGCGTGTGAATAATCCGTTAGATTGGTTGTTGGGGCTGTTTTCACTGGACATTGGGATCGACCTAGGCACGGCGAACACGCTGGTGCATGTGAAAAATCGCGGTATCGTTATTAATGAGCCGTCGATTGTAGCGATCGATCGCTCGGTGCGAGGACGGAATCGAGTTAAGGCTATCGGCAATGACGCCAAAGAAATGGTTGGCCGTACGCCAGCACATATTGTCGCTGTACGTCCCTTGCAAGATGGGGTGATCTCGGACTTTGATGTTACCGAGCAGATGATCCATCACTTTATTGGCAAAGTACATGGGAACCGCGCTTTTGGCGCAGCCCGGCCCCGAGTTGTGGTTGGCATTCCCTCTGGCGTTACCGAAGTTGAAAAGCGTGCTGTGCGCGATGCGGCGATTAGTGCCGGTGCGCGCGAGGCTGGTCTGGTGGAAGAGCCCATGGCAGCAGCCATTGGGGCTGGTTTGCCTGTGACTGAATCAGTCGGCTCGATGATCATCGATATCGGTGGTGGTACGACTGAAGTGGCGGTGATCTCGCTAGGCGGTATTGTGGTCTCTCGTTCAATCCGCGTCGCCGGCGATGAGATGAACGAAGACATCATGAATTACGCTCGCCAGAAATATAGCCTCTTAATCGGCGAACGCATGGCTGAACGCTGTAAGATCGAAATCGGCTCGGCTTATCCTTTAGAGCAAGAGCGCACGATGATCTTGCGGGGCCGCAACTTGATCACCGGCTTGCCTGAGGCAATTGAGGTCAGCTCGGTGGAGGTGCGCGAAGCGCTTTCCGGCTCAATTGATGTCATTATCGATGCAGTCAAGGCGACATTGGATGAGACACCACCGGAATTGGTGGCTGACTTGATGGAGTATGGGATTGTTTTGGCGGGCGGCGGCGCGCTACTGCAAGGCTTGGCTCAACGGCTGCAAGATGAGACACGCATGCATGTGTACGTGGCCGACAATCCGCTGACTGCTGTGGTGATGGGCACTGGCATGATTTTGGAAAAACCCGAATTTTATCGTGAGACGTTGACCAGCATGCAACGTAAAACGGTAATTCGTTAGGTGCGCTGTCCGATTGTCCTGCTCGCAATCCTCGTTTTGCTGTTGTAGCCTACATTATGCGCAATTTTGAACGACGTTCGTGGTCTTGGGCGGATTTTGGGATCCGCCTGATCATTTTTATATTGGCAGCTTTGTTGCTGTTGGCGCTACAGATGACCGGTCAACTGCGACCGGCACAAAGTGTGGTAACGCAAGTGACCACACCGGCGCAAGTGGGCGCGACGAGCATCACCAGCGCTGTCGCCGACACGCTCAGTTTTCTATTGGAGATGGGCAATCTCCGTCAGCGCAACGCCGAACTTGCCAGCATTAATTCCGCGCTACAATCTGAGATCTTCCGGTTGAGCGAGGTGGAGCGCGAAAATACCGAATTGCGGCGCTATTTTCGCTTTGCTCAGGAGCGCCCTGGTTTGGAATTGCGGGGTGCCCAAATCGTCGGCCAGGTGATCGGCCAAGATAGCACGAACTTTCTGGAATTCCTCTTGCTGGATCTTGGCGCTGTGCATGGCATTGAGGTTGGTATGCCCGTGGTTACCGATCAAGGTCTGGTCGGGCGCATTAGCCAAGTCAATAACGCCACCTCGAAAGTTTTGCTGATTACCGATGTCAACAGCGCGGTCAACTCGCTGTTGTTGCAAAGCCGTGAGCCAGGTGTTGTGCGCGGTACCTCCGGCGGCGACTTGATCATGGACTTTATTCCTCAAGGGCCTCGGATCTCGGAAGGCGAAGTGGTCTTGACTTCGGGGCTGGGTGGACGTTTCCCCAAGGGGATCCCCATCGGTCAGGTGGTCGAAGTACGGCAGCGCGATATTGATGTGGTGCAACAGGCTGTGGTGCGGCCGCAGGTGAACTTCAACCAGCTAGAATTGGTTGCTGTGGTAACGAACTTCGACCCGAATGAAGAGATCCCGGCCATGTTGGCTGGCGAAGCACCCCCAGCTGATATCGGTGCAGCGGTTCCCTTAACTGCAACCGATACCTTGACCGATACCCTGCCGCTTCCGGCTGATGAGCCATTGCCCGTCGAGAATGAACCAACCCAGGCCACACCATGAGGATGAATCGGACTTGGTTGTACTATTTCATTCCTGTCTTGTTGGTGCTTGCCGGCCTATTACAGTCGACCGCAGCCACACGGATCGAAATCGGCAATGTCAAGCCTGATCTGGTGCTGCTGATTGTTGTCGTCGGCACGTTGATTTATGGCGGGCGTGCTGGGCTGAATTGGGCTTTTTTCGGCGGGATTATCTTAGATATCTTCAGTGGTGGCCCTTTGGGTAGCTCAAGCCTAGCGTTGCTCGTTGTCGCTGTGATTGTTGGCATTGGGCAGAGGACGTTCTCGCGTTTCAACTTCTTGGTACCTTTGTTGGCGATCTCTATCGCGACAATTGCTTATGGGGCTACCTATGTGAGTGTTTTGGCGGTTTTGGAAGGTTTAACTCGTTGGTCGGCACTGAGCAGTATTAACTTTGATTTTGTCCGGCCAGATTTACCCTCGCCGCTGTGGTCGACTCTTTTTGGGCCGACCATGCAGTTGATCGTTCTGCCATCACTTTTTTACAATCTGGTGATTGTGTTGGCGCTCGTTCCGTGGCTCAATCGAGTACCGGAATTGGAGTATGAGTAAATGCTCGAACAACCATCAACAGGAGATACCTCTCGCCTTTCCTTGATCTTGTTTCGCTTGATGTTGATTGTCATCTTCGCGATCATGGTGGGGCGGCTCTTTCAATTACAGATCATCGAGGGAGAAAGTTTTCAAGCTCGCTCTAACGATAACCGTTATGATGAAGTAGAGACCTTGGGGCCACGTGGGGTAATTTATGATCGCAATGGCATCATTCTCGCGCGTAACAGACCGAGTTTTGAAGTTGCCCTCGTCCCTGATGATCTTGCTTTTGACGATCCTGCTACTCCACAGAATGAACGGGTTATCGCTATTGAAGATGTCTTGCGGGCAATGCATGCCGATACCAATGCGGATGTTGCTTTGCGGATTGCCGAATTGATGTTTCGGCGCCTTGGCCGCCAAGACTATGCAGATGCCGTCCAGTCCACGGGGATCGAACTCTCGTTCATCGAGGTGCCGAGTGGCGCCCAGACAGTCAGCACTGACGAGAATGGGACCGTGATCCAAGTGCCAGAAATGATTGAGATCCCCGATATCTCGCAGCCCTTGCCGCTGAAAGGGCTTGTCGCATTGGTGGAGTTAGCCATTACGATTGGGGAGCAGGGTAGCGCTTCTGATCCTGTACCGATTTTGGACGCGTTAGAACGCCCCCAAGCAGCGGAATTGACCGAAGAGATCTATCGCTTGCCCGCACTCCGCGTCAATCCCATTTCGGTGCGTGAATACACCTATGGCGAACTGATCAGTCACGTGCTCGGGTTTATGGGGCCAATCCCTGCTTGGGCCGCAGAAGATTATGCTGAGGCCGGCTATCGCAACCCTAATGAGCGGGTGGGCTTGAGCGGCTTGGAGGCCTCCTATCAAACCGAACTGCGTGGGGTTCCTGGCCACACAACTTATGAAGTTGATATTCTGGGGCGACAATTGCGCACGGTGGGTGAAGTGCGGCCCCCAGTCCCTGGCTATAACCTGATTCTGAATATTGACCGCAACTTGCAACAGATCATGTATGATGCGCTGGCGGCCAAGATGGAAGAGGTGGAAGCCAAATGGGGGGTGACGATCGCGATGAATCCCCAGAATGGAGCCATCCTCGGCATGGTCAGTTTGCCCTCCTACAATAATAACATCTTTGCCGAGCGGATCAACGAAGACTATTTGGCGCTCGAACGGGATGAACGCAAGCCGTTGATCAATTATGCCATCGGTGGGCTTTATCCGCCGGGGTCAACCTTTAA
This sequence comes from uncultured Caldilineaceae bacterium, assembly GCA_964568485.1. Classification (GTDB taxonomy): domain Bacteria; phylum Chloroflexota; class Anaerolineae; order Caldilineales; family Caldilineaceae; genus CFX5. Next base: position 656 of record CAZMRA010000264.1, on the reverse strand, counting down.
GCTGGTGACAGCGACGGCCGCAATGGCAGAGGGGATCATCACCAAAGATACACGGATCGTCGATAGTGGTCCGATGTACTTGATGAATGAATACTTCCCGAATGATCTTTCCCAGGCCCAACGTTTCGTCAGTTGGAATCACAAGCTTGGGATTAACCATGGCCCCATCAACGTTGTAGATGCGTTGGCCCTCTCGAACGATATTTTCTTTTACTGGGTTGGCGGTGGGGAACCACGCTCCCGTTTCCGCGGTTTGGGTGATAAAAAGATGGCTGAGTGGTCAGCGCTCTATGGTTATGGCGCGCGGACCGGGATCGATCTCCCTGGTGAGGTGGGCATAGTTCTGCCCGACGATCAGTGGAAGCGCCAATTGTTCGCCGAAGTCTGGACGACGGGTGATAGTTACAACCTGTCGATCGGTCAGGGGTATATTCTAGCAACACCACTGCAAGTTCTGGTCAGCGCCGCGGCCGTCGCCAACGGCGGTACCGTTTATCAACCTCAGGTTGTCTACCAGCTGACTGATGCGGTTGGTCGGGTACAGCGGGATTTCACACCCAAGCCCGTGCGCCAGATTCCAGCCAGCCCAGCAATTATGCAGGCTGTTCAAGAGGGCATGTGGGCAGTAGTAAATGCTCCGGATGGTACAGGGCGGG
>CAZMRA010000263.1:5830-7248 GCA_964568485.1 uncultured Caldilineaceae bacterium | reverse complement strand
GCGCGACTTGGCCAGTGCGAGCTTTGGCCCGTTGATTTTGTTTCATCGGTTGGATCGGGACACATCGGGGTTGGTGCTGTTGACGCGCCCAGGTCCGATCAACCAGCGGTTGGATCGGGTATTCAAACAACATCAAATTGAGAAGGAATATCTAGCGGTAGTGGCCGCGCCCAATCAACTGGACCCAACCGGGGAGATCAAGCTGCGACTGGCACCCGATCCGCACCGCCGTGACCGCATGGTGACCGTGAGCAAGGGCGGGCAATATGCCGTTACTCGGTATGCGATCTTAGCGACGGCGGCGGATCGCCAGTGGCTTCGACTCTGGCCGCAAACTGGGCGCACTCATCAACTGCGTGTCCACTTGGCCGCCCTTGGCGCGCCCATTCTGGGTGACCGGCTCTATGGGCAAGCGCAATCTGCCTCGCGTTTGATGTTGCATGCTCATCGTCTGAGCCTGCCCCTTACCGAGTCCTTCCCTGCTTATTCGTGGACGGCGCCTGTGCCCGCCGAGTTTGCGGTCGATCCTGCTTGGTTGGCGCAACAAGGTGGCGCCGAAGAAGCGTAAATCAATAGCTCGAATTTAGTTGATGATTCAGCGTTTTGTATGATTGCTCGCCAACTGGCAATAAGTCAAAATGCGGGTTTTGGCAGACAAAACATGGTGGGTAATCTCTGCTCGCGCTGGTGCAACTTCTCCTGCCTTAAATAGCTCAATTAATGCGTCGTGTGAATTGATATGGATATCCAATTCCACATCGGTCAGCGCGCTGGTTGCTTCGTATAGAAAACGACTGATGCGCGCTCGTAATCCGGCCAGTACCTCCAACATCAAAATGTGCTCAGCGATGGTCCATAACCGGTAGTGGAATTGATAATCAAGCGCATACACTTGCTGGAAATCCCGCTGCGCGCCCGCTGCCCGCATGGCGGTCACGATCTCGCGCAACTCAGCTTCATGGTCGTCTTGCCAGCGCTCGACCACTCGTTCAGCCGAGAACTGCTCCAAAACCACCCGCAACGAGGAGATCTCTTCAATCTCTGCCGGGGTTGGGGTATAGACGACCGCACCACGATGGGGCAATTTACGGACCAATCCCTCATCGACCAAGCGGCTAATCGCCTCGCGAATCGGTATGCGGCTCATCCCCAATTGTTCGGCTAGTTCACGCTCGATCAACCGTGCGCCCGGCGGCAAAGTGCCATTGCGGATTGCAGCTTGTAACCGCTCAACAGCTTCGTCGCGTAGCGTCCGCGCTTCAACTGGTTTTAATGCCTGTTCTTTTGTTCTACTTTCCCTCACTTGTTTCCTACGCTTTCTGCTACCTGCATAACGTGAGGATGGCTCCTAGGAGCTATCTCTAGATTGGACAAAGTTGCCCAGTATAAAGGCTGCATCAAACCTAGGAAGATGCAGC
>CAZMRA010000263.1:0-5730 GCA_964568485.1 uncultured Caldilineaceae bacterium | reverse complement strand
AATTTGCTACTGAGGAATCTTTAGCTGCTTGTGCAGCTAGACTTGTGGGCTTTAGCACCGAAACCAGGTTGAATCAATCTATTCAACGTTGGCAATGGCCAACCCAAGGGAGCGTCTAAATTCTCAGCTTCTCAAATGGATTGGCATTTTGTATACCAAATTGCTTGGACTGTCAATTGTGCAGAGGTAGAAGCGGCCACAGGATGAGCACATTTCAGCCATTTGCAATTTCATGCATTCGCTAGTTCGACAAAATCATAAAATGCTACTACCATTGAAATAGTTTTGATTTCGAAGTATTCGGTCTTCGCAATAGTAGCGTATTTGATAGTATAGCAGATGATCTCTAAACGAATCGAGTCTGGATATTCAACGTCCTCTCTAGAACATAAGAGCTCGCCAAGTGCCTTGGCAGAAAAGGTTAGTGAGACACTCAATCAACTCACCGCTGAAGTGATTTGGTCTAGCGCGGCAGCTCTGCTCTCCCTTCTCCGGCGGGAAGAGCTCTCTTTGCCGCGCTATGTCACATTGATGTGGTTGGAGCATCAAGGTGCAGCTTCGGTTTCGGCCATTAGTGATTACTTAAATCTGGCCCTTGGGACTACTAGGCGGCTGGTGGATCAACTCGTCTGCGCTCACTATGTTACGCGCACCGAAGATCCAAACGATCGTCGGCACAAGTTGGTCACGTTAGCCCCAAAGGGTCAAGAACTGCTTCAAGAGCTCCGCCATTTGCGGATCAGAGATTTGTCCCAACAGCTCGAGCGTTTGCCGCCGGCCCTCTTGACAGACGCACTGCTGGTGATGACCCAAGTGCTTAACCAACTTCATGCTGATGAAGTAGCGTTTTCAAACCGCGCCGAGGTGTCGACGAGCGGATCGATTCAATAAGTGTTGGAACCTGAGATAATTTGAGGAATGTATGAGTGCAACAACTGCAGTTGATGGCGAGCGAATTGATTATGCGGCCATTCTCCCCCACCGGACCAAGATGGTGATCTTGGCTGGGGTGATGGTCAGCCTCTTTTTGTCGGCGTTAGATCAAACCATTGTGTCTACTGCCTTGCCTGCGATCGTACGCGATTTTAGCGGCATCGATTTGGTCAGCTGGGTGTCGACGGGATACCTCCTGGCCAGCACGGCCATGGTACCAATCTATGGCAAGCTCTCCGACTTGTATGGTCGTAAGGTTATTTTATTGTGGGGCATCGTTGTTTTTCTGATCGGTTCGGTCTTGTGTGGCATTGCCGCTAGCATGATCCAGCTGATTCTCTATCGAGTGATTCAAGGCATCGGAGCGGCGGCACTCACGTCGACAGCATTCGCCATTCCCGCCGATCTCTTTGCCCCGGCCGATCGCCCACGCTACATGGGTTTATTTGGTAGCGTCTTTGGACTTTCCAGTGTGATTGGCCCCTTTTTGGGCGGATTTTTGACCGACCAGCTCAGTTGGCACTGGGTATTTTACGTGAATTTGCCCTTTGGGCTGTTGGCGCTGTTCTTTGTTACCACCAAGATGCCCCGCTTGGCCAGCGGTTTGCGCGCTCGCATCGATTGGCTGGGTACTGTTTTGTTGATCCTGGCCGTGGTCCCCTTTATGCTCGGGCTGACTCTAGATAAAGCCATCTATCCCTGGAATTCGTCGCTGATCCTGGGCCTGTTTGGGGTGGCTTTTGTGGCAACGGCGATTTTTCTTTGGGTAGAGACGCACGTGCCCTCGCCCGTTCTCTCGCTGGATCTCTTTCGCAATCGCACCTTTGCGGTGGGGATCGCAGCTTCGGTCTTAAATGGGGCTGCTTTTTTTGGTGCAGTCCTCTTTCTCTCGCTCTTTATGGTCAATGTATTGGGGCTTAGCGCAACCCAAGCTGGCACCGCCCAGATCCCCTTGATGGTCGCCTTCGTTGCCAGTAGCAACATCGTTTCGCAGATCGTGCAGCGGATTGGGCGCTACAAAAAGTTGATGATCGCCGGGTTTGTGGTGATGTTGCTTGGCTTCTTCTTGCTGACACAAATTAATGTCAACACGACCACCTGGGGCGTCACCTGGCGCATGTTTATTGTCGGCTTGGGCATGGGGCCAGCGCTGCCTCTCCTCAACTTGGCTATGCAAAATGCGGTTCCTTTCCGACAAATTGGTGCGGCAACCGCCAGCCGTCAATTCTTCCAGCAATTGGGCCAAGCCATTGGTGGGGCAGTCTTTGGCGTCATTTTAACCACCACCCTGACGGCGCAATTGAATACTAACTTTGCACCCATTGTGGAGACTGCGCCTCCTGTCTTCAGCGCCAGTTTGGATCCGGCGCTATTCCGCAACAGTGTTTCGGTCGGCGAAGGATCGAGTGGTGAGCAGGTCGATTTGGGTGAGCAGATCGCCGCTACCACCGAAACCATCTTCAACGAAGAGCGTTTGCTGGTCACTGCGGCCATTGAGGAAAGCGATGCGCAGGCCGTGGCTGCACTGCTAGCCAGCCCGACCACGGCACCGGAGCTCAAGGAATTGTTGCAGCAAGATCCGGCGCAATTCCCGCCGCTTGAAGAAGCATTGGCCATTGTTGATCGCTCGCAACAAGAGCTGGCGGAGCAAGCCCATACGCTGGGCGAGCAAGTGACTGCTGCCGTGCGGAGCGCCTTCGCCGTGAGTATCACCAAGATCTATTTTTATAGTCTCTGGTTGGTAGCGATTGCACTGCTGCTGGTGGCCATTTGGCTGCCCGAATTGCCTCTACGCAAGAGCAATCAACCGGAAATGCCGATTTTTGAATAGAGTTGCTTGTGCTATCAGAGCCAGTGTTGCCAGAATTTGGGTACAGCTCCTGTTTGATGTAGACTCGACATAACATCAAACTTTCTGAGTTGACCCAAATAGCTAGTCTTCACGAAAGAAGCCAGACCTCGAACAGAGGCCTGGCTTCTGCGAACCTTGAGGAGTTCACTATGTCTGCCAACGCTGTGCGTGTTCTGGTTTTTGGTGCTCACCCGGATGATCCTGATTTTATGGCGGGCGGGGTCGCAGCCCTCTATGCGCAACAAGGACATACGGTCAAGCTGATCAGTCTGACGAATGGTGATGCAGGCCATCATGAAATGGGGGGCGCCCCGCTCGCATGGCGGCGCCGTCAAGAGGCTGCCGATGCTGGGGCCGCGCTTAGGGCCGAATACATCACCTTAGATATTCACGACGGTGCCTTATTACCCACGCTGGAAAATCGCAATCTGGTCATCGCTGAGATCCGTAAATTTCAGCCCGACCTGATCATGGTCCACCGCCCAAACGATTATCATCCCGATCATCGCTACGCATCGCAATTGGTGCAGGATGCCTCGTACATGGTTACGGTGCCGAATGTGGTTTCCCACGTGCCCCATCTCCGCACGATGCCCGTCATCGTCCACACCTGGGATCACTTCCAGAAGCCCTATCCATTTCAGCCGGATGTGGTTGTCTCGATTGACGAAACGATCGAGCGCAAGTTTGCGGCCTTGCATTGCCATACTTCGCAAGTGTACGAATGGCTACCGTACAATGGCCGCTATCTGGAAGAGGTACCTGCCGATCCAGACGAGCGCTTCCAATGGTTGCGCTCTCGCTATGAGGCGCGCTTGCGGCGCGTGGCCGATCTGTATCGTGATCGATTAATTGAGCGATATGGGGCCGAGCGAGGTAGACAGGTGCAGTATGCGGAAGCGTTTGAGGCTTGTGAATATGGCTCGCCACTCACTGCGGACGCGCAAGCCCACCTCTTTCCCTTTTGATTGCACGTTTTGGGATGCAGGAAGGATGCTTTCGCTAGGTTGCAAGTTGCGGATGGCAGGCATGGCTTGCGCGCTGCAACTTGCAATCCGCAACCAAACCTTCAATGGGTGTGACTTTGGGATGAGCTGCAGCTAAGAATCATTGGGCTGCGCTGCCGCCTACACCCAATTCATCGGCAATACCTTGCATCGCCTCCAGCACCCGCTGGACATGCTCGTCGAACGGCTCGCCGAGTGCTTCGATGAAGTGCAGATTTTCTTGGCGATCAATGGCTGCGGTGAAGGCTTTATCTTTCCACTTCTTTTTGACCGAACTGAGAGCCACATTGCGCAAATTGCGGTCTGGCCGCACATACGCTGCTGCTTGGATCAACCCCGTGAGTTCATCACAGGCAAGCAGGGCTTTATCCAACCGCGATTCGCAGGGGGTGCCCAAAAAGGTGGCATGGGCTTCTACTGCGTGGATCAGCTCTGCTGGGTAATCCAGTTCACGGAAGAGGCGCAATGCGGCGCGCGGATGGCCATTTTCCGGGTCATCCATATCGGGGTAGCGCTCATAATCTAGATCATGCAGCAGGCCGGTCAAACCCCACAGATCTTCATCCTCACCATAGTGGCGAGCATAGGCACGCAACGCTGCTTCAACAGCCAGCATGTGCCGCCGCAAACTTTCCGACTGCACCCATTCATGTAGGAGAGCGATTGCTGTGTCGCGCGTCGGCAGAGTCATGAGTATTTCCTTTCTCTCGTGGCCGGGCGGACACAAGCCATGGCTGATATGGAACTGGCGCGTGTCTGGTCCGACCCAGAAAAAATAATGGGGCGCAGATTGCTGCGCCCCATTACCCATGGACAATCGAATTACATCATGCCGCCCATGCCGCCATCCGGGGCAGGAGCTGCCTTTTCGGGCTCAGGGATGTCCGTGACCAGCGCGCTGGTGGTGAGGATCATCGCTGCGATGGAGCAGGCATTCTCGACAGCGCTGCGGGTGACCTTCACCGGGTCGGCGAGGCCAGCATCCAGCATGTCGACATAGTTGTTCTGCAGCACATCATAACCCGTGGTCTTCTTGCCCTCGGAGTGCAGCGTGCGCACTTTCTCGATGACCACGGCGCCGTCCAAACCAGCGTTGGTGGCGATCATGCGCATCGGCTCTTCGAGCGCACGGCGCAAGATGCGAACACCGGTAGCGGCATCACCTTCCAGCTTGATGCTATCCAGGGCAGGCAGCGAGTTGATCAACGCCACACCACCACCAGGGACAACACCTTCTTCCACCGCGGCGCGGGTGGCGCTCAAGGCGTCTTCCACGCGGTGCTTCTTTTCCTTCAATTCGGTTTCGGTAGCGGCACCGACGCGAATGATGGCCACACCGCCGGCCAACTTGGCCAAGCGCTCTTGCAGCTTTTCGCGATCGTAGTCGCTGGTGCTCGCATCGATCTCAGCGCGGATCTGGGCAATGCGGCCCTTGATCGCTTCGCTGTCGCCAGCCCCACCAATGATGGTGGTGGCGTCCTTGGTGCAGACGACGCGGTCGCTGCGGCCCAGGTCATCCAGCATGACGCTGTCGAGCTTGCGGCCGAGGGTTTCGGTGATGACCGTACCACCGGTCAGGGTGGCGATGTCTTCCAACATGGCCTTGCGGCGGTCACCAAAGCCAGGCGCCTTGATCGCCAGGGCATTGACCATGCCACGCAGCTTGTTGAGGACGAGGGTTGCCAGGGCTTCGCCGTCTACATCTTCGGCGATGACGACGATCTCGCGGCGACCAATTTGGACCAGCTTCTCCAGCGTGGGGACGATGTCCTGCGCGCTGCTGATCTTCTTGTCGGTGATGAGGATGTAGGGATCTTCGATAACCGCTTCCATGCGCTCGGAATTGGTGACGAAGTAGGGGCTGAGGTAGCCGCGGTCGAACTGCATACCTTCGACGTATTCAGTCTCGAATTCGAGACCCTTGCTCTCTTCAACGGT
>CAZMRA010000262.1:0-7276 GCA_964568485.1 uncultured Caldilineaceae bacterium | reverse complement strand
CAAGCTGAGCGCCAACCCCAGCCCGATCGACGAGGCCAACCCCATGGCATGTTGCAAGTAAAAGAAATTGTCGCGGTGGCCCAGATCATACAATTCTTGGGCACAAGCGCCCATGATCGTCACCACCAGGCAATCATCCAGTTCAGGATAGAGCGCCTTGATACAGTCGGCCCGCTTCATTGCTCGCCCTCCATCAGATCACGCGTGAGCAGCAGTGCTACTGGCGACAACGAACTATGCGAAAACGTATATGCCTCGGCGATCTGTTTGCCAATCTTGGCCGGGTCGCGAGCATAATCGAAAGGAATGCCCAAGCCGCGCAGAACTGGCTCGGTGACAATCCCGCCTTGGGTATGCCAGGGGTAGGGTTCGCCCATGTGGCCACGATGGGCAATCAACATGCAGAGCGGCACGCGATACAACATCGCCAATGAGACAATGCCATTGATCGAGCCCAGAAAGCCATGATTTTGCATCAACAAAAGATTGGGCTTGCCGGCAAAATAGGCCCCCGCTGCGATCCCAATGGCTTCTTCTTCTTTCGCCACCTCGATCAAGCACATTTCGGGGTCATCTTCGGCCATTTGCAGCAGATAGACCAGCCAAGTCTCTGGCAACGCGGTGATAAAGCGAATGCCAGCATCTTTGATGCCTTGATAAACTGCCTTGGAATGTTCGCGCGAAACTGTCACCTCACCGCCTTCTCCTTCTAGCAGGCCGCACTTGGTCATCGATAGATTCGTCCGAGGAGCTAATTGGCTTTATTGTAGCTGATCGCTCGCCAGAATTGATAATTTATAGCCGGTCAACCAAAAACGAGCCACTCCCTGAGGAAGTGACTCGTCCTTTTGCTTCGTGGCATCATGGCGCTATAACGCCATGACCGAGTTAGATTCTCAGCCGCCCAAAACCGAGAAATAGTGATCAAAGAAGCGCTCACTATCAACGGCCACGGCGACGCTATGGGGGCCAGCGATCTGGCTTTGCCACTTGGTTTGCCCCAGGTAATCCGCCACCTCTAACTCCACATCCACCTGGCCGACATCATAGGTGCAGATCGTTGGGTCGAAGATGCCGACAGCAGCCAGCGGATCGTGGAAGGTGATCGAAGGACGCTTTTGGAACCAGACCTCGGCAAAGTCGAGCACAGGGCGCAAGTAACCAGCCTGGAAGCGGCGCCGTACTTCATCGGCCTCCATCACTACCTGGGTGGTCACATCCAGCCCATACGAACGATGAACCGCCACCGGGGCGCGGTAGACAATGGCCGTGGCATGCGGATCAAGCAGGGCATTCCATTCCAAAGGCTTGCCCTGATGGCCAGGCCGCTCGCCGAAGACACCACACATCAGCACCAAGCGCTTGAGCAAGTAAGGGATCTCAGGATCAGCAGCAAACAACAAGGCGATGTTGGTGAGCGGGCCAATCGTCAACAGGGTGATTTCGCCAGGATGGGCGCGGATGGTGCGCCGCAGAAATTCCACCGCTTCGCCTGCAGGGAATTTTGTCTCGTGCGGCCACGCAGACAGCGCATCAGCCTGCGGTGCGTGGGGCTGTCCCTGGGGAATCAACAAGGGCTGTGCCGCACCCGGGTAGATCGGAATCTCTCTTCCGGCCAATTTGCATTGGGCACTCGCCATCATGGCCCGGCGCACGGGTTCACCACTCACGGTAGTGATGCCCAGCAATTCACACTCCGGTTGCGCCAGTAGATAGGCCAGACAGATCGCGTCATCAATATCCGAACCGATATCGGTGTCCAACAAGATCTTTTCGGTCATAACCATCTCCAAACATAAAAGTTCAGATTAAAGGGCGGAAGTTTATCACAGCGATAATGATGGTCATTCCTACAATGCTCAGGCTAATTCTAATCGGCCAAAGCGCTCGGGGCGATGAAAATCTGCTGGATCGGTCAAGGTGGGCGACCAACAGCTAAATTCGGGGCTGCTATCGCGTGGGCGCTCAATGCGGTACAGATTAGCGCGCCACACCTTGGGCAAGGAGCCGCTGACGCCTAACGATGCCCAGGGAAGTACCATGACTGCCCACCAGTGGTTCTTGCTCTGATCATGCCCGGCTTGCCAGCGCATCCCTGGGCAATCCCAGGAGAAATCGGCGATCAACCCACTACGGCCGCCATTGGGGCTGTGCACCGTCAAATCCAATAGTGTACCAGCGGGGCTGACCTCAAATTCATAATAATCGATTGGGGTATCCTCACCCGCGCCGATAAACAGTTCCACCACTTCCTCGTCGTAGATCGCCGAGTCGCGCTCGGTGTGGGTCCACCAGATATCCCGATCCACGCAATCATAGCGCAAGAAGAGGGCCTGCTCGTTATAGCAAAGTCGCGCTTCGGTGGCTTGTTGGGCAGGACCACTGCCATTCGCCAAGATAAAGGGCGAAATCACTACCGCTTGCGACCACGACAAAGTTGACAGATCCGTCTCGTTACCCCAGTTCGCAGGAACCCGCGGCACCCGTACAGTTGGCAATACACTCATAGATAAAGCTCCAAATTCGGTTGGCAAAAGATGGGGGATACTCTAGCATAGGGCCGCGGCACTGTCAACGCGCTTACAGCTGAGAAGGAGCGACCAAAGTTCCGCTGGCTAGCACCACTCGGCAAAGGTCATTTGTCTGTGCTACAATAGCGCGCAACAGCAGCAACCTCCTATATGCTCAGGGAATCATTGTAGACCAGTGAACAATCAGTTACGCATCCAGCATGTTCATGCCCGGCAAGTCTTGGACAGCCGCGGCACACCCACGGTTGAAGTGGTGGTCACGCTCGAAGGTGGGGCCACCGGCATGGCGATTGTGCCCTCGGGTGCCTCGACCGGCCAAGCCGAAGCGCTCGAACTGCGCGATGGCGATCCCACCAACTACGCCGGCAAAAGTGTTCAGCGCGCGGTGCAGCATGTGCGCGACTACTTGGCCCCGGTCATCATTGGGCGCGACGCCAGCGAGCAGACGAGTATCGACGAATTGTTGATCGAGCTAGACGGCACGCCCAACAAAGCACGCTTGGGTGCCAATGCGCTGTTAGGCGTTTCACTGGCCGTAGCTTATGCCGCCGCGGCCGGACTGAATTTGCCGCTCTATCGCTATCTGGGTGGCGATGAGGCGACCCTGCTGCCCATGCCGATGATCAACATCCTTAGCGGCGGCTTGCACGCTGGCGGAGCGGTCGATCTGCAAGATTATTTGGCCATCCCAATCGGCGCGCCAGATTATGCAACCGCGCTGCATTGGGTCAGCCGAGTGCGGCAGGCGACCGGTGAATTGCTGGCCGCCGATGGCTACGAGGCGGTGTTGGTGGCGCACGAAGGTGGCTATGGTCCTCGCCTGCCCAACAACGAGGCCGGCCTACAGTATTTGACGCGCGGCATCGAACGCGCGGGCTTGCGCCCCGGCGACGAGGTCGCGATTGCGCTCGACGTGGCCGCCACCCATTTTTATCGAGACGACCATTATTTCTTCAAGGTCGAAAACGAAGCCATGTCGGCAGCAGCGTTGGTCGAGCGGCTGGTCGAGTGGAGCCAGCGCTATCCGATCATCTCGATTGAAGATGGCCTGGCCGAAGAGGATTGGGATGGCTGGAAGATTCTCAGCGAACGCCTGCCTCACATCCAGCTCTTGGGCGACGATCTCTTTGTGACCAACCCGACGCGGCTGCAAAAAGGGATCGAGCAAGGCATTGCCAACGCGGTTTTGATCAAAGTCAACCAGATTGGCACGCTCAGCGAGACATTGCGCACAGTCCAACTGGCCCAGCAACACGGCTACAACCCGGTGATCTCGGCCCGCTCAGGCGAAACCGAAGATTACACGATTGCCGATCTGGCTGTCGCCACCAAGGCCGGGCAGCTCAAGGTGGGCTCGCTGCGCGGTTCGGAGCGGCTGGCCAAATACAATCGCTTATTACGCATTGCCGACGAGTTGGGCGACCGAGCCCGCTGGCCGACGGCGCAATTATTCACTCGTTCAGCATGATCACACCAACATTGCTTGCCCCAATCTTAACGCAGCATGGCTATCTCGCCGCGGACCAAGATGCTGCGGCAGTGCAGATCGAGCCGCTGGGCGGCGGGGTCTCGAACGAGGTCTTTATGGTCCGCACGCCCAGCCACACCTTGGTCGTCAAACAAGCGCTCCCCAAGTTGCGGGTGGCCATGGAGTGGTACGCCGACCAGACGCGCATCTGGCGGGAGCGTGATTATCTCGAGGTCGTAGGGGCTTGGCTCCCCACGAATGTGCCGCGGGTGTTGTTCTATGACGAAGCGCACTATCTGCTGGCGATTGAGGCGATCCGCGAGGCGACGTTGTGGAAAAGCCTGTTGATGGCGGGGGAATGTGATCCAGCCGTGGCGGCACGCGCCGGAAGTTTGCTTGCGCAGATCCACAGCCACACGCATGCACAACCGGAGCTGGCCACGCGCTTTGCCCGGCGTGACAATCGCCCTGAAGATAGCTTCGAGCAATTGCGCATCGATCCCTACTGGCGCACCGTAGCAGCCCGTCACCCGGCGATTGCCCCGGCCATCACGCAGATCATCGAGGCGATGGAGGCGGCACCAGTAGCGCTGGTGCATGGCGATTACAGCCCGAAGAATATCTTTGTCAAGCCCGATGGCGACTTGATCATTCTCGACGCTGAAGTGGCGCACTGGGGCGATCCCACCTTTGATGTAGCGTTTTGCCTCAACCACTTTTTGCTCAAAGCGGTCTATCACGGGGAACAAGGGGCACCCTTCCGCACCGGGGCGGGTCATTTCTGGCGGGCCTACCAGGCCGCGCTCCAACCAGCGGCACTGGCCGAAGGCATCCGCGCACGGTTGCCCGGTCAGCTGGCAGCCATGCTCTTGGCCCGGGTGGATGGCAAATCCCCGGTCGAATATCTGGTCGGGCGGCCAGAACAACAAGCGTACGTGCGGGACTTGGCCTTGCAGGCGCTTGCGCAATATCCAAACCTGTCGTTGGCGGCGCTGGGGGTTGAAGTCTAAGGCTTCAGCGGCGATCCGGTTGCGCACTCGCCAGCACATTCAGCCGATTCTGCATTTTTCGTGCTTATCTTTTGGAGTCATTATGCAATTGATCGACCATGCCACAGGCAATTATCAATTTCTGAGTGGGATTGCCCCCTATTCGGCAGGCGTTGTCGCCCAGCCGGGGTATGAAATCGTGCGGGTTACGCTGCACCAGCCGCTGCCCTATCGCGCGGCCTTCCGGCGCATCGATGAATATCTGGCGGCGCAGGAGCGCCCCATACAGGCGTTGTGCGCGGTGGAATTGCGCCTGCCCGCGCCCCTCACCTTCCAAGGCTTTGCCGACTTCAACAACGAATATCGGACATTGCTCGTCGAGCGCGATTTGCTCCAGGGCAAGTATAACCCGATTGCCCGCACCAACATCGCGCCGGCGGTGCGGCCACCGAGCGAGCCGATGCTCTACGCCTTTTCCTACACGCGGCCGGCGCCCGATAGTCCGCCGACCTTTGTGGTCGCCGGGGCTGGCGATCTGCACGACCAAGCCATCTTGTCAAGCGAGGCGGTGGTCCGCCCGGGTGAAACCTCACTCGACGCACTACGCGAAAAGGTCGCCACAGTCATGGCCGTGATGCAAGAACGGCTCTTTGGGCTGGGTCGCACCTGGGCCGAGGTCACCGCGGTCGATCTCTACACCACGCAGAATATTCAACCGCTGCTGGCCGAGGCCATCCTAGAGCCCATCGGCCCGGCCGTTACCCATGGGGTACACTGGTTTTACAGTGGCCCGCCCATCGCCGATCTGATCTTCGAGATGGATCTGCGGGGCATTCAGCACGAGTTGCGCTTGTAGCTCTGAGTGCACTCGCTAAATCTGAAATTGGCCGTTGCGATAGAACAATTCGCCATCGACCCAGATTTCGCTGTCGGTGCGCATATCGCAGATAAAGTCCCAATGCACGCTCGATTGGTTGCGGCTGCCCGTTTCTGGGTAGCCCGCACCAACGGCCATGTGGATGGTGCCACCGATCTTTTCATCGTAGAGAATGCTCTTGGTGAAGCGCTGGATCTGATAGTTGGTGCCGATGGCGAATTCCCCCAAATAGCGCGCTCCCGGATCGCTATCCAACTGGCTCAGCAGATATTCTTCGTTTTTGGTGGCGCTGGCATGGACCACTTTGCCATTCTCGAAGCGAAATTCCACGCCCTCGACTTCGCGGCCGCCGCGGATCGCCGGATAGGTAAAGCGCACCCAACCATTGACTGAATCTTCCACCGGGCCGGTGAAGATCTCGCCGCTCGGCATGTTGCGTTTGCCATCACTGTTGGCAAAGGTGCGCCCAGCAATCGACAAGGTGAGATCGACATTCGGGCCGCGCACAACGACTTGATCTTTGCCCACCAGCCAATCGACCAAGCGCTGCTGGGTATCGTGCACTTGCTGCCAACAGGCCACCGGATCGGGCTGGTCGGTATAGGTGGCCGCGTAGACAAAATCCTCATACTGCGACAAGCTCATATCCGCTTCTTGGGCAAAGGCCTCGCACGGGAAATTAGTCAACGTCCAGCGGTGGGTCCCTTCCGCCGAGCGTTGCATATAGCGTTGCGAGAATTGGCGTCGCGCCTTTTGATAGAGCTGCTGCTGTTGGGGATTGATGCCGCTGAGGGCGCGGGTATTGCTGGCAGCGTTGATGGCAATGCGCACATCCACCTGTTCAGCCATCAAGGCGTCGATGGGCGAGACCCAACTCAGCTGCTCTGGCCCGGCAGCGCGTAAAAATGCTTCGTCCATGCCATCGCTATTCAAAAAGACAGTTGGGTTGCCCCCCGCACGCGCCACCTGTTCGACAACTGCTTCGACCAGGGGCAACGCCACCACATGACCGCGCACCGCCACCCAGTCCCCTGGTTGGACATTCGTGCAATAATTGACCAAGACTGCAGCCAATTTTCCGACGCGTGGATCGCTCACAACTTGCTCCTCTCCGGTAAGAAACGCCTAGAAATTACAGCTTGCACAGCGATTATATTTGTAGCTTTATGACAACAAGCGCTTTCCAAGCAGGCTTGCTTTGGGTATTATAGCGGATATTTCAGGGCGGGCCATCCTGGTTCAGCCTTTGTACCGCGTTGCTGTCACCAATCCCCTTGCTGGTTTGGTGACCCGAATTGCACATAGCCAACATCCCCCGAACCAGCTTGTGTTCGGCCAAAGGAGTTTCTCGTATGAACTTTGCCACGCCCGATTGGGTAAAAACCGCGGTCTTTTACCAGATCTTCCCCGA
>CAZMRA010000261.1:0-7292 GCA_964568485.1 uncultured Caldilineaceae bacterium | reverse complement strand
CACGCAAGAGCTCGCGCCCTATGAGAACGATGTCGGCATCTCCTTGCGCAACGATCGCCTCGGCTTGCTCCGGCGTGGTGATCAACCCCACTGCCGCGCTGGCGATCTCCGCTTCGTGACGCACGGCCCGCGCAAATTCCACTTGATACCCCGGTGCCAGCGGGATGGTGGCTGTGGCAACATTGCCGCCTGAACTGCAATCGATCAAGTCCACCCCTTCCTGGCGGAGGCGGCGTGACAGCTCGACTGTATCGGCAATGCTCCAGCCGCCCTCCACCCAATCCGTGCTGGAGAGGCGCACCGCCAGGGGCAGCGATTCGGGCAAGACTTGCCGCACCCCCTGAACGATCTCGATCAACAAGCGGGTGCGATTGGCAAAACTGCCACCATAATCATCCGTGCGCTGATTGGAGAGGGGCGAATAAAAGCTGTGGAGCAGATAGCCATGTGCGGCATGAATTTCGATCAGCTGAAAACCGGCTTCTACGGCGCGCTGCGTGGCTGCCACAAAATCTTGCTTGAGGGTCGCCAATTCCTCAACCGTCAATTCGTGGGGTGTTGGGTAGCCCTCGCGGAATGGCAGCGGGCTGGCACCCACGATTTTCCATTCGCCGTTCGGATTGGGCAGCGGGGCTCCGCCATCCCAGGGGCGCGCTGTATTAGCCTTGCGCCCGGCATGCGCCAGCTGGATGGCCGGAACCGCTCCGTACTCGGCCATAAATTTGGTGACTGGGCGCAGGGTGTCGATATGCTTGTCGTCCCAAAGCCCTAAATCGTTGGGTGAGATGCGTCCATTCGGCTGCACGGCGGTTGCTTCGGCAATCACCACGCCAGCACCACCGATGGCGCGGCTGCCCAAGTGGACCAAATGCCAGTCATTCGCAAAGCCATCGGTTGCGCTATATTGACACATCGGCGAGACGCCAACTCGATTCCGTAGCGTTACCCCGCGCAGGGTAATTGGATCAAATAGGTGAGGCAATGCTTAACTCCTGTAACTTCTAAGCTGACACAGATCTTCCGCAATCTCCGCGAAACACCGCCAGAGATTTAGAAATCGCTATTCGTGCAAGCTCGCATAAAACGTTTTGTGCTCAGCGGTATAACGTTCACCTGCCCGAATCGCAATCGGCAGGATATTTTCGCGCGGCGGCAGCGGACAAGTGGTATAGGGATTGAAGGCACAAGGAGGATTGTAGGCTTTGTTAAAATCGACAACCACCTCTTCAGGTCCGCTTCGCTCCAGGGTCAGAAAACGGACGGCTGGATAGGTCTCTTCGCCCGCGGTTTGGTCGCGAAAGATTACATTCAGTTGATTTGGGGCTCCATAATCGGCCACGGCGAAGCTGAGCGGCACGCCCTGTAGTGTAAAGCTGACTACCCCCACACTTTGAAAGCTGCTGCTGGTCTGCAGCGTCGTCTGGATCGGCAAGGCACGCGGCGCATCATAGGGGGCGAACTGGCCAATCACCCGATAATCTGACTGGATGGGAAACCACGCACAGCCAGGGAAGGTGCGGAGCGCGGGGTGTGCCGTGTCGCGTACACGGATGGCGGCTTGATCCCCATAGGTGTGCACAAAAAAGGAGATGCTCCCAATGCTGATTACCGTGGGATCGGGACGCTCTCGGTTGCTGATGAGCCGGATTTGCGGCCGCTGAGCGGGTTCACCGTCTACCAAAACGAGACTGGGGTCGGTCAGCGTCAGTTCGGCCTCGCCTACGGCAAAGTCGATCCAGCCCAGCTGCGCCGGGGCCGCCGCTGGCAGCCGGATCGGATGCTCGGGGCCGCTGCCGATTGTTTGGCGGCCGGGCTGTAATGGGAAAAGCCCACAGAGCGTCAGCCAGCCATCTGGCGCACGTAACGCTGCCTCGCGTTTTGCTCGCCAAGCCTCGATGCTTTGCCGATACGCGTCACTGATGTGTTCGCTCACTTTGAGGTCCGCTCTCCCAAATAGGCATCTTGGATCTGCGGGCTGTCGAGCAACTCTTGTGCGGCGCCCTCCAACACGATGCGTCCATTTTGCAAGACATAGCCGCGGCTGGCGATCTGCAAGGCCAAGTTGGCATTTTGTTCGACCATAAAGAAGGTCACCCCTTGCTGATTGATGCGCTCGATCTGCTCGAGGACGCGGTCCACAAACAGGGGCGAAAGGCCCATCGTCGGTTCGTCCATGCAGATCAACTGCGGGCGACCCATCAGCGCCCGGGCCAGGGCCAACATTTGTTGTTCGCCGCCGCTGAGCACCCCACCGGGCTGGTGGAGGCGTTCCTTTAAGCGGGGAAACATCTCCAGCGTCTGCTCATAATCCTGCTGAATGGCGGCCTTGTCGTTGCGCTTATAAGCACCCATCAGCAGATTTTCCTGCACAGTCATCTGGGCAAAGATGCGCCGCGCCTCCGGCACCGAGCCGATCCCGCGGCGGATGATCTGGGGGGTGCGCAAGCCAGTAATCTCTTCCCCCGCAAAATAGACATGACCAGCTCGCGGTTTGACCAGGCCAAGAATTACCTTCATGGTGGTGCTTTTGCCGCTGGCGTTACCCCCGAGCAGACAGACAATTTCGCCTGAGTTGACATGCAGATTTATGCCAAAGTGAACCTGTACTGCACCATAGAAGGTATCGATCTGCTGGAGTTCTAAAAGTGGAGCCATAGCATGTTTGCTCGCTGAATTGCTAACTACGAAATAATGGTACACAAAGCGCCGATGCGCTTCAGGCTGATTGATGTTTGCGCCCCAAATAGGCTTCGATCACGCGTTCGTCATTGCGCACAACTTCGGGCGGACCTTCTGCGATCCGCTGGCCGTTGTCCATCACAATGACCCGATCTGACAGCTCCATGACCAGCGAGAGCTTGTGCTCGATCAACAAGATCGTCAAGCCCGACTGTTTGAGCTCACGGATAAATTCCAGCACCTCGGCGGTTTCGGTTGGGTTCATGCCTGCGGTGGGTTCGTCGAGCAACAGCAGGCGTGGGCGTGAGATCAGGGCTCGGGCAATTTCAACGCGGCGGCGATTGGCGTAGGACAGACTGAAGGTGGGCTGATCCAGCCGCGGAGTCAGCCGCTCGCCAAACTGCGCAATGATCGCTTCGGCTTCTTGGCGCAATTCTGCTTCTTCGTTCCGGGCTGTTGGGGTCTGCAATAGTGACGTCCCCAACTCGCGGAAGAGACCCAGCAGCGGAAACTTCGCCTGAGCTGCCCTACGCCGCGTGTGCGCACCGATCAATACATTGTCGCGCACGCTCAAATTGCCAAAGACACGCCCATGTTGAAAGGTACGTGCGAGGCCGCGGGCCGCAAATTCATCGGCGCGCAAGCCGATCAACGACTCGCCATCAAAACGAATATCACCTTGCGTCGCGCGATCCTGCCCGGTGATCAAGTTGAAGAGCGTGGTCTTACCTGCGCCATTGGGTCCGATTACACTGACGGTCTCCCCTTCGTTGACGACGAAGCTGACGTCGGAAACTGCTAGTACACCATCGAAGTTGCGCGAGAGGTTCGTTATTTCCAAAAGTGCCATAGGTTGAATCACCAACACAAATTAGACCGAGCCAAACAACCCTTGGGGCCGGAAGCGAATGATGGCCAAGAGTGCCAAGCCATAGACGATGTACCGATAATCCGCAAAACCACGGAAGAGCTCGGGCAGAACCGTGAGCGAAACCGCACCGACAACTGCGCCAAACATGTTGCCCATCCCACCGACGATCACCATAGTCAAGGTCAGGATCGATGTCGTATTGGTAAATGTCTCGTGGTTGATGTAGGTATACATATGGCCGGTAAACGCGCCGCTGAGACCAGCAATAAAGGCACTGGCGGCAAAGGCCAAGGCTTTGTAGCGGTTCAAGTTGATCCCATAGGCTTGCGCGGCCACATCATCCTCGCGGATGGCGCGCCAGGTGCGGCCCAGGGGTGAGCGCAACAGCTGCCAACTGAGCAGGCCGCTGAAGACCAGTAAGCCCAACGAATACCAATAGACTTCATGCGCAAAGAGGGCTGTCCAGCCGAAGAAAGTCGGCGCGGGAATATTGATCAACCCCATCGCCCCGTTGGTTAGGCTTTCCCAGTTGAGAATCGTCTGGCCCACAATTTCGCCAATCCCTAAAGTGGCAATGGCGACATAATGGGCGCGCAGCCGGAAGGCAGGCAGCACAAGCAGCGTACCGATCAGGGCGGTGAGTATGCCTGCGGTCAAGAGGGCCAGCTCGAAAGGCCACCCCAAGCGGATGGTTAGCAGGGCCGAGGTATAGGCCCCAATCGCCAAAAAGCCCGCTTGCCCCAATGACATCTGACCGGCCACCCCTGTAACCAGCGACAGACTGATGGCCGCCATGCCCATCAACCATGCATTGGTCAGAATCTGTAGCGTGTACGGGTTGCGGATCACAAATGGCAGGGCCGCGGCAATGACTACGAAGATCGCCAACACCCAGGGCGGTAGCAGCAGTGCTCGGCGATTGGCCAAAAAGGTGCCCGTGAGTGGTTCGGGCGGCAGTTGGCGTTTGCGGCTAAAGAGTCCGTTCGGGCGCCAAACCAAAACCGTTAGCAGGATGACAAAGGCGAACAGGTTGCGGTAGGTGGCCCCCAAATAGGCGACGCCATAACTTTCGATCAACCCCAAGAGGAGTCCGCCAAAGATTGCCCCTGGAATGTTGCCCAAGCCGCCGAGCAGATTGGCTGCAAAGCCTTTTAACCCGGCTTGAAAGCTCATGGTTGGGTAGACCGTGTTGAAATAGATACCCACCAACACACCAGCAAGGCCACCTAGAATCGAGGCGATGGCAAAGGCAGCTTGATTGACCCGATCTACATCCACGCCCATCTGTTGCGCCGCGTCCCGGTCTTGGGCAGTGGCACGCAAAGCCCAGCCCAATTTTGTATAACGCAGGAAGAGAAAGAGGCCGCCTGCCAAAATCAGACCCGTAGAGGCAATCAGAATATCCGTCATGCTGATGAAGACCCCGCCGACCGCAAACCGAGTGGAGGGCAGCGGATTCGGAAACGATTGCGGATCCGGGCTGAAGAGGATCTGCACGGCCTGATCCAGCACAAAGCTGATGCCGATGGTCGCCAGGAGGGGCGCAATGCGGGCCGTGTTTTGCAAGGGACGTAGGCCAATGCGCTCAATGGCCATACCTAAAAGGCCACAAACCACAGCCACCAGCACAAAGGTAACTGGCAGCGGTAGCCTAAACCAAATCACGCAGACCCAACCGACATAGGCGCCGATCATATACACGGAGCCGTGGGCGAAATTGATCAAATTGCCCACGCCGAAGATCAGTGCCAACCCAATCGCAGTTAGGGCGTATACATTACCAATAACAAGGCCATTGATCGTTTGATCAAAAAAAGAGTTGAGCATTGAATTTGGAGTACATCATTCGGTATAGAGAGTTCGGAGGCAAAATTCCTCCGAACTCTCTATACTACGATTGGTTTATTCGACTGAAGCTGCCGCCACAAATTGATCGCCATGGACGATCAAATGGGTAAACTTAGGGTTGAGTACGCGCCGGGTTTCGGTGTCAAACGTCACAGTCTCGTAAAGGACGCTTGGTACATCTTTGAGCTGAGGCAGCGCGCTATGCACACCCTCGCGGGTGGGACCACCAAGCTTGATGGCCGCGGCGATGATGTTCATGGCATCATAGGCCCCTGTGGCGAAGAGATCCGGTTCTTCGTTGTACTTGGCGCGGTATTTTTCAACGAAGGTCTGAACAGATGGGCGCGGGTCGGTTGTCGTAAATTCACCCAGAATATGCGTGCCTTGGGCCGCTTCGCCACCCAAGTTGATGAAATCGGGGGATTGCATCGAGCCGCTGCCGACAAACGGGACATCGAACCCTGCCTCACGTGCCTGTTGGGCGATCAAGGCGCCGTCGGCTTGGTAGGCGAGGAAAATGATCGCGTCGGGGTTGGCGGCGCGGACATTGGTCAACGCCGAGCGGAAATCTTTCTCTTCGGCCAAGTAGGCTTCGTGCGCAACAACTTCGCCGCCGAGTTCGACCACGCGGGGCTCAAAGAGCTCGAAAGTTGCTTTGCCCCAGTCATTGTTGATCTGAAAGACGGCCAGTCGCTTCAAACCCAACTCAGTAACGGCCAGATCCGCCAACGCGGGTGATGCCTGCAACTGAGTCACCGAGGTGCTCCAGGTGTAATCCCCACCAGCGTAGGTGAAATCTGGGTGCGAATTGGTGAAGCCGAATTGCACCATGCCACCACGTTGATAGATCTGGGAAGCGGCCATCGATGCGGTGCTACTGAAATCACCCAATTCCACGATGATGCGGTCGTCGGCGACAAATTTTTGTGCGATCACCACCGACTGCTTGGGGTCACTTTGTGAATCTTCAAAGATATATTCGAGGGGACGACCGTCAATGCCACCTGCTCCGTTGATCTCTTCGAGTGCCAAGTCGAAGCCATTTTTCCACTGCGCACCATATCGGGCGTTTGGCCCAGTCAGCGGCCCACTCACGCCAATATAGATCGGCTCGCCTGCATCTGACGCTGCGGAGTCGGCGGCAGGTTGACTCGGCGCTGCAATTGGTGCTGTACAAGCGGCTAAGAGACCGCTGATCAGCAACACCAATAATCGGCCAGTCCATTGCTGGATCTTCATGGAACTTTCTCCCTTAGTTTGAATGGTTACTGATTGAACAAGTTGATCTGTTGAGCAAACACAAAAGCAAGCTTGTTTGTAACGTTTAGTATGAAAGAAGAGCTACCTTTATTGGCAGTGGTACTTGTTTGGCGTGTCTTCGCCGAGATTCTGCTTGATCAGTTTCGGCTAGGTGGAACAACGGCATAATCCGTTATGCCAATACCAATCATAGTACCATTGCAAATCATACGCCACTTCTTGCAGCCTTTGCAGCGGGCGCGTTGCATTGTAGAAAAGTTATTGAGTTATTTACTCAAGAATCGATGGAAACGAGTGAGGTCGCGGGCTACTTGTGTTCGGCATCAGCGAGGCTGCTGCTCATCACAAGCCCCGCGAAATACAGTAGCAATCCCCAAAGCGGCGGGAGGCGGTAAAAGCGCGGCGGTAGTTATGTAGGTATGACATCACAAATTGTTTCAAGACCATAGTGTAAGTATAACAGGCAATGGTGGTTGATAACCAATAAACTGTCTCCCCGTTGCAGATTTCAGCCGGAGCATACCTACCAGTTAATCCACAGCATTTCGCATTATAGCACCAACGAATCGTCATTGGCTAGCCGCGGTTGCTGTGCAATCGACCAAGCCTATTATAACAAAATTGATGGGATGGG
>CAZMRA010000260.1:0-7311 GCA_964568485.1 uncultured Caldilineaceae bacterium | reverse complement strand
CTTTGAGCCTCTGAAACTCTGTAATTTCTCTGATCTCTGTAGGCTATTTTGACGGGTCAAGCTGCTCGACGGGGTTGTGTGTGGGGGGACTGGGGGCGTGCCCCCCAGCAGTTGCCGCCGGGGGCGGATCGGTTTTGTGGATGGGCATAGTTAGTGCCCTCACACCAAAACGTAGATCGCTCCGTCATCGATTCTGCGCTTGAGCAAGGCTTTTAGATGTTTGTGTATATGGAACAGAGCTACTGGAAAGCCGAGGATTTGTTCCAGTTCAGTTTTCATGTGCATGTGGCCCATCTGGAAGAGATCGGGCGGCATTTAGACAACGACATCCACATCGCTAGCCTCGCTGCCCATCCGCTGCCTGAGCAGTGCCCGCCTGCCATGGATATGGATGCGGGGGTGCGCGATGAGCAGCCCCGCCAGACTGTCGTGGTTGACGGGCAGGGCTGCGTAGTTGATGAGCGCCGCTTCGAGGTCGGTGTAGGCCCAGGGTGGGGTGTTGTCGGTAGGCTGGGGCAAGGGTTGGTCGGCGATGAAATAGGCGAGCAGTTCGTAGTCCAGCGGACCCCGGCGGCGGATGGTGTGGACCTGCAGTTGTAGGGAGATCGTCATGGGAATGTCCTGGCGCTGGGCTAAAGCGCGAGTTCGAGAAATGAGAGTTGGGCGCTGCCATCGTGGACGGAGTCGACGACAGTTTAGCAAAACACAGCACTACCTGGGCAACCACAGATGACACAGATTATACAGATTTTTTATTGGCCTTGTGCCCTTGTGTAATCTGGGCAAGCCGTGGATGAGATTTCTATGTGTGGGTTTGGGGTGATGGGTGATGGTTGAGCCTCGGCAGGAGCAGGTGCCGCTGGGCGAGCAAGAGCAAGCGGCGGAGTGGGTGATGTGTGCGGCGTCGCCGATCTATTTTCTGGGGGCGTATGGGTGGCTATTTAATGCGACTGAGCAGCGCTGGCGGACGTTTGCCTTGTGGCCAGCGCAGGCCTGGATGCTGGTGCAGCTGCAGCGCGAGCGGCAGACCGTGGTGTTGAAGGCCAGGCAACTCGGCTTGACGTGGTTGGTCTTGGGGTATGTGCTGTGGTTGATGCTGTTTCGGCCAGCTGCAACGATTGGCATCTTCAGCCGCACTGAAGAGGATGCGATTGATCTGTTGGATTTTCGGCTGAAGGGCATGTATGCCCGCTTGCCCGCTTTTCTGCGCTGTCGAGGCGAGGTGATCAACAACATGAGTCGTTGGGTGTTGAGTAATGGCTCGGTGGCGATGGCCTTTCCGACGACCGGCGGGCGACAATATACCTTTAGTTTTATCTTGGTGGATGAGGCGGATCATCAACCGGACTTGCCCGGGCTGTTGGTGGCCACTACGCCGACGATTGATGCAGGCGGCTCGATGGTATTGCTCTCGAGCGTGAATAAACGCAAACCCTTGAGTCAGTTCAAGCAGATCTACCGGGCGGCGCGGCAAGGGCAGAACAGTTGGTCACCGATCTTTTTGCCGTGGTACGCGCGACCAGAGCGAACCGTTGACTGGTACAACGAGCGGCGAGCTGACACCCTGGCGCGCACTGGCTCGCTGGATGATCTGCAGCAGGAGTACCCAGCGACGGCGCAAGAGGCGTTGGCCCCGCTGAGTTCCGACAAGCGGATTCCCAGTGTATGGCTGACGGATTGTTATCAACCATGCCCAGCGCAGAAGACTGCACTGAAGGGGCAACCAGCGATTGTGCAGATGGAAGTCTATCAGCCGCCACAACCAGGGCGAACGTATGTGTTGGGGGTTGACCCGGCTGAGGGGAACCCGACGAGTGATGCAAGTGCGCTGGTGGTGCTGGATGTGGCGCGGGGCGAGGAATGTGCGGTGTTGGCGGGGCAACTGCAGCCAGCGACACTGGCCAGCCATGCAGGGCTGGTAGCGGATTGGTATAACGGGGCAGGGATCTTGGTGGAGCGCAACAATCATGGTCATGCTGTGCTCTTGGGGCTGGAACAGGAACCGCGCTGGCGGGGACGGATTCTGCGCGGGCGCGACAAGCGTCCAGGCTGGCAGAGTCATCAGTTGGGCAAAACCATGCTTTATGATGCCCTGGCTGAGGCGTGTCGGGATGGACAGATTTTGTTGCACAGTTTGGCGACTTATGAGCAGGTGGCGAGTATTGAGGGTGCGAGTCTGCGTGCCCCCGAAGGCCAACCCGATGATCTGGCGGATGCGTTGGCGTTGGCGAATCTAGCGCGTGGGCTGGGGGCGCATGCGGTGAGCATGGGCGGATATTGATCTACCCATAGAGGAGCGTGGTTCGGGCTGGGTTTTGGTGCTGAGAGTGAATGGAGATGAGCAAGCAGAGTCGGTTTGAGGCGGATAGTCGGGCGGTGTGGTCGAGCTGGCTGGCGATGGGCAAGGCGTTGAACGAGCGGGCCCAGCCCAAGGCGGGGGATGTGCAGGCCTTGGACGGATGGATGCAGGAGGTGCTGTATTGCGACCCTGTGTTACCGGGTATGCTGGCCAAGTTGACAACGGCGTTGGCCGGGCAAGGGTGGCGGGTGGTGGGACCCGCACGCACAGCGAGCCGGGCGGCGAGTGTATTGGAGCAGGCGGATGGGGGGCGAGGGTGGTTTCACTTTGCTGAGACCTGTGCCAAGAGTTATATGCAGCGCAACATGGGGTGTTTTGTCGAAGTGGTGCATCAGTTTGCGCCGGAAGTGGACGCGGAGACGGGGGAGTTGATCGGCGAGCTGGCCCCGGTTACGGCGCTGTACAATATGGATTCGACCAAAGCGAAGTGGGTGCGAGACCGCGTGTTTCCCTTGCGCTACGAAGGCAAGCCGTGGAGCCGCTTTGACTTCTTTCATCTGGTGGACAATGCCGGTGACACCGATGCAACCAGATTGCGAGGACAGTGTGCCTTGTACCGCTGTCTGGAGTATGTCAAGTTGATGGGGTTGATTAATAGCTGGGAGCAGGGCAGTCTCGACCCGGATTTTATTGATGCAATTTTGTTGCTGCGCGGGGCCAGTGATGACCAGTTTGGTCAGGCGATGAGTGCCAGAGAGAAAGCGATTGACGAGAAGGGCAATGCGGCCAAACGGCTGGCGGTGCTGGCCAGCGAGCATAAGACGATTCAGGCGGATCTGCTCTTTTTGCGGCGGCGACCGGAGAGCCTGGAAGAGTTTGAGGCGCGGGCGGGGTAGCTGGCTGCGGGTTTAGAGTAACTGCTCAAGCTGGTTGACCAGTGGAGGCAGATCATGCTGCACGGTCTCCCACATGATTTGCCGATCCACCATGAAGTAGGCATGGACCAGGCGGTTGCGCATGCCGCGCATGAGATGCCAGGGAATAGTGGGATATTGTTCCTGAATTTCGTCTGGAATGGCAGCGGCAGCTTCACCAATCACAATAAAATTCATCTCGACTGCGCGTATGGTTTTGAGGTCATCCCGAAAGGTAACGAAATCAAGACCATTTGTGAAGCCTTGAATTTCAGCGATCGCATCGAGGATGTCTTGGACACGTTCGCGCCAGCTTCTAGAAGACATGGATCAGATCCTGCTCAATGCGTTGGCGGAGGCGAGGTTTGAGGCTGGGCAGGGTGCCAACATCGACCGGATGGCCGAGCATCTGGCTCAGATAGTCTTGTAGGGCAAAGAGCCCAAAATAGCCGACTGGCCGGGAAAATTCGACGATCAGGTCAACATCGCTGCGTTCGTTGGCCTCATTGCGCGCCACAGAACCAAACAGTGCAAGCGATTGGACGCCATACTGTTCGGCGAGATACCGGTGATGCATACGAAGCGTGTGCAGGATTTGTTCGCGTTGCATGGGCATATTATGCCTGATGAAATGGTTTCTGGCGAAATATGTGTGAATCTAGCGTGGGTACTGGTGGACAGAAGCTGGCAGATTGGCTGGAGAACGTTGGGTCATGCAAGGGCCTCGAGGTAAGGTTTGATGACGTTGCTGACGCGACAGATCTGGGCATAGCGCCAAAGCTCCTGGTGGGTGCTTTTTTGTGTTTGCAGACAATTGCGCAGGGCCTCTGAGGCCACGTCTAGGCCGATCTTGTTGCGATATTTGAAGCAGTCGGCCACGGTTTTAGCGGCGGCATAGACACGCACAGTTACTCCTTCGACCGGATGTTCTTCAATCCCGGCAGTGAGAGCGACCCCAGAGAAACGCACGATGCGCAGCGGCGGATATTCGACGTGGGGACGGCGCGCTTTGCGATCGATAGCGAGCCAGATCTGCGCCGGGTTTTGAGTGCCCAGGTTGTGAAATTGCAGCACCGAGAGTAGGCAGACAACTCCATGCAGGACCCGTTTGCAGGCTTCGGCCAGGGAGTGATGTTCGGCAAATTCTAGGGTGGGCAATGTATAGAGCCCACGCCCAATGCGTTATACCTTCCCCTGCTGATGCAGCGAGTAGAGGGCAATCGGAGAGTGCAAGCTCATGCGGGCGCACGATGCCCAACTTGCGCATCAACTGGAGGGTTTGTTCGGTTTGCGTGAGCAAAAGTTTGTGGTGGTAGGGACCATCCTCTTCGGCATTGAGCAAATAATAGCAGATAGCTGAGCAGCTTGGCTTCGGTTGCTTTCAAAGTTAGCTCCTTCTGTTTCAAGTGGCTGGATTGAGACTAATTTGTGAAAACTCACGGGCTAGCCCGCTGATGGTACGATTTTCAGCAATTACATCGTGCGGGATGAGTAGATAGTGCCAGGGTTTGCCGCCGTAGGTGGCCGTATACTCGGTAGCTCGCTGGCACCAGAGGACAGCCGCATCGCGCTTGGCAAGCACATCAGCATCTTGTAGTTGATTCCGGGCTTTAATCAATCTGCGACTTGATGTTATTGACAGCCAATAAAGAAAGCGGCTCCGATCTCCTCTGCCAAGAAAAGCCGGAACCGCTTTACAATGTGCACCTTACCAACTGAATCGCTGCAAAGATGATGAGCTGTCAGCTGTAAGATGTTAGGCTGGGGAACAGGGATTCGAACCCCAACTGGTTGATCCAGAGTCAACTGTTCTGCCGATTAAACTATTCCCCATTGCTGTGGAGAAGACCTACACCATCACTGGTTACGGTCTGCATCTCTTGGCGAGAAAATATACCACAGGAACGGTCCACTCGGCAAATTTGTGCGCCCTGCAGGTACGATCCTGCTGGGTACTTAGGCGGGTTCCAGCGCCGCTGCTTGAAGGATCTTGCTGGCGTTTTGTAGGCGCTGCAGCGTTTCTTCACGGCCCAACACTACCATGCTTTCGAACAAAGGTGGCGCGACCTCCTTGGCGGCCAACGCCACCCGGAAGGGGGTCAACAGCGGGCCAATCTTGATGCCCTCTTTTTCTGCGAATTGGCGGAATGCGGCTTCGAGCTGAGGCGTGGAGAATTCATCCAGGGAATTGATCAGCTCTCTGCCTCGTTGTAAGAGCTCCGCCGCTTGGCTGAATGTTAATTTGCGCTTGGCCGTAAACATGGTCAGGTCGCTATAGACCAATTCGTCCGCTGCTTTGAACGCCCAGTCTACGTATTGGGCGGCCTCGGTCAATAATTTGATGCGCTCCTGGAGTAGCGGAATGAGTTGCGAAAGACGTTCGCTATGCAACAAGGTTGTCTCATCAAGTCCCAGCTGTTTTGCCAAATAGGGGGCAAGTCGCCGGTGCAGGTCGGCCGGGTCAAGATTGCGCATGTAGATCCCGCTCAGCCACTTGAGCTTTTCGTAATTCAGCGCCGCTGATTTGGGATTGATATCGGCAACGTCAAAGCGCTCGATCGCCTGTTCGCGCGAAAAGACCTCTTGCTCGGCGTCATAATTCCAGCCGACGTTGCAGAGAAAATTGAAGAGCGCTTCTGGCAAATAGCCATCTTCGATATAATCGCGCACATGGGAGCCGCGATCGCGCTTGCTCATTTTGCTGCCGTCCGGGTTGAGGATGATCGGCGCATGGATCAGCGTGGGCATGGTCCAGCCCAAAGCTTCGAACAGCAATTTGTGGAGTGGTGCCGAGGGCAACCACTCTTCGGCCCGGATCACGTGGGTAATGCCCATCAGATGATCATCGACCGCCATGGCCAAATGATAGGTGGGCATGCCATCAGTCTTGAGTAGTACTTGATCCACCAAGGTACGATTGGGGAAGGCAATCTCCCCACGGAGCAGATCATGGACAACGGTGACACCCTCTAGCGGAGCGGCAAACCGAATGGCATAGGGTCGACCTTCGGCCTCGTAGGCGGCTCGTTGCTCGGGCGTGAGATAGCGATCTCGCCGGTCGTAGGGCTTGCGCTGGGGCTGATTGGTCGCTGGCTCGCTCTCTTCTTCGGGGCTGTCTGCTTCCCATTCTTCCACTGGTGTGTAACAACGGTAGGCAAAGCCCTTTTCGACCAATTGCTCCGCATATTGGCGATAGAGATGCTTGCGTTGGCTTTGCACGTAGGGGCCATATGGCCCGCCAATATCAGGCCCTTCGTCCCAATCCAGCCCTAACCAGCGTAAGCCACGGATGATGTCGTTCAGACTTTCCGGGTTAAAGCGCGACTGGTCCGTATCTTCAATACGTAAGATAAATTGGCCGCCAGTATGGCGCGCATAGAGCCAGTCGAAGAGGGCAGTGCGTAGACCGCCTAAGTGTAAAAAGCCGGTTGGACTAGGGGCAAAACGAACGCGAGCCGGTGTTGTTGTACTCATGGTGGTACATTCCAATTGTGTCAACGACAGAAGATCTTATCTGAATTTTGGAATGCCTAGAGTAGCACAGGTGCGCAGGAACGTCAATAAATTGCCATTTGACACCCAACTGATGGCCTGGCTGATCTCAGCGCTCCACTGAAAGTAGGAGAACTGAGCTGGCTTGCTCAGCAACGATTGGGGCGTTGTGAGTGTGGGCAACTGAACGCAAGCGGACATTGCCATAGGCAAAGGCGAGCAAGCAAGCGATGGTCATAAAGAAATAGGCTAAAAAGAAGCGAAACCCCATGATCCTCTCCCCCGGTATTTAAGCAAGGTGTGATACTTTATTTATCGCTAATTGGGGGCGAATCCTTCGCTAAGCATAAATATTTCATACGAATTCCCTACGCAACCTTACTGTTTTGCGTTAATATTAGCCTAAGTCTGCACCTCGCAGTGCCACTTTTCTGCAAGTACTTGCCCAAGCATGATGGCCAATATCGCTTGACAATCTGCGGTCAACCTGCTATAGTGCCTCCACAATCTTACATAATGGCTCTTATCCAGAGAGGTGGAGGGACCGGCCCGAAGAAACCTCGGCAACCCGGTGTGGTGGAGGCAAAGATGCTGACCACTGCATGA
>CAZMRA010000259.1:0-7329 GCA_964568485.1 uncultured Caldilineaceae bacterium | reverse complement strand
ACCAACTGTTGTGCGGTGATCACCTTTTGCACCTGCTGCAAGGCCATAGTCATGCGCTCGACAATCACAAATTCTTCGGTGGACGTGGGATACCCAACCAGCACTTTGAACATGAAGCGATCGACCTGGGCTTCGGGCAGGGGATAGGTGCCTTCGGTTTCGATGGGGTTTTGGGTGGCCATCACCAAAAAGGGATTGGGCACGGTGAAGGTCTCGCGGCCGATGGTCACTTGGCGCTCTTGCATCACTTCGAGCAGGGCGCTTTGCACCTTGGCCGGGGCGCGGTTGATCTCATCGGCCAGCAGCAGATTGGTAAACACCGGCCCAAAGGAGGTCGTGAACTCGCCTGTCTTTTGGTTGTAGATGCGCGTCCCGACGAGATCGGCCGGGACCAGGTCGGGTGTAAATTGGATGCGCTTGAATTCGCCCCCAATCGCTTCGGCCAAAGTTTTGATCGCCATGGTTTTGGCCAAGCCGGGCACACCTTCGACCAGAATATGGCCACGCGCTAGTAGCGCCACAATCAAGCGCTCGAGTAGATTGTCCTGGCCGACAATGACCTTTTTGACTTCATACAGCACCCGCTCCATCTGTGAGTTATGGTCCGGGTTGAGGGCTGCATTCATTGCCATCTCCTTACTTTAATAGGGGGGCAGACCAGCCGCGCCACCCGCAACATTGATCGGCACAGCAAAGCCGATGCCAATAAAGAAATTGTGGTCGCTGGGGTTGGCCAAGCCGGCCACAATCCCAATCACCTGACCATAGCGATTGAGCAGGGGGCCACCCGAATTGCCAGGGTTCACCGCCGCATCGAATTGAATCAGTCCGGTCAAGCGCTGATCACTGTTGGGGATGCGGAACGTGCGGTCAAACCCAGAGATCACACCGGTGCTCATGGAACCGTACAGGCCTAGCGGGTGCCCAACCGCGTAGGCTTCGTCCCCCACCCTCATGGCATTCGGATTGCCCAACGTCGCAGACCATACTTCGGCCGGCGGCGTGAGGGCTTGCAGCACCGCTATATCATTTTCGGGTTGGGTGGCCACAATCTGGCCGACGGATTCGGTGCCATCGGCAAAGATGAGCTGGATCTGCCCGGCACCATCAACCACATGCAAGCTGGTGAGAATCTCGCCCGCGGTGTTGATCACCACGCCGGTGCCCAAGCCATTGCTCTCCTCGGTCAGCTCGGTTTCGGCCGCGTGCGTTCGAATCAGCACGATCGAGGGGCGAATGATCTGGTACACGAGCGCCGAGGGGGCCGGGGCCGGCGTTACCTCAGCGAGCGCTTCCGTGACAATCGTCTCAACATCGTCATTGGTGAGGGGTTGTGGAGCTGGGAGAAACGTGTTGTAGAGCCAGAGCGCGACAAAGGCTGCCAAGACACCAGAAACAAAGGGGGCAGTCTTTCGCAGAAAGACCCGTACTTTGGTCTGCAAGTTTTGCCAATAGCTGGCTGACCAGCGGGTTCGCCAAGCAGTCAAACGATCCATCTTACTATGTACCTCCTGGCCGCAATCAAGCAGCTACGGCCAGACGCGCCTCACAACAACTAGCAGTATAGCAAAAAAAGATGAAGAAATTCTGCGGATTCGATGAGAGCTCCTTAAGATTCGTCGGTTTCTCGCCCGACGGGCTGGATCAGCGCTCCATACATGGCATCAAAACCGCGGCGCGGGGCTCGTTCCTGTACTTTCTGCACCCGATACTCGCCCACTTCCGCAAACTGCTGCTGCAAGCGGCGAAAGCTGAGCGGATAGGGCACCCAAGGATTGGATCGTTCGAGTTCGTATTCCACAATCAGAAAACAGTGCTCAGGCTTGAGATAGCGTTGCACCGCGCGCAAAAACGTCGCTTGATCCTGCACATAGTGCAGCGAATTGGCCATGAGGAGGCCATCCAATGGGCGCATGGGGAGCGCGTCCCGAACAAAATCGGCGCGGATCCGCTGTAACGTGATCGACCGCGCCGCGCCTAGGTCCAGAGCGAGCGTCGGCTGGCGGTCGATCGCGTAGATGTGGCTATGCGGGGGTAACAAATGCGCCAAGGCCTCGGTAAAGAAGCCACTTCCGCACCCCAAATCTGCCCAGAGTTGGGGCTCGTCCTTTACCAAGGCCGGATGGCGAATGAGCGCAATCCCTTCGTGGAGCTTCATGATGCACGCAGCCCGAAAGCCGATTTAGGCGCGCTCTTCCGAACGATCGGTGGCTGGCGGTGGCTCGTAGGAGAGTGCCGAGATCTCTTTGCGCCATTCGGGAGTCATTTCGACTTCGAGTGCAGCCAACGAAGGCTCGAGCTGGTCGAGATTGCGAGCCCCGATGATCGGTGCGGTCACCGCGGGGTGGCTCATCACCCAAGCGACGGCCAAGGTGGCTGGGTGCAAACTGTGCGATCGGGCGTAGCTGGCAAAGCGTTCGGCAATTTCAAAATAGAGCGGTTCGCCATAGCGCTTTTCATACATCTTATTTTCGACCAAGCGACCGTCCGCCGGTTTGCTTTGCGTATTATATTTGC
Source organism: uncultured Caldilineaceae bacterium (assembly GCA_964568485.1). Lineage (GTDB taxonomy): Bacteria > Chloroflexota > Anaerolineae > Caldilineales > Caldilineaceae > CFX5. Next base: position 4,812 of record CAZMRA010000259.1, on the reverse strand, counting down.
CGGTCAAGAGGCCGCCGCCGAGCGGGCTGTAGGGGATCACGCCTACTTGTTCGGCCTGGGCCAGCGGCAAAATCTCCACTTCCGCCTGGCGTTTGACTAGGTTGTACATTGGCTGGATGCATTGGAAGCGGGCCAAGCCCTGCAGATCGGCAAAGGTCAACGCTTTGCTGATTTGCCACGCCGACCAGTTGCTAACGGCTGGATAGAGAATCTTGCCCTGATCCACCAGATCATCCAGCGCACGCAGCGTCTCTTCCATGGGCGTGTCGGGATCAGTGTGGTGCACAAAGAGCAGATCGAGGCGGTCGGTTTGCAGGCGCTTTAAGCTGCCTTCGACTTGCAGCATGATATGCCGCCGCGAGAGGCCGCGATCATTGACGCCAGGGCCCATCACCGAGCAGACCTTGCTCGTGATAACCAATTCGTCGCGGATGCCTTGGAGCAACTTCCCCAAGACGGTTTCGGCCCGCCCGCGGCCATAGCTATTGGCGCAATCAAAGAAATTGATGCCCACATCCAAACAGCGTTTGAACATGGCCGCCGCGGTCACTTCGTCGGCATCGCCGCCAAAGGACATGGTTCCAAAACAGAGGCTGGACACCTTGACGCCGGTGCGCCCCAAAATGCGATACTGCATCGTCTTCTCCTTGGTCGATCAAGAGCACCTGCGGTGGTCTGGTCACTAGGCACTCGTGGTGAATAAGCCGTTGGGGGAGTCACCCATCGGCCAGTATAGCACGAATCGGCACGAATGGGCTAGCGCGCGGAGATTTTACTGGACTGCAGGCATTGACAACACAGGAGTGAACACCTATACTAGGCTGCCGATTCAACCCTTGTCTTCAACCCAGCATAAACATGACCTTGTCTCCTGTACAGTCTGAATCACCCGAGTGCGCGGCCATCCGCACTGCCCGACTCACCCAAACCCAAGCGATTGCGCAGGGTGACATTGCGCGCGTCGCCGCGTATTGGACAGAGGATATCACCATTCGGCGTGGGCTCGGCCATCCCATCATGGGCAAAGCTGAAGCGATCCAGACCTTGCTGCCTAGCCCTAATGCGCCAGTGATCGTGTATCAGCGCACAGCCGACGAGATCGCAGTCAGCGAGCAGTGGCCCTTGGCCTACGAAACTGGCACCTGGTCGGGCCATCTGGGGGATGCCAGTGGCCCCGCCGTCATCGCCGGGCGTTACAGCGCGCAATGGGTCAAGCGCGGCGACACGTGGTTGATCCGCGCCGAGATTTTTGTGGCGCTCACCTGTGAAGGGATTGGCTGCGACCTGATGGCGCTGCCGTAGGCGCGGCTAACACCGGTGGTCGTGCCTTGCCTTTTGGGCCAATCAGCTTGACGAAATTGGGTGAACGGGGTACACTGCTCGCGCGGAATTATCGACCGACGCCAACAGCCAGTCAGCCGCGACTGGCTGTTCTTTTTGGCCTAATTTCTGACAGATGAGGCTGTAATTGACTGCTACTGGCGATCTACGCACGGCTGCTCCAGCCCCAAAAAGGCACTGGTCATGGAGTGATTGGGCAAGCATTGCAACGTTGATCCTCGCGGCGATTGGGGTCACCTGGCGATTGTGGGAGCCTGGCATCCCAAACCGGGCCGACATGTTGATGGGGATCTATCGCGTCTTTGAACTGGCAGCCGCCTGGCGCGAGGGGATCTGGTATCCACGCTTGGGGCCACACCTCAATTTCACCTACGGCGCCCCGCTCTTCCAATTTTACCCGCCACTGGTTAGTTATCTCGCCCTCGTGTTGACCGGCTTGGGAGCCGGGTTTGTCGCGGCCAGCAAGGCGGTCTTGGTGCTGGCGGTGATCGGCGCCGGTTGTGGCATGTATGTCTTGGCCCGCTCGATCTTCCCCACGCGCAGCGTGGCCTGGTGGAGCGCAGTCCTCTATCTCAGCGCACCCTATCTTCTGCTCGATGTTTATGAACGGGGCGCGGCGGCTGAATCGGTCGCCCTGGCGCTGCTGCCTTGGTTGCTCTGGTCGCTGCGCACGTTGTTCTATCAACCGAATCGCCGCCACTGCTTGATCGCTGCGCTGCTGGTGGCGCTCTTTATGATCACGCACAACATCACCGCACTCTTTGTCATGCCCGCCGCGGTGGTCTATCTCTTGCTGCTGGCCGTGAAGGAGCGCGCCCTGCGCCCGCTGGTCTGGGTGGCTGCGGCGTTGCTGCTGGGCTTGGCCCTCAGCACGTTCTATTGGCTACCCGCGGTGACTGAAGTTCACTTTACGCATGCCGAAGAGTACATGCTGGGTGCCCAGTCCGACGTCACCCAGAACCTGCGCTCCTGGAGTCAGGTCATCCAATCCGGTTGGGCGGTGGATTACCAGAGTGAAGCCCGCTTCCGCTTTGCCCTGCGTGACCTCATCCTCGCCTTGATTGGGTTGTGCGCTCTGCCCTTTGTGACCCGCCAACGGCGCTACGAATTGGGCTTGTTTGCGCTGCTCTGCGCCACGATGTTGGTGTTGCAGACCCCCCTGACGAAGCTCTTTTGGCAAGAAGTGCCTATGGTGCGCTACATTCAATTTTCGTGGCGCCTCTTTGGTCCAGCCTCACTGGCCGCGGCGATTTTGGTCGGCGGCGCGTTGACACTCCTTCCTCGGGCGCGCGTACAATGGAGGGTGGCCGTGCCGCTGGCGGCGTTTGCCTTCTGGCCCAGTTTGCAGAATCTGCACCCAGATCAGCTGCCCTATTGGCAGCACGCGATCGACGAGAGCACCATCACCGTACGCGATCTCTACGAGCGTGGCCGGCGGGACTTTCCCTTGTTCGGCGATTATTCGCCCATCTTTTTGAACACCAATCCCGGCTCATTGCCTACCCCACGCGATGGCGGTGAACGCTTCCCAGCGGTCGATCCGCAACCGACCCTGCGCTTGGTGGAAGCGAACCCCCTGCGCTTGGCCGTGGCGGTGGATGCGCCGGCCCCCTTTACGCTGCGGGCCCATCGCATCTTCTTCCCCGGCTGGCAGATTTACGTGGATGGCAAAGCTATCGAGACGCAACCGAGTGGCAAGCTCGGGCTGGTGAGTGCGGAACTGCCCGCGGGCAGCTACATGGCGACCATCCAGTTTGACCAAACCCCGATTCGGCGGGTGGGTGATCTGGTGGCGTTGGCCGCGTTGGCTTTGTGGATCGGCTGCGCACTGCCGCTGGCGGTCCGTTGGCGGTGGCTGGCTGGCGGTGGACTCTGGATCGGCCTGGTGGCGCTGACCCTCTTTTGGCAACAGGGCAATCGCTTGTCGCGGCTCCCAACGGCGTTGCCGATCAACTTTGGCGATGAGCTGCATCTGCTGGCCTATGATCTGCCCACCACCACCTGGCAGCCGGGCGATTCATTTACCTTGCGCTTGTTCTGGTTTGTGCCAGAAACGCCCGACGTCGATTACAAGATCTTCTTGCATGTCGCCGAGCTGGATGATTCGGGCAAGGTTTCCCAGTTTGACAGTGAGCCACAATCGGGCTACAGCGCAATGACCCGTTGGGAAGCGGGCGAACTGGTCACCGACGAATATGAGTTGACGCTAGAAGCACCAGTCAAGCCCGGTCAATATCAATTGTTGATGGGGGTCTATCACCCCGAAACCATGCACAACCTGCTAGCGTCAGGCGCTGCCAATGTGCTGCCGGGCGATCGGGTTGTGCTGACTACAGTGGAGATAGCGGATGAATAGACTGGCGGGGCGTTGGGGTGAATGGCTGACGCTGCTCGTGATCTGCGGGCTGGCGCTGTTCGTTCGCCTCTATGCACTTGACCAATACCCGCCCGGTCTTTATTTAGATGAAGCAGCCTACGGCTTAGATGCGCTGGAGGTGCTGGACGGCAACGGCACAATCTTCTTCGAGCGCAACAATGGCCGCGAGCCGCTCTTTATCTACTGGCAAGCTTTGATGATGGCCTGGTTGGGCGCCACGCCCTTGGCCTTGCGCACCGGGGCAGCACTACTGGGCGCCGCAACGGTTCCTGCCTTGTATTGGCTGGTCCGCGTGTGGTTGCAAAATACGCCGCTGCCGAGCCGCTGGGTAGCCACCTACGCTGCACTCTTTTTGGCCTTTTCGTATTGGCATCTCTCGCTGAGCCGCTTGGGCTTCCGGGCGATTCTGTTGCCGCTGGTGGCCTGTGTGGCGCTGGCGCTCTTTTGGCACGCTTGGCAAGTGATCCAGCGCCGCGAACGTCTGCCCTGGCTGCTGCTGATCCTCTGCGGCGTCGCCACCGGCTTGACCCTCTACACCTACACCGCCAGCCGGTTTGTCCCGCTGGTGATCACAGTGCTGGTGGGGCTCGCTTGGGTGATCCCGCAACCGGCAGGAATCCGTCAACGCAGTTTTGTAGCTTTGGTGGTTATTGGCCTAGCCGCACTGATCACCTTTGCGCCGCTGGCGAGTTATTTTTTGCAGCATCCAGAAAGCTTTTTCGGGCGGGCCAGCGAAGTCTCGATCTTCAGCGAGCGGGTGGCGGGTGATAATCCGCTGCTCGCACTGGGGCGCAGCTTCTTCAAGATGCTCGCGATGTTCTTTACGCTGCCCGACCCGAATTTACGCCACAATCCCGCGGCCCGCCCTGTATTTGATCTGCCCCTGGCGCTGTGGCTGAGTGGTGGCGCCTTGTTGGCACTGGCGTATTGGCGCCGCTTTTGGCCGCTCTTCCCGCTGCTGTGGTTCGCGATCATGTCCTTGCCCGCGGTGCTGACGGCTCAAGCCATGCCTCATTCGCTGCGTGCCATTGGTATGATCCCGCCGGCGATCTTGCTGCCGAGGTCCCTGGTGACGAACTCCTCGATGGCGGTCA
>CAZMRA010000258.1:0-7336 GCA_964568485.1 uncultured Caldilineaceae bacterium | reverse complement strand
TCTGGATGCAGACCCCAGACGCGAGCTTAACCCTGGATGAGATGACGCCGTTCAATCCGTCAGATTTCGCCAAGGCTACGGGTGACTTGAAGCGGGTTGGGGAAGAGACGATCAATGGTCGGGCAACGGTGCACTACCAGGCCGATGAAAATTTGCTTGCCGCCGCTCTTGCCAATCAAGATGGCTTCGACTTCAGCCAAGCCGAGGACTTCCAGGTGGATCTCTGGCTTGATAAAGCCGAGCAATTTGTGGTTAAAATGGAGACCAGCGGCACCGACAACGAAGGCGGTATCTTCAGCATGGTGGTTGAGTACGTAGACTTCAACCAGCCGATTACGATCGCCGCCCCAGAGGTAGGGATGTTGACAATCCCGTCGGATGACGAGGGCGAAGATGGTGCAGCTGTGCCGCTCGTACCAGCAGGCAGCAATGGCAGCGCCGATTTATCCGGTTTGGTTGGGTTTGAGCTGGCGCTGCCGGAGGGTAGCACCATAACGTTAATGATGCCCAACATGGTGCTAGCCACTGTGCCTTATGCACTGGATGAGTCGGTCAATCTCTTTCAGCAGGAGATGCTCGTCAATGGGTACTCTCTTGTGAGCCAAATGGCGCCAGAAGAAGGCCAGACCATGCTGATCTACGAAAAAGACGAGAAGTTTGTCACCATCAATCTTTCGGCTGTGGACGATAACCAGACCCAGTGGTCGATCGCTGCTGGGTAGTGAAGCCTAGGGGGTAGCTTGCTCGAGCACGAGCACTGCTTCGGGCGAAAAACTCACCGTAACGGGTGCCCCAATTTCCGGAAGGGCCAAGTGCGGATTGTTGAATGTATCCACCCGTAAGGTGGTTTCACCCAACCGCACTTGGATCCGGACCACCGCCCCCAGAAAGGCGATGTTATCGATCTGCCCCACAAGCTGATTCTCCCCATTTGCGGAGGCGAGCGAGAGTAATTCCGGGCGTAGCGCTATAGTAACCGGACCATCGCCGGTTGGTAGCGGACGCCCGGTTCGGATCGCTTGTCCGGCAACTTGTACAACGCCACTCGTGGCATCAACAACCTCTGCCTGCACCGAATTGAGTGTCCCCACAAACGAAGCCACAAACGCAGTTTTGGGAAAATTGTAAATCTCGAACGGCGTCCCCACCTGTTCGATCTGCGCCTGATTCATCACGACAATCCGGTCGGAGAGGGACATTGCCTCTTCCTGGTCGTGGGTGACATAGACGGTCGTGATGCCCAACTGCTGCTGGATCGCACGAATCTCTTCGCGTAGAGAGACACGGATTTTGGCATCGAGCGCGGATAGGGGTTCATCTAACAGCAACAATTGAGGCCGAATCGCCAATGCGCGGGCCAAGGCCACCCGCTGTTGTTGCCCACCCGAAAGCTGATACGGATAGCGTTCGCCGAGATCTTCGAGCTTGATCAATCGCAGCATCTCGCTAACGCGGCTTTTGATGTCTGCTTTGGGTTGCCCCGCCACCTTGAGGCCAAAGCCAATGTTGTCGGCTACGGTCATGTTGGGGAAGAGCGCATACGATTGAAAGACCATGCCGATGTTGCGCTGATTGGGCGGTTTGCGGGTGATATCAACGCCATCCATGACGATGGCGCCCGCGCTGCTTTGTTCAAAACCGGCAATCATACGCAGGGTGGTTGTCTTGCCGCAGCCACTGGGCCCTAAAAAGGAGACAAATTCACCCCGTTCAATGGCCAGATTAAAATTTTTGACCGCTGTGAACCGGCCATAATCTTTATGGAGATTGCTCAATTCCAGAAAGGCCATAAGGTCGTATTTCCCACAGACAAATTGGGTTCAATAGTTGGAAACGATGGTTAATGGGTGCCGGCCAGCTCGGGGCGCTGTTGGCTCCCCCGCCCAATAAATTGGATCAAGCCCATGGCGATCCAAGTGAGCAGAAAACTCATAATCGCCAATGCCGCCGGCTCATAGGCCCGGTCTTGGCCGAGCAGGACCATATAGGGACCAAAGGCGGGCTGGGCGAGCAGCGAAGCCATGGTATATTCGCCGATCACAATCGCCAGTGTCAAGAAGGCGCCGCTGAGCAAGGCCACCCGCAAATTCGGCAGGATGATGCGCAGTAAAATCGTCGGCCAACTCGCCCCTAAACTTTGCGCCGCTTCGGTCAGACTGCGCACATCGATCGTGCGCAAGCCGGTATCCACCGCTCGGTACATATAGGGGAGGGAAAGCACCACATAGCCACCCACGAGCACAATCCGCCCGACAATCGGCCACGTGAACAGCGGTGCATAAGTGCGGATCAGCCCAAAGACCAGCACCACCGCTGGGATCACGAAGGGCATCAAGGTGATCATCTCAATCACTGGGCGGGCCCGCGGGACACGCAATTGCACCCAATAAACGGTCGGCACCACCAAAACTACGCCCACCACAATCGTCCAGAGCGCCATCTGCAACGAGAATAGAAAGGTGTTCACAAAGCGCGGATCAGCTAGGACATTCTGGTAAGCCAGCATCCCCAGCGTACCGCGTTGGGCGCGTAGCGAAAAAAGTAGTGTGGCATAGAGGGGCGCAAAGAAGTAGAGCACACCCAATAGTACCCACAACCACGCACCCAGCTTGGTCATTCGCATCAATTCCTCCTTCTCTCAAAACCACGCAATGTAGGGTTGGTTCACCACTAGCCTCTGATTAAGCATCCCGCATCCAGCGCGAGGTACGGCGGCGCAGCCAAGTATAGGCCACCAGCGTCAGCCCCATGATCACTACCATGCCCAGGGCGAGCGCATATCCCAAGCCGGGGTTATGCAACACATCGCCACGGATTTGCGCGCCAATCAACACCGAGACTAGATTGAGCGAGCCCCCGGTCAGCGCGGCGGCGGTGGCATAGGCACCAAAGGCGTTGCCAAAGAGCAAGATGATGGCTCCTAGCAGTGACGGTAATAAGATGGGCAGCGCCACATACCGCCAATATTGCCAGTTCGTGGCCCCTAAGTTTTCGGCAGCTTCGCGCCAATCGCGTTTGAGCCCATCCAACGCCGGGGAGATCACCAAAACCATCAGCGGGAATTGGAAGTAGAGATAAGTGAGGCTCAGCCCCGCAAAGCTGTACAAGTTGAAGCCATTGCGATAGAGATCGAGTCCCAAGACCTCGCGGAAAAAGACCGTCGCTAAGCCGACGCGGCCCAGCGTCGCCACAAACGCAAAGGCCAGGGGGACGCCGGCAAAGTTGGAGGCGACACCGCTAAAGGTGATCAAAAACGACCGTACCGCGGGCGGCAATCCGCCGAGAATGGCGGCGTAGGCCAACAGAAAGCCGAAAAGCCCGCCTGCCAGCGCAGTCACCAAACTGATGCGGAACGTTAACCAGTAGGCGTCCAAGATAAACGGTTGGCGCAGATCCTGCACGTATTGCCAGGTAAATTCACCTTGAGGCGTGCGGAATGCTCCCAAGAACAGGTTGATCGAAGGAAAGAAGATGAAGGCAACCGCAAAGAGAAAAAAGGGTAACAGACCCAACCACTGCCAGGGAAATGGGCGAGACCTGGTTGAGAGTGGCGGGGTGATCAGCTCGGACGTCGCAGCTTGCTGAGACATGATGGCTCGTCGAATCAAGGAATCTCCCAGTTCGCTCATCTAGATAGATGGACGAACTGGATGTCATGCAGCGGATTTAGGATGGGAAAGCAAAATGATCGCTCAGGATAAATACTGTTTGCCAGTGGACAGTGAGCGTTCGAGCAGCCGACTAGCTGAGAAACGCTTCCTCAGTAGTCAGCTGCTCTGAGTTGACTAGTGCACTATTGTACGTCGGCTTGCACCACGGTATCCCACTGGGTGACGATCAATTCGCGGGCCGCAGATTGTTGTTCCAACGTTGGGAAGACCGCTTGGGCGTAAAGCTCTTCTGGCGGCAATACGGCAGCCAGATCCGCCGGAATGACACCGCGTTCAACCATGTCGTTATAGCGGATCGGATGGCAATAGCCCTTGAGCCAGATGAGCTGCCCTTCGTCGGAATAGAGGAACTCCATCCACAACTTGGCGGCGTTTGGGTGTGGTGCATAGGCGCTGATCGCTTGGAGGTAGACCCCACCAAAGACGCCCGAGGCTGGAATCACAATTTCGACCGGCGGATTGCCTGCTAGCTGGTCGCGGTCAGTCAGAGCCAAGTAGTCCCACTGCAGGATGATTGGTGTTTCGCCGGTGGCGAAGGTGGCGCTATTGGCAATGACCGGCACAAAGTTTCCAGCGGCATTCACCTCGGCCCAGAAATCTAAGCCAGGGGCCGCATCATCCAACGAACCGCCGTTAGCCAACGCCGAGGCATAGACCGACAAAATGGCTTGATTGGACGTGCGCGGGTCACCAGCCAACGCAACTTGACCGGCATATTCGGGGTTGAGTAGGTCCGCCCAATCTTGCGGCACGTTTTCAATGACATCGGTGTTCACTTGGAAAGCCAGGACACCGTAATAGTCACCATACCAGTAGCCTTCTGCATCCTTGACTTCGTCGGGGATCGTGTCCCAGGTGGCGACTTTATATGGCTGGATCAACCCTTCTTCTTTCGCTTGTGCGCCAAAGGCAAAGCCAACATCAATGACATCGGGCGCTTGTGGGCCTTGATTGTTCATATTGGCGCGGATGGCTTCAAGCTCGTCACCTGACCCGGCATTGGGATCCAGTTCGTTGACTTCGATGCCATACTTCGCTTTGAAGGTGTCGATCATCTCGCCGTAATTGCACCAATCGCGTGGGAGGGCAATGGTGCTCAACATGCCTTCGGCCTGCGCCGCGGCGATCAATTCAGCCATCTCTGGGGTAACATCCGTCGCAACCGTAGTAACCTCGCCGCTTGCCGCTGGCGTTTCGGCGGCTGGCGCTCCGCCCGGTGAACCGGGTGCAACGGGCGTACAAGCCAACAAGAGCAATCCAACAATGGTCAGCGTCATACTCCGCACGACAAACTGGTAGCCCTTACGCATCTTTGCCTCCTGTGAACAGGTATGGGGTGAGAGGATAAAAATTATCTGTCCAAAAATCGTGGAGAGCCCGCTCCGGGTGTACTAGTCACCATCTCAAAATCTCTAAATGCTGCTGGTTGCGTTGGCGAAGGATACACGAGCCACAACTGATTTGAGACGCTGATATAGTGTTCCAGAATTTATGGATAGATTGTAAAAAGAGGAAGTCTACTGAGTAACGCAACTGGTTGGGTGTGACGCTTAAGAATGGACACTACACCCAATTACCAAGCTATTTTAGCTTACCACAAAGTTGGTTTATGACAAAGCGATAGTAAGCTTACCGGGCCAATGCCATCACATAATCCCAGTTGATGTCAGCCGGTAGCGGCCAGTCCTCTTGGGTATGCAGATAGTAGATGTAGGTCATCATTTTGCTCAATTGTTCCCGGGCACCTTCTACCTGGGACAAAAATTTTGCCATGTCGCGGCCATAGTTGTTATAGACATTGATCAGCTCTAAACCGCTATTATTGGCAATGAGCATCAGAATAAAGCTGTCGTTGCGTTCGATCCCTACCAGATTTGCTCGGTAGTGTACAGCGCTCAGCTTTTCCAACATCATTTGGATGCTAACTTGTTCTTCGAGCAAGTTGACGCGCTCCGCCGCATAGCCCAGAACTTTGGTGTCCAGAGGTGTAATCTGCCCAATGCCAACACTATATTGCTTAAAGCTCGCTTCCCACTGTTGGCGCGCCCAAGTCCACTCTGGCCAGGGCCATGAGATGTGCTCGCCGATCCAAACCTGAATGCGTTCTAACCCATCCCAGCCCAGCGGACGTTGATAGCTGTTGCCCTGGTTGGCGATGGCTGCCGCCAGCACGATCCCCAAATCTTGACCTTCGGTCAGCGCTTCAATCATCGGGCGGTGGCGTGCAACCTCGCGCAAGCCTTGGCGATACCAACCTAACCGTCCACGTTCGTATTGGGGCCACGGAAGAGGAACTTGCCAGGCAAATTGTTCAAATCGTCTGACTGCAACGATGTCAAAGATTCGGCTTTGGTAGGCGTATTCGTAGGGATGAACATCACGCCAAGGATTGTCGAACGCAGTGTAATAGAGCCCAATCAGGCGCAGAATGACCAGAGGGCCCAGCACCATCACCGCCAGGCTGATCAGCCAAGGGGATGCGGTTACTTGTTCAAGTGTGTCAATCGTCTCTAGGCGGCGACCAAGATATAGCTTATCACTACGCCATGAGTCTTCCTCTCGCCGACGTTGAAGTGGTCCAGCACTCGGCATACCCATAACCTCAAAATCTGTTGGATAAAAAATAGATACGGCGATTTCAAAACCGGTGCGCTTGTGGAATTCGACCACATCGCAGAGCGCCCCAAAGATTTTGAAATTGTCTCAGAGCATTCCTGTCATGGCTTGCGCTCCATGAGCAGTATATTACCAGCTAAAATAGCTTAATGCTCTTTCGATGTCTTTAGGTCTCGATATACCTATACTATCAAATAATGGGCATATCGAGAACATCGCCTAGTATACTATTTCCCAACAGCTATGAGATTTTGGATGAAATACGGACGTTCTGGCCGTAAAGGGCGAGGAGAAACGCGGGCGCCATCTCGAAATCGGGGTGACCCGCGCGCGCCGAGTTCGGTCAGGCAGCAGGCCACGACGATTTCGAGATGATGCTGGACAAGGCGGTCAGAAGCTCGAAATGCTCGTCTCCTTGCACGTGATAAATTCCAATAGGGCTGGCACGCCTGCCTGCGTCTGTTCGATGCCGCGTCGAATGGCCGGGATAATCTGATCCGGCGTGGTGATGCGCTCTCCATAGCCGCCAAACGCTTTGGCCATGTCGGCATAATTCCCGGAGATGTCGGTGGCGCGATATTTTTCAGTCGAGACCGGCATGATCGGGATCTCGATGGCCATCGAAAAATTGTTGAGCAAGATCGACAAGATCGGGATCCGTTCCCGCACTGCGGTTTCAAAATCCATGCCGGTGAAGCCAATCGCGGCGTCGCCCCACACATTGATGCACAATTTGTCGGGTTGCGCCAACTTCGCGCCCATAGCCAAGCCAAGGCCATAGCCCAATTGCGTCGTTTTGCCCCAGCCAATGTACGACAGCGGCGTGAGCGATTCCCAGAAGGGGGAAAGTTGATCGCGTGGGCTGCCCGCATCGTGGGTGATAATGGTGTTGGCCACATCGACCGTGTGCAGCAGATCCCATAAGACGCGGTAGGGCGAGAGCGGAGTTTCATTCGAAGTCAGTTTAGGTTTCCACTCGGCCAGCCACTCTTCTTTGAGTGCTGCGATCTCATGGGCGAGCGCTTCGGCGCGTCCCCGTCCTGCACCGC
>CAZMRA010000257.1:0-7343 GCA_964568485.1 uncultured Caldilineaceae bacterium | reverse complement strand
CAACCGCCACCGGCGCCAAGACCGTGGCGGTCGGTTGTCCCTTCTGCCTCACCATGTTGACCGATGCTGCTAAACAAGGGGGTGAGCAGGTCCAGGTGAAAGATGTCGCCGAGTTGGTCGCCGCCCAGTTGCAGGAGGCGCAATAACCAATGCTCGGTGTGGTGGCCTTGCTGGCCTATGGCTTGGGCTGTTTCTGTTCGGCCTATTACCTGGTACGCTGGCGTACTGGTCAAGACATTCGCACGCTGGGCAGCGGGACAGCCGGTGCGCGCAACGCCGGGCGGATATTGGGCAAAGCTGGGTTTGTGCTCACCTTCCTCGGTGATCTCGCTAAAGGCGCGCTGGCGATCGGGCTGGCGCAGGCGTTGGCCGTGGGAGCCTGGGGCGAAGCGGTGGCCTTTGTGGCTGTGGTGCTGGGCCATCTCTTCCCGCTCCAACTGGGCTTCCGCGGCGGCAAGGGCGTTGCAACGGCGTATGGTGCGTTGTTGGTCCTACAACCTTGGGTAGCGTTGGCTTGCCTGGTGAGCGCCAGCATCGGTTTTGCCGTGACCCGCAGCTTTACCCTGGCCGGTGTCTTTGCTTTTGTCACTGTACCTTTGCTGGGCTACTGGCTGGGCATGGCGCAGGCCCATTGGCTCGCCTTGATCCTGGTGGTGGTGCTGTTGCTCTTTGCCCATCGCCAGAATACCTACAACCGTTTACACTCGATTTTCCTACGTAAGAGTCACAATTCTGAACTATGACGCAGGAGAAGCCTTTGGCCTCGTTGGTCTTTCGGGTGGCAACAGCACCCTGGGAAATTGAACAGATTCACCGGTTGAATTATCAGGCTTTTGTCGAAGAGATCCCGCAACATACGCCCAATTCGGAACGGCGGTTAGTTGATAAATTTCACGACCAGAATACCTATGTGATCGGGGTGGCCAACGAACCGGCTACCCCGCAGGTCGTCGCCATGATGGCCTTGCGCGCCCAACGTCCCTTTTCGCTCGATCAAAAATTGTCGAATTTGGATACCTATCTCCCCGCGGGGCGAAAAATCTGCGAAATCCGGCTGCTCTATATTGTGCCCGCATTTCGCCGCGCCAATGTCTTTCGGGGCCTGCTGGAGACGGCCGGTGACTATGGGATGGCCCAGGGCTGGGATCTGGCGATCATCTCGGGCACGACGCGGCAATTGCGCCTCTATCGCCATTTGGGCTTTATCCCCTTTGGCCCGCTGGTCGGCAGTGCCGAGGCCCAATTCCAGCCGATGTACGCGACACTCGAAAGCTTTCGTGAGCGCTTGCAATGGCTCCAGGTGCTGCAGCAAGGGGAACAGCAGGGCACTTGCCAGCTGTTGCCCGATTCCACAGTGGATAGCCGGTGATGAATCCTCCTTTCTTCTGCTCTTCTCCCTCTACAGATCTCGCGCCCGCGCCAAGCTTAGCGTTGGGCGCTCAGTGCCAAGTCATTTGACAGCCATCTATCCGCCTACTATACTCAATTTGCCAAGTTGATTCCCACTGGATGAGGATGCCAGCTAGGAGTTCTGGCGCGCCTCTGGCTTGGCGAAAAGCATTCGGGCTAAGCTCTCCGGCCATTGTAGAATGGTTGTGATCCCCAATCGAGTGCTACGCCCAGTATGTGCTGAAACTTTCGGGGAACTTGTAGACAAATCAGATAAAGGTGCATCTGGCAATTTCAAAGGTGACGAGCCGACAGTCGCAGTCGCCAGCATTGCCTGAAGCTACGGCGTTATTTGTTTGTCGATTGGTTCGCCAGCATTAAGCAATGTCCAACAAGGATCAAAGGAGTTTGTGATGAAGCAACAAAAGGCGCGGGTTGGGCTGGCACGCCACGGTGATGACCGGCGGCGCAATGTCTTTCGCGCATTGGACTTGGTGCGTGATGATGTGATCCCCAAATTGCACAGTCAGGTTATGCTCAAGCCCAATTTTCTGAGCAGCAAAAATCAACTCGCTTCCAGCCACGTGGACGCCATTCGCGGCGTGCTGGATTTCCTCATGACCTGCCCAGAGCCGCCAACGGAAGTGATCATTGCCGAAGGTGGGAATGAAAGTTACTCCGGCGAGGCTTTTGAGAACTTTGGCTATCACGCGTTGCAGAACGAATATCCTATGACCATTCGCTTGGTCGATCTGAATGCCGAGCAGAATTGGGTCGAAACACCCATTCGCCTGGCCGATGGCAGCGAAACGATCGCTCGCATGCCGCGCACGGTACTTGATTGTCCGTGCAAAATCTCGGTGGCCGTAGCCAAAACCCATGATGTCTGTGTCGTCACCCTCGCCCTCAAAAATCTGATCATGGGCACGTTGTATAAGCCCGATCGGGTGAAGATGCACGGCTTCAACAGTCACGCTGAACGCACCTTGCCCGAAGAAGCACAGATCCTCAACGTGAATTTGATCCGCGTCGCTCGCTATCTCTATCCAGACATTGCGGTGATCGACGGGACGCGCGGTCTGCAAGGCAATGGTCCTGGCGGTGAGGATGCGGTCGATGGCTTTGGCATCGCCGCGGCGAGTACCGATGTCTTTGCGGCTGATGCGGTGGTAGCTAGCGCCATGGGCTTTGATCCAATGTCGCTTGGGTTGCTCTATTATGGCAATGAGTTTGGCCTCGGCGTGGCTGATCTCGACCGCATTGAGGTGCTCGAAACCGCGGTGAACGAGATCCGCCGTTCGTTCAAGCCGCACGACAAAACCGATTTGCAGCTGCAGTGGCAAGTCCCCAATGCCCTGGCCCTGGCGCTCCCCGCCGGGACCGATTAACCGATTCAGTAGTCAAGAAGGAATCAAGGAACCAAGATGACAACGAAGCTTGAGTGGCAGGCAACTGGCCCAGATGTGGCCACTGTCCGCGCCCAATATGCTGATCCTGTTGCCGCGTTGGCCGCAGCCGAGATCCCCGCAATTGTTCTGCGCAATGTCTATGACCCTGCGCAATGTAGGGAATTGATGCGCCGCTTTGCTCGTTGGGGCTTGATCCGTGACCCCGCTATTGCGCTCAACGCGGCGGATCAGCGTAAACGGATCGACATCGGCACCAGCCTGGGCAACCGTGGTCACGACAAGGAAGCTTTTCTGGATCACGCCGAAGGCACGCAAGAACTCTTCTCCCATCTATTTGCGGGCCTGACCGATCCGGTACAAGCTCTCTACGATGCCCTGCAAGATCTGGCCCCGAATCAGCAGGTGAAAACTGCCTACGAGCCAGATGGCCGCCGTTATGGTCCGGCGATCTTTCGGGTCCATTACGAGTCGCACAGCTACCCGCCGCATATCGACAGCGTGACCCTGCGCGAAAAGCGGACCGATTACGCGGTCTATCGCTTCACGCACCAATTTGCTGGCATCCTCTGCTTGCAAAATGCCAAGCATGGTGCCAGCGCCGCCCAAACGATCATCCATCGCAGCTTGTGGTCACCGGAGATCCAGTCGCACTTGGCGACTGGGACCTACCACGACTACGTCCGTGAGCATCAGGTCGAGCAATACCGCGTTGAGTTGGCACCTGGTGATCTGTATTTCTTCAACACACATTGTGTCCACGAGATTCCGCCGTTGGATGGTGATGATCCACGCGCGGTCTTGGCTGTGTTTATTGGCTATTCACCCGACCAACCAGAAATTTGGGTCTGGTCGTAGGTAGATTCAATCAGCTGATCAACAAAAGCAAAGGATAATGGGCGATGGAATATCGCAAACTAGGCAACACGGGGATCGATGTTTCGGTGATGGCGTTGGGCTGCTGGCCCTTTGCGGGCGGGCGCTATTGGGGTGAACAAGATGACAACGTCTCGATCGCCACGGTGCACGCCGCGTTGGATGCAGGGATCAACTTTTTCGATACAGCGGAAGGTTACGAAGCCGGCCATTCGGAGCGGGTGCTGGGGCGAGCGCTGGTCGGGCGCCGCGATAAGGCAATTATCGCCACCAAAGTTTCGCCCAATCACCTGGCTGCAGCGGATGTGATTGCGGCCTGCGAAGGCAGTTTACGCGCGCTCCAGACCGATTACATCGATCTGTACCAAATTCACTGGCCCAATCATGATATACCGCTGGCCGAAACGGTGGAGGCGTTGCAAACACTCAAGCAGCAGGGCAAAATTCGCGCCATTGGCGTGAGTAACTTTGCCGTGCAAGATCTAACCGAGATGCTCAGCCTCAGTGAATGTGAAACTAATCAGATGCCCTTTAGCTTGCTCTGGCGGGTGATCGAACGAGAGGTGCAGCCACTCTGTGTGGAACACAACGTCGGCATCATCTGCTATAGTCCGCTGGCGCAAGGCTTGTTAACTGGGCGTTATACCTCCGCGGATGAGGTGCCAGATGGCCTGGCGCGCACGCGCTGGTATCGCAACGACCGGGCTATGGCCCAGCATGATGAGGCTGGCTGCGAAGCCGAAGTCTTTGCCGCGCTGGCCGAAATCCGCCAGATCGCCGCTGAGATCGGCGTGCCTATGGCCATCTTGGCATTAGCTTGGGTCAAGCAGCAGCCTGCGGTGACGTCATTTTTGGTGGGCGCACGTAGCCCCGAAGAATTGCAATGGAATTTACCTGTGCTCACGCTGACGCTCGATAGCGCCACGCTGGCCCGTTTGTCGGCCGCGACCGAAACGGTAAAAGCCCATTTGGGCACCAATCCCGATATGTGGATGACCCCCTCGCGGATGCGTTAAGGCTTTTGGAAGGATATCATGGGCGGACGTGAGCAGAGGATGAAGGGAAACAAAATGTCGACAGATAAGGGACTGAGCCTCGGCTGGGCCATTGTCGGCTGGATGAATATGGGTGCACTGATCTTGATCATCCTGCTAGTGACTGGCGTCCGCCCAACGGCAGCGCAGATCCTATGGGGAAGCCTCTTCTATTTAATCATGACGGGGCTGCTGATTTGGAATGGTCTGCGCAAGCGATAAGCGGGTTTTGCCGTTTGAGTTTTGAGGATTCGGGGGCCAAAGTAGGCCGCTGGGTGGTTTGTGCGCGGCTTGTGAATGGCCGCGGCAGTGATGGTTGGTCCGCTGTGCAGGTTTGGTACGACTTACGCTAGCTAATGGTTAGTCAAGATCGGCGTAGGTCTTAGAGATGGAAAGGGCTCATGCAATCTCTACGTTATTGGTTGGTATATGCAAAAAACTATAAAGGCTCCTTAGCGCTCACCATCATCAGCATGTTGCTGCTGGTCGGAACGCAACTGCTCATTCCGTGGATCATCAAGACGCTGGTCGCAGCTGTGACCGAGCTCGAAGGTGGACGGATGACATCGGAGTTGGTGACGCGCTTGGCTTTGTTGGCTTTGGCCGTCTATGTGGCGCGGGCCGGGCTGCAATTTTTGCGCAGTTACATGGCCCATGTGGCTGGCTGGGGTGTTGTGGCGGACGCGCGCAAGCTCGTCTACGGGCACTTGCAGCGGCTTTCGCTCCGTTTCTATGAAGACAAGCAAACCGGGCAGTTGATGTCGCGCGTGGTCAACGATACCGACAAATTCGAGTTGTTGATCGCCCATGCGGTGCCCGATATTCTGGTTAACGTGTTGACCCTGATTGGGGTCATGATCGTGCTCGTCGCGATGAATTGGCAACTGACACTGCTGAGCATGGTGCCCATCCCGCTGATTTTGCTCTCATTACGGATGTTTGCCCGCTATGTGCGGCCGGCCTTCCGCGAACGCCAGAAAGAGTTGGGCGAACTCAACGCCATTCTCAACGACAACCTTTCCGGGATCCGCGAGATCAAGACCTTCACACGGGAACGCACCGAGTTGGGGCGCATTCAAGGGCGCATCGACCGCTATCGTGATTCGCTGCTCCACGCGCTCAAGATGATGGCGATCTTCCAGCCCTTTATCCAATTCACCTCGGCGCTCGGCACGGTTGTGGTGATCTATTTTGGTGGGCAATTGATTCTGGGGCAACGCTTAGCCGTGGCTGAACTAGTTGCCTTTTTCCTCTATTTGGAACTCTTTTATCAACCGCTCCATCACTTGAGTGATGCCTGGGAGAAGATCCAAGAGGCATTGGCCAGCTCCGACCGAGTGACCGAATTGTTAGATGAAACACCGGAGGTTGATGAGCGGCCGGGTGCGATTGCGTTGCCGAGTCGGGCCCGCGGTGAAATCGAGTTTCAAAATGTTGGCTTTGGCTACTTGGCCGATGACCGGGTGTTGCGCAATATCAATCTGCACATCCCCGCGCATAGCACCGTTGCCCTAGTTGGGCCAACCGGTGTTGGCAAGACCACCTTCGCCAGCTTGATTCCCCGCTTTTACGATGTCAGCGAAGGTGTGATCAAACTCGATGGCTATGATCTGCGTGACCTCACACTGACCAGCCTGCGCCGCCAGATCAGCATCGTCTTGCAGGATGTGTTTCTCTTCCACGGCACGGCCCGCGACAACATCCTCTTTGGCCGCGAAGATGCCACCGAAGCCGAGGTGATCGAGGCCGCCAAGATCGCCAACGCGCACGAGTTCATCAGCGCCTTGCCCAATGGCTATGACACCATCATCGGCGAGCGCGGCGTGAAATTGTCCGGTGGACAAAAACAGCGACTCTCGATTGCCCGTGCCATCCTGAAGGATGCGCCGATCCTGATCTTGGACGAGGCGACTTCTTCGGTCGATACCGCCACCGAGAAGTTGATCCAAGAGGCGTTGGAGCGATTGATGGTCGGCCGGACCACGATCATGATCGCACACCGGCTGTCGACGATCCGCAATGCCGATTTGATTGTGGTTTTGGATGATGGTTCCATTGCCGAAGCTGGCAATCACGAACAATTGATGGCGCGGCGTGGACTCTATTGGCGCTTGAATCAGGTGCAAGAGGCCGAAGAAGTGGCAAATCGGCCCTTGATCAATGGCCGCCAACCGACGCTGGCCACAGCGTAACCACCTCACTTGGCTGTTCCAAACAAAAGACCTCCTTGATTGCTGCGGTTGCACCAAGGAGGTCTTTTGTTGTCCCCGCATCCCATTGGCAGAGATGCGGGGCGCGCCGGACCATTAGTTAGTAACCAGCGGCAGGAAGAGACGGGATTGGACTACGCCGGGCTCGGCCCCCTGCGGTTCGTTGGTGGTGTTTCCCACCACAGTCACCGCGACTGGCGCGCTGGCCAGAGCCGCATAGAGCTGATCAGTGCTCACGACTTGATAGGTGATCTGGCCGCTGCCGATGCTCAACCCGAAGAGCGAGACTGTCTGCGGAACGTTCCAGTTCTCCGGGGTGAAGGTGAGGCAGATCGCCGTGGCGTCAGCGCAGTTGCCATTGATGCGGAAAGGACCTGCGGGGCTGAAGACAATCTGCACCGGATTGAGCGGCTGACTGGTCAAGACCA
>CAZMRA010000256.1:0-7448 GCA_964568485.1 uncultured Caldilineaceae bacterium | reverse complement strand
TCGCTTTCGATAAATTATTGGCGATCCAGCCCGAAATGGCCAAGGCCTTGATCGGACATCCCAGCACCGCGCCCTATTTGCAGGCGATCATGGGCAAACAATGCCAATTGCGCAGTTTGCGCGCCCATGTCAATCCTGGCCCGTATACGCAGGAGTGGCATATGGATTTTTATGACTATTATTACCAAGCAGAGAAGGCTGGAACCCAGACCGCCGCACAGGCCCTTTGCATGAATGCCACCTTCTATCTGACCGATAACACGCCAGATCGTGGGCGCTTGACCTTTCTGAAGGGCTATCTGGAGAAGCCGATCCCTGAATCCTTGCGCCCCTTCCTGCGTTATACCGAAGATCGCAATGATCCCTTCCAGAAGTGGTGTGATGAATCTGAGCAAGTGCATCTCTACCCCATGGCGGGGGATGTTGTGATCTTCTACAGCCATCTGCCCCACCAAGGCGCCAAATTCGGCGTTGACCCGGCAGATGATATGCGCGCCAATATTGTGCTGCACTACCAGCAGAATCCCATGTTCCCAGGCATTCGCTTTGTCAGTGACCACCAATTCACGCTGGATGCATTGGGCTATAAAGGGACCTTTCCATTTGCTGGCTGAGCGCGGAGAATGGCGCTCGTAGCGTGGGGCGAGAACCTGTGAGCATCATGAGCGATCTGAAGAGCCTGTATGCTGCATTGCCCAAAAAACGGATGGCTGCGGGGGCCCTATTTTTGGATGAGCGCGGCCATCTGCTATTGGTGAACCCGACCTACAAGCCCCAATGGGAGATTCCCGGTGGCATTGTTGAGGCGAATGAATCGCCCCGCCAGGCCTGTCAGCGCGAGATTCAAGAAGAATTGGGGCTCCCCAGGAATTTCGAACGGTTGTTGTCAGTCAGCTACATCCCTGCGGTGGGCGAACGCAGCGATGGCGTGATGTTTATCTTCTGGGGTGGCGTCCTCACCGCCGCCGAGATCGCACAAATTCGTCTGCCGCAAGCCGAGTTGAGCGAATTTTCCTTTGTCGACCCCGCTGCGATCTCTCTCCTGTTGACACCGAGCTTGGGTGCACGCGTGTTACAAACACTCGCCATCATTCCAACCGAGCAAACCCTCTATTTGGAATAACAACGACCCTATCCGTACAATGGTTGTGACTGCCCAAATCCGTGCTTACCAAAATAGCCTAACGAGAATTGACGGAACAATCGCATGTCTTTGATCACCATTATTGGTCGCGGTCATGGCGGCACACGCGCCATGTCGCACACCTTATCGGCAAGTAATGTCTACATGGGCGAGCCGCTCAACCAATCGGGCGATCTCTTGCCACCCCAAGCGATGTATGAAGCATGCCGCGTGCTGGCCCGGCATGTGCGTTGGCTCGGTGATTTGCACTGGGATTTCTCAGCGCTGCACGAGATGCCAATCCCCCAGGAGTTTATCCAGCTGATCGAGCAATATCTGACTACGGTATTGGCGAGCGAACAGCCGGTCAAAGGCTGGAAGATCCCGGAAACGACTTTGGTCTTCCCCTGGATCGTGCGCCTCTTCCCCGAGATCCACTATATTCACTGGGTGCGCAATCCACGCGACAACATTCTGGCGCGCCATTTGACCGACGATCTGCATGATTTTGGCATCGACTATCCGCCCGTCGATGACTTCTTGCAAGCTCGCTATCCTCAGCTCTGGCAGGAAGCGGTGGAGGCCAATGCCGCCGCACCTGCCGAGGGGGAGGAGAATGAGCGTTCGCCGCTAGATGAGTTACGCTTGCGCGCCAGTCGGGCGATCTCGTGGCAATACCAATACGAGATCGTCAAAGCGACGCCCAAACCAGCGAAATGGCTGCGCATCCGCTTTGAAGATTTTGTGCAGCAGCAAGAGCAGACGTTAACCACTTTGGAAGAATATTTGGGCATTCCGTTGGCCCGCATTCCCGTCCGGGCCGAAGCTGTGGGGCGGTACAGCGTTGCCGATGGGGTGAATTATTTTGATTTTCTGGATGAGGGAATGCGCGCCTATGGCTACGAAATCCCTCATGACCCGCATGGTCAAAACTGAGATCAACAAGCGACTGTTCGACTATCTACAATCCATCTAACGACGACAAAGGACTCATCCTATGCCACCAACACGACGGGCGAAGCGTCGCCCCAATATCGTCTTGCTGGGGATCGACTCGCTGCGCGCTGATCATATGAGCAGCTATGGGTATAACCGGCTGACCACCCCGCACATTGATCATTTTGCGCGTGAAAGTACCTTATTCGAGCGCAACTATGCACCTAGCATCCCCACCACGCCAGCCTACGCCTCGATGTTGACCGGTCGTGATTGTTTCGGTACCCAGGTTGTGGCGCTACGCCACCAAGGGCCATTGCGCGCCGAAGTGCCCACCTTGCCCGAGATCTTGCGCGGGGAAGGGTACAACACCACTTGTGTGGGCTTCAGCGGTAACCCCTCGTCGCGCGGCTTTGACAACTATCTCACCTTCCCGGGTTGGGGGAGTTGGAATGAGGGACGCAGCCCCAAAGCGGAAAATCTGAATGAAGTGGCGATCCCCGAGTTGCAGCGATTGGCCAAAAAGCGCCAGCCCTTCTTCCTCTTCCTGCGCCATATGGATCCGCACGCGCCCTATTTGCCCCCGGCTCCCTTTGAGCGCATGTTCTACCACGGCAACGAGACCGATCCGAAAAACAAGTCGATGGAACCGGTGATGAACTTCAAACCCTTCCGCGACTTCTTTGCCAGCTGGATGCCACCGGGCATCACCGACAAAGATTATGTGATCGCCCAATATGATGGCGCAATTGCTTATATGGATGCCGCGATCCGCACGATCTTCACGACGTTGTCCCAGCTCGGCATTCTGGATGAAACCATCGTGGTGGTCAATGGTGATCACGGCGAGACGCTATACGATCACGAATGTTGGTTCGACCACCATGGGACCTACGACAACGTGCTCCATGTACCGCTGATCATTCGCTACCCGGGTAAAGTGGCTGCTGGCCGCCGCGTTAGTGGATTTACGCAGCACAAAGATCTCGTGCCCACCCTCTTGGAATTAGCGGAGATCGACAGATCGCCCTTCACCTTTGAAGGTCGCAGCCTGCTGCCGCTGATCAGCGGCGAGGTGGCTTCGTACGAGAGCGAGTTTTACATCACGGAATGCACCTGGATGCGCAAACATGGTTGGCGCACGCCCCAATGGAAGCTGATCCGCGCCTTGGAGCCGGATTTCCACTTCAAGCCGCCGGTCGAGTTATACAATCTGGTGGAAGATCCCGACGAGAACAACAATTTGGCCGAGAGCGAGCCGGCGATCGTCGAGCAGCTCACCGAACGCATGGAAGCGTGGATCGCCAAGCGCGAGGCCGAAACGGGCTTGCCCAATCCAATCCACCACCAGGGTGATTGGCACGGTCACAAGGGCTTGGGGCCATTCACCAGTTCGCAACAGGCGTACGACACCCTGCATATTGGGGATCCCGCCCAAGCAGCGCGTTTGCAGGCCCGCTCGCGTGAGTAGACTACCAACATCAGACAATAACGCACCCAGCAGTAAGGTTCAACCATGGAAACGTTTACGGGCAGTTTAGCGGGAGCCACCACCAATCCCGCGCCGTTGATCACCTGTTATCGACCTGCGCCAGCCCAGCACAACGGGCATGGATTGGTGATCTTCCCCGGCGGCGGGTATGGCGCGCTGGCTCCGCATGAGGGTAAAGATTACGCCGAGTATTTCGCTGCCGCAGGGTATACCTGCTTCGTCGTGACTTACCGGTTAGGGACAGAGGGCTTTCGTCACCCGGCCATGTTGGAAGATGCCCTGGCCGCTATCGGCACCGTGCGCGCTCGCGCCAGCGAATGGGGCATCAATCCGCAGCGCATCGGCGTGATGGGCTCGTCGGCGGGCGGCCATCTCGCCGCGCACAGCAGCACCGCCTATGGGCGCTATCCTGGCGGTAACAGCTTGCGCCCCGATTTCACCATCCTCTGCTACCCAGTCATTCAGGTGCGCGGCCCCTATGCGCATACCGGCTCGCGCGAACGGTTGATCGGTGCTGAGCCCAGCGAGGAGTTGCTGGCCGAAGTCGCGTGTGTGGATGCCGTCACGCCGCAGACGCCGCCTTGTTTCCTCTGGCACACGGTGGAAGATGCCGCAGTGCCCGTGGAAAACAGCATCGATTTTGCCCAAGCCCTGCGCCGTAATAACGTCCCCTTCGAGCTGCACATCTACCAGAAAGGGCGACATGGGTTGGGGCTCAATACAGAACTTAATTGGGCTACCAATTGCTTACGCTGGGTGCGCGAGTTGTTCATATGACACAGCCAAATATTTTGTTGATTCACGCTGACCAACACCGGCCAGATTGTCTCGGTGTGAATGGTCATCCATTCTTAGAGACCCCGAATCTCGACCGCTTGGCTGCCGAAGGGGTCAACTTTACCCGGGCTTTTTGCCCGATTCCGCTCTGCACGCCGGCTCGTACCTCCTTGTTGACCGGCTTGTGGCCCGCGCAACATGGCAATATCTCCAATCCGCAAACCGAGGGCGGGCGACCACTCCAGCCTGGTTTGCCGACCTGGAGCCAAGCACTGCGGGAAGCTGGTTATTTCCTCGGCTGTGTGGGCAAGTGGGGCGTTGACTCAGAGCGTGGCCCGACCGATTATGGCTTCCACACCTATGTGCCGGAAAGTGATTATGGGCGTTGGCGCATAGCCCGGGGCTTGCCACCCCGGCCCAGCCAAAACCGCTGGTTTGGCGAAACCGATCCACATATCATGCCGGGCGAGTCGCGCTTGGCGTGGGGCGCCGATCGCACCATCGAGTTGATGCGCAGTGCGACTGAACAGTCTCGACCCTTCTTTCTGCGCTGGGACCCGAGCGAGCCGCATCTGCCCAATGTGGTACCCGAACCTTTTGCTTCGCGTTACCCTCCCGAGCAGATCCCGCCGTGGCCCAACTTCGCCGACGATCTAAGTGGGAAGCCCTTCATCCAGCGTCAGCAGCGCCGCACGTGGGGCATCGACGACTGGACGTGGGAAGCCTGGGCGCCGATCGTGGGGCGCTATCTCGGTGAAGTCGCCCTCTTGGATCAGCAAATTGGGCGCGTGCTGGCCGCTCTGGAAGAGAGCGGATTGGCCGACCAGACCATCGTCATCTACAGCGCGGATCATGGGGATCTCTGCGGCTCGCACGGCCTGATCGATAAACATTTTGTCATGTACGATGAGCTCGTGCGTGTGCCGCTAATCGTGCGCTGGCCCGGGCAATTGTCCGCCGGCGAACGCTGCGAAAACTTTGTCACGCCGGCGCTGGATCTGGCCGCAACCTTCTATCAGCTGGCGGGTGCCCCGCTGCCGGAACAGGCGACCGGGGCGGATCTGCGCCAGTTGGTCCAAGGCGATCCCACCCGTTCGGCCTGTTTTGCCGCCTATTATGGCAACCAATTTGGGCTCTACAGCCAACGCATGGTGCGCGAAGCGCGCTGGAAATACATCTGGAACGCCACCGCCGAAGACGAACTGTACGATCTGGAAAACGATCCGGGCGAGCTGCACAACTTGAGCGCGGATCCGCGCTATGCGGACGAGCTCGCCCGCCTGCGCGGCCGCTTGGTCGAGTGGCTGGCCCAGACTAGCGATCCGCTCCTCAATGCGTGGACGCGGCATCAATTGCTGGGGGAATGGCAATAGTCTTTACCCAGCTAGCCATGCTCGTAGAGATTGGGAGGATGCTTTGAAGATTAAGGAATTGATTGCCCCTGCCAAGGAGCAGGTCGCATTTCGTGAGTTGGTCCGGCAACCGCTGGCGGCCAATGAAATCCGGGTGCGCAGCCGCTTTGGTGCAGTAAAACATGGCACCGAGATGGCACTTTACAAAGGCTATGCCGATCCGCGCGGGCGCTTTGATCCGGAATATCAGCTCTTTGATGCCTCCCAATCGGGTGTGCGCTATCCCGTGGCTCTTGGGAATATATGCGTCGGCGAAGTGATTGAAGTCGGCGCAGCGGTCAGCGAGTTCAAGGTGGGCGATCAGGTCTTCCGCTATGGCTCGTTGCGCCAAGAGCATGTCTGGCCGGCAAAGGACGTTCGTCACTTACCCGCTGGCGTGCCTTGGCAAGCAGCGGCCTGTCTTGATCCGGCTGATTTTGCGCTGGGTGCGGTGCGGGATGGCAATGTGCGTATTGGGGATGCGGTGGCAGTCTTTGGGATGGGTGCCATTGGCTTGCTGGCTGTTCAATTCGCCAAACTGGCCGGTGCCTACCCGGTGATCGCAGTGGAGCCAATCCCCTTGCGTCGCCAGGTAGCGCAGCTCTGTGGGGCTGATCTTGTATTGGACCCCACACAATGCGATGCGGGTTTGGAGATCAAGCGCGCAACGGGTAAACGAGGGGCCGACGTGTGTATCGAGTACAGTGGCCATCACTTGGCCTTACAAGCGGCGCTGCGTGGGGTGGCCTATGGCGGCACCGTGGTGGCCGGCGCTTACCCTGGTCCCTATCCGGCCGGCCTTGATCTGGGCGCTGAGGCGCACATGAACCGTCCCAAGATCGTCTTCTCGCGGGCTTGCAGCGAACCAAACCCCGATTATCCCAACTGGGATGAGTCCCGTTTATTCGAAGTCGCTTGGCGGTTGCTCGCCAGCGGCGTGCTGATTACCGAGCCGATTCTGCAGCCCGTGGTGGATTTTGCCGATCTGCTCACGGAATATCCCAAAATTGTCACGCACCCCCACGAAAATATCAAGCTGGGCGTACGTTTTGCCATGGACGAGTAACCATCAAGCACGAGAAAGCTGGGCAATCCGTAACCTGGGGCTGTACCAAAGGAGAAAATTATGCAACTTGGCGCAAATTCTGTGTTGTTTGGCGGCTATGATCTGGAGACCGCTTTCAAATATACCGCCATGGCTGGGTATGATGGCATTGAGCTGTCGGCCATTGACAGTATGAGTGAGCATCTGGTAATCGATCGCTGGCGCGAGCTGGTCAATCCGATCCGGGAACTGGCGCAGCGCTACGAATTGGCCCTGTTGGCGATCGAACAACCAGTGCGCGACCCGGCCAAGATGGAACAGACCATGCAGGCCGCAGCCGAGCTCGGCATTGCAGTGATCAACTGCGGGCCCGGCGGCAAAACCGACGACGAAGCCAGCCTGCAACAGACGATTGATGAGCTGGGGGCATTGGCACGCATGGCCGAACGCTATGGCGTGACGCTGTGTGTCAAGGCGCATGTGGGGGCAAGCATCTACAACACGCCGACCACCTTGCAGGCGATCGCCGCCATCGACTCGCCCAATTTTGGCATCGATATGGATCCTTCGCATATTCATCGGGCGAACGAAAACCCGGTCGAGGCGATCGCGGCGGTGCTGAGCCGCGTGAAGCATGTGCACATCCGCGATTGCAAAGGGCGGCAACAAGGGCCCGGCAAGCCC
>CAZMRA010000255.1:0-7473 GCA_964568485.1 uncultured Caldilineaceae bacterium | reverse complement strand
ACGCAATACCTGACCCACATAAATGTGATTGGCATTTTGCAAGCCATTGAGCCGCATGAGTGTCCAAATATCTGTCCCATAGTGGCGGGCGATCTGGTTCAAGGTATCGCCATACCACACGGTGTGGTACCCGAACTCACAATTGGTTGGCGGCGGTGGTGGAGGAGGCGGAGGTGTTGGCTGCGGCTGCGGTGCGACGTACCCCGGAATGCAGAGCCGTTGCCCCACATAGATCTTGTTCCAATTTCGAATATTATTGGCACTCGCTAGTCTCTGGATACTCACTCCGTAGTACCGGGCGATAGCCGAGAGCGACTGTCCGCGCTTTACAACATGGACGGCTTCGCAGCTATAGCCATGAGCAGCGGGAGCTTCAGCAGGTGCGGCCAACACGGCACTGGGAAGAAGTGTCGCGCCGAAAAGTAGTGCTATGGCCAAAGCCAGCACCCCTCGAAGCTTTCTCTGCAACTGGCGTTGCTTCTCTTTCATAATAGCTCCTTCACTTCGCTGACAAAGATTTCAATCATGACATGCTTACTTGCAAAATGACATCCATCACAACTTTGCTTTACCCTCTCCATCCTTCAACCGCGCAGCAACACCTGCTGAACAAAGCTGTACAAGGCAGTATCTCCTAGCTTACGCATCAGCTGGGTTGCGACACCTTCCTGACTCGATACTGCCATGCAAAATCGACATGCACCCCTTATAGACTTGGCCGATTCTGATGGTTGTCTGATTGTTCAACGTAAGTGAAGCGTGCTTCGACGAGCACTGCCCTGGCTTTCGCGGCATCGAGTGAGGTTCAACTAGCCACAGGCCGCGCGCGGTCAAAAGACGCACATAGCCAGGCTAATGGATGAACTCGACTAAGATTGGGTCACAAGCGAAAGTCTGAGATTCAATCAGTAGGACGAAAAAGTTCGAAAAAAGTTCTGCGAATTTGGCTAAAGTTCTATCTGTTGGTGACGAACCGGAATCGTCACCTTTGCCTGTTGCTCAGTACGCAACTTATCGGCCAGGGTGTTGGCTGGTTCAGGCTCGCCATGCACCAAGAAGATCTGCTGCAAGCGATCACGACGAAAGCCAGCCGCCCACTGCAACAATTCGGCTTGGTCGGCATGCGCGCTGTAGCCCTCGATGCTGACGACGCGGGCGCGCACCTCATGTTCTTCGCCAAAGATCCGCACCCGGCTGGCACCATCCTTGATCCGCCGCCCGAGAGTGTGTTCAGCCTGAAAGCTCACGATCAGAATGGTGTTATCCGGGTCACCAATATTATTCTTCAAATGATGCAAGACCCGGCCACTTTCAGCCATACCACTGGCCGAGATGATCACAGCTGGATCACTCATGAAGTTCAACTGTTTACTGCGGCGTACCTCGCGGATATACTCCACTTGGTCGTAATCAAAGGGGCTACGACGCCCATCCGTCTTGAGCAAAAATTGTTGGACTTCCTCGTTCCACTCTTCGGGGTGGAGGCGGAAAACATCGGTGGCATTAACGGCCAGCGGACTATCAACAAAGATCGAAACTGGGGGGATATCCCCGGCAGCATCGAGCTGGTTGAAGGCATAGAGCAGCTCTTGGGTGCGCCCCACTGCAAACGCGGGGATAATCACCTTACCACGACGCTTCGCGGTTGAGTTGACAACATCTCGCAACAGATGCCGGGCTGATTCGTAAGAGCCGTGCAAGCGATCACCGTAGGTGCTCTCCATGATCACCAAATCCGCCGAATCGATACGTTCGGGCGCATGCAAGATCGACGCTTCGGTTCGTCCCAAGTCACCGCTGAAGACCAATCGCCAGTGCTTGCCTGTTTGATGCTCACGTATCTCTAAGACAACCGAAGCCGCACCGAGGATGTGACCAGCTTCGTGAAAGGTCAGCTCCACGCCATCGGCCACCAAGACTGGGCGATGTAGTCCCACCGTCAGAAATTGTTCCAAACAATTTTGGGCATCTCGTTGCGTGTAGATTGGCTCGATCGGTGGTTCTTTGTGTTTCTTGCGGATCTTGTTGACATAGACGGCATCTTGCTCTTGAATGTGGCCGCTATCCAACAACATATAAGTACATAAATTGCGCGTGGCTGAAGTCGCCCAAATGTTGCCCTTAAAGCCCTGCTTGACCAAATTGGGAATATTGCCGGAATGGTCAATGTGCGCATGGCTCAAGATTAATGTGTCAATCGTCTTAGGATCGAAGGGAAAGTTTAGGTTACGCTCGTACGTTTCAGCACGATGGCCCTGATAAAGTCCACATTCCAACAGAATGCGCTGATTGTTCACCTCAATTAGGTGCATCGAACCAGTGACTTCTTGAGCCGCTCCATAAAATGTGATTCGCATTAATACTTAGTCGCTTGTTGAAAAAAGAATGGGTCGCTAGGGCTATTGTACGCCCATTTGCTGGGAAACTCAATCCCCCAGAATAACTAATTTCCGAGCGCCCCGCTAGAGAGGCCCAACAGATGTCATCGCTACAACATTTGATTAGCTGTCTGCTTAAGTGGCGATCCGACGCCTGTTTTGGCCGAAAAATACTAGGTACGATGCCGATTTGAGTGTGCTATAATGGCTAGTGGTCGGAGGGTAACTTATGAACACATCAGAATTACTGGCTGTGGCCCGCGGTGAGGCACCAGCCACACTCGTTCTGCGGAATGGTCGACTGGTCAATGTCTTTTCAGGCGAGATCGAACAGGCAGATCTCGCCATTTATGCTGGACGGATTGCCGGGATCGGGCCGGGCTACGCTGGCCAAACCGAGGTTGATTTAGCGGGCGCCTTTGTTGCCCCGGGCTTGATCGACGCGCACGTCCACATTGAAAGCAGCCTCTGTACGCCTGCTCAATTTGCCCAGGCAGTGCTCCCCTGCGGCGTGACCACAGTTGTCGCCGACCCCCATGAGATCGCCAACGTGGCGGGCTTGGCCGGCATTCGCTACATGGCCGAACAGAGCCGCGCCTTACCAC
Source organism: uncultured Caldilineaceae bacterium (assembly GCA_964568485.1). Lineage (GTDB taxonomy): Bacteria > Chloroflexota > Anaerolineae > Caldilineales > Caldilineaceae > CFX5. The sequence continues at coordinate 4,490 of CAZMRA010000255.1, read as the reverse complement.
TCGCCGTCTACTTGATGGCTTCGTCCTGTGTGCCTGCCACCCACATGGAAACCAGCGGCGCTCGCCTGGAAGCCGACGATTTAAGCACCTTATTGGCCGAGGGCAACGTCCTCGGCTTGGCCGAAGTCATGAATTTCCCTGGCGTGATCGCCGGCGATCCGGCGTTGCTGGCCAAGATCGCCGCCTTTGCCGGTCGCCCGATCGATGGCCATCTGCCCAATGTACTGGGCCAGGGGCTCAACGCCTACGTGGCTGCCGGCATTACCAGCGAACACGAATGTACCACCGTGGCCGAAGCGCGCGAGAAATTGGCCCGCGGGCTCTATATTCTGATCCGCGAAGCCACCATTGCGCACAATCTTCACGCGCTGCTGCCACTTATCACCCCACAAAATCAGCAGCGCATTTGCTTTTGCACCGACGATCGCATCCCTAGCGATCTCCTCGACCAGGGCAGCATCGATTATATGATCCGCGAAGCCATTGCCTTTGGCTTGGATCCCATCACTGCCATTCGGCTGGCCACGCTCAATACGGCAGAACGATTTGGGCTGCACGACCGCGGTGCGCTGGCCCCGGGCCGCGTGGCCGATTTGGTGATCGTCGACGATCTGCGCGAGTTTCGCCCCCGGCAAGTCTATAGCGGGGGGCAATTGGTGGTCGAAGCGGGCAAATTGCTTGTCTCAGCACCGGCGGATCCCGTGCCAGCCGCCATCGGCGGCAGCGTCAAAATCGACTGGGATCAACTCGACTTGCGCATTCCGGCGCGCGGTTCGCGCATCCGCGTGATCGGTACCATCGACGAGCAGTTGCTCACCACCGAACAGATTGTCGACGCGCGCATCGTCGCGGGCGAAGCCGTGGCCGATGTCGAGCGCGATATTCTCAAAATTGCGGTAATCGAACGCCATCGAGGTAGCGGCGCCTCCGGTTTGGGCTTCATCCAAGGGATGGGATTACGCCGCGGGGCGATTGCGGGCACTGTCGCGCATGATCATCACAATCTCGTTGTAATCGGCGCGGATGATCAATCGATGCTGCGGGCTGTGCAGCGGATTGCCGAGTTGGGCGGCGGCCTGGTGGTGACCGACGGCGAGCAGGTGCTGGCCGAGCTGGCCTTACCCGTGGCCGGGTTAATGAGCGACCAACCAATTGCGGAAGTGCGCCGCCAATACGATGCGCTGATCCACGCAGCGCGGGCGCTGGGCTCCGAACTGCACGATCCCTTTATGGCCATGAGCTTCAAAGCGCTGGCCGTGATTCCCAAACTCAAACTGACTGATCACGGCTTGGTTGATGTCGAACAATTCCAACTGGTGGATTTATTTGTATAATATAGATTACGGGATATAAGCCCCGATCGATGATTCGTTTCTACTCAATTTTTGCTGGGTTACACAAGGATTCTCATTTATGTTTGAAGGGATTACACCGGCCCCGCCGGACGCCATTTTGGGGTTGACTGAAGCATTCCGCAAAGATCCCAACCCAAAGAAAATCAATCTCGGGGTGGGCGTTTACAAAGATGAAGCTGGCCGCACCCCTGTCTTAGCGTCGGTCAAGCAGGCCGAGGAGCGCCTTCTCCAAACGCAGACCACCAAAAGCTATCTCGATATTGATGGCACGCCCGCCTATGCCACCGCTGTGCAAAATCTGCTCTTGGGTGAAGATCACGAAGTCGTGAAAAGCAAACGGGCTGCCACTGCGCAAGCCCCCGGCGGCACAGGTGCGCTGCGCATTGCGGCCGATCTGCTGGCACGCTTGCTCCCCGGCAAAGGCGTCTGGATCAGTGACCCGACTTGGCCCAACCACCCCAACATCTTCCGGGCTGCGGGGCTCACTGTCTCGGTCTATCCCTACTTTGATGCCGCGCTGAATGGTATCAATTTCGAAAAGTTTACGGCAGCACTCCAACAGATTCCCGAAGGGGACATCTTGTTGCTGCACGGCTGCTGTCACAACCCCACCGGTAGCGATCTGACGCCTGAACAATGGGCCCGCGTGAGCGAGATCATTGCGGAACGCAAGATCCTGCCGCTGATCGACTTTGCTTATCAAGGGTTTGCCAATGGGTTGCAGGAAGATGCCGCGGGGCTACTCAAGGTGCTCGAAACGAGCCGCGAAGCCTTGATCGCCAGCTCCTTCTCCAAGAATTTTGGGCTGTACAACGAGCGGGTCGGTGCTTTGACCTTGGTGGCCGCAGATGAAACCGCTGCGCAAAGCGCGTTGAGCCACCTCAAACAGGCCATTCGTGCCAACTACTCCAATCCGCCCGCGCATGGGGCAGCCATTGTCACCACCGTTTTGAGCGATCCCGAATTGCGCGCCCAGTGGGAAGCGGAAGTCAGCGAGATGCGCGACCGCATCAACACCATGCGCCACCTCTTCGTCGAAACGCTCAACGAAAAGGGTGTGCAACGCGATTTCTCGTTCATTGCCAACCAGCGGGGTATGTTCTCCTTCTCCGGGTTGAATGCTGACCAGGTCAAGGCGCTGCGCGATGAGTATGCCATCTACGTGGTCGGTGGCGGGCGCATCAACGTGGCCGGGATGACAAGCGAGAATATGGATTACTTGTGTAGCGCCATCGCTGAAATTTTGAGCCGACAATGACCAAGTTTGGTATTGATGTCCTCCTCACTGATCAACTAGATTCGCTGGCCGGGCGCCGAGTTGGTTTGATCACTAACGATGTAGCCACGACCGCGGCTATTCCGCAGCCACTGCAATTCACGCGGTTGGCTTTGCAACAAGCCGGGGTACAGCTCGTAGCGCTCTTTTCGCCTGAACATGGCCTCGGCGCAGCAGCTGCCGATGGGGCCGAAGTCGGCAATGAGGTCGATCCGCTCACCGGGGTGACCGTTTATAGCCTCTATGGGCAGACCTACCGGCCAACCGCAGAGATGCTGGCCGGGCTTGACCTCTTGCTGTTTGATATTCCCGATATCGGGGTGCGCTTTTACACCTATATCTGGACCCTCTCGCACGTGCTCGAAGCCTGCAGCGAACATCAGCTGCCGTTATGGATCTTGGATCGCCCCAATCCGCTCGGTGGCAACTTGGCCGATTGTGAAGGCCCCATGCTCGATACAGAGATCTCAAGCTTTGTTGGTCGCTGGTCAATCCCAATCCGCCATGGCTTGACGGTTGGTGAACTGGCCCAACTCTGGAACGCCGAGCGCGGGCTGGGTGTCGATCTCAAGGTGATCCGCGCCCAGGGCTGGACGCGTGCCCAACGCTGGTCGGCAACAGGCTTGCCCTTTATCCCGACTTCGCCCAGTCTGCCCAGCTATGAAACGGCCTTGATCTACCCAGGCACTTGTCTCTTTGAGGGGACCAATGTCAGCGAGGGGCGGGGTACTACGGCGCCATTCCGCCAAATCGGCGCGCCCTGGCTCGATGCCTATACTATTGCCAATCGCTTCAATGAATTGGCGTTGCCCGGTTTGCGCGCCCGCGCAGTGCAATTCAGCCCAACAGCCAGCAAATATGCAAACGAGCTTTGTCAAGGCATCATGCTCCATGTGTTGGATGAGTCCACGATCCGCCCGGTCGCCGCAGGGCTCCAGCTCGTGCGCTTGATCAGCGAACAGCATCCTAACACCTTCGAATGGCTGCCCTATCCAACTGCGGCCGCGGGCCAAGGTTATGGCCACTTTGATCGGCTGGTGGGCAATCCGGCTGTGCGCACGGCGTTGTCACAACCGGCAACCGTGACCCCAGCACAGATCGACGAATGGACCACAGTCGCTGATTGGCCAGCGCGTGTCCAACCCTATTTGTTGTATGATTGATAGCTAAATTGTGCCGAAATTGTGCTGCATAGCGCGTTTATCCTCCCAGGCGCTTCTTCCGCTTGAAATTGTCTGGGTCTGGTGGTAATGCGATCTGCAGCACAATTTTTTGATAATCCCCATAGAATCATGTACACTCTGCTTTAAGTTTATTAAACAAACACAATCCTGAGCAGAAATCGATCATCGGGTCTAGCTCTGCCGCTGAGTGCAGCAAGCAGTGGCCTGGTGTCCGTATATTTGCTGTCACCACGTGGCTCGTTTCCCGATTCATCGATACGATAAAAGTAGTTCGCAAGGTGAAGTACCGCTGACTAGCATCCAGAGATGTGGTGCTAGCATGGGGTTTCGCCAGTATAGAACCTACAAAATATCCAGAAAAAGCTTATGTTCAAGGTCAAATACACACCGAAAGTTGTGGGGTTGCCAGACTCACAAAAACAGATCAGCTTTGGCATCAATACCATTGCCGACCTTTTGGCCCCCACCCTCGGGCCAATTGGGGGCCATGTTGCAAGTGGGCAAGAGACGGGCAGCCGCGTCGAGCTGATCGATGATGCAGCCACGATTGTGCGGCGGATCATCAGTTTAGGCAGTGCTGAGCGCGATGTCGGTGCCATGTTGATGCGCAGCATGGTCTGGCGAGTCGGCCAACGAGCAGGAGATGGGGGAGCGACTGCGGCTGTTTTAGCACGC
>CAZMRA010000254.1:0-7473 GCA_964568485.1 uncultured Caldilineaceae bacterium | reverse complement strand
CAAGGGCGGCTCTCTGTCAATGTCCCAGGGTTTAACGCCCAAGCCGCCAGCCGCATCGATGACAACCAATGGCATTTCGTGGCGGTCAATCGCAACCGCACCACAGGCCGGGTCGAAGCCTATGTGGATGGAAATGGGGTGATTGGTGTACCGGGGACGGCGAATATCTCGCTCAATGGCGCTGCCACTTGGTACATCGGCAAAAGCAGTACAAATACGATGCCATTGCAGGCCGATTTGGATCATCTGCAGATCTTCTCGGTGGTACTCACGCAAGAGACGATCCAAGGCATCTATAACCGCACCCAGCAATCCTACTGTGTCGCGGCTGGAACAGATCCGACGGTAAATAAGAATGTCTACTGGGCCAAAATCCAAGCCCAACAACAAGATACGCGCGGTGGACGCCTCGCCGTCAGCAACAGCTTGACCTTGACGGTGGATAGCGATCTACCTACAGCGCAAATTACCTCGGTGGCGAACAATGCGGTGGTCGGTCCTGGCTATGTGATCGGTGGCTCCGCAAGCGATGCTACCTCTGGGATCGAGCGCGTTGAAATCAGCGTCAACAATGGGGCTTGGCAAGTGGCCGAAGGGGCCAACACCTGGGCCTTCTCGTTGGCTGGCCACAGTGGTTCCGTGAGCCTGCGTGTCCGGGCGATTGATCGGGTCGGCAATGTTGGCACGCCGAGCGCGCCGCTTGCTCTCACCATCGATACCACTGCCCCGACGGTGTCCATCACTCCGGTAACTGCTACCGTGAAGCCGACCAAGAATGCGGAGGAGCGCTGGCAGGTGGCGCTGAGCGGCACAGCTACCGATGACAATGGCGTCCGTCCAGATTCGCTGCTGGTCCGCCTCGAGCAACACTCGGGCGTGGGCATGCCACAAACGACTCAGTTGGCGACCCTCAGTGGCAGCACTTGGTCAATCAATTATCTGCTGGATGCTGGGCTCTACGACCCCACCGGCAGCTATACGGTAACCGTGCAGGCCAGCGACCTGATGGGGAATCAGGCGACTCCAGCACAAACGGTCATCCATTTGGATGGGCGTGGCCCTGAGGCGGCGCTGAGTGTGACCGATGCCACCCGGCAGATCATTTCCCAAACGCTCACCATCGGTGGGGTGATTTCGGACACGGATAGCGTTGTCGGCATCGACCAGTTGGAGATCGCCTTCACTCCCGTGGAGCAGAGCGCACAACTACCGGCCGGCCTCACAGCTGCGGAAGCTGAAGCCCTCCTCAACCGCACTTGGACTCCGGTCACCCTGGCCGAGCGTGGCGCGGGCGTGACAACCACCACGTGGAGCTACCAGATCCCGATTGGGCTGGAGGATACCTACCAGATCGACCTACGCAGCACTGACCTGCTCGGCAATGTGGCGATCAGCGCGAATCTCTGGCGGGGAACCATCGATACCACCGCTCCCCGTGTGGTGATGACGGCTACCCCAACCGGCGTCGATTACTTTGATTTGCCGAGCCAGCAACGGCGTTATGCCATTCAGTTCGTCTGCGCGGCTGTGGATCGCCATTTGGATGAGGCCAGCTTCGATTGCCCAGGGCTGAGCGTCGCGGTCCCAACCCGCTCCTTTGCCGACCTGACCGCCCTGCAAGGCCTCTTCCCGGATCTCACGATCCGCGATGGCTTGGCCATCTCGTATACCCTGTGGCTGCCCACGCTCGAACCGCTGGCAACGGTAAGCGCTTGTGACACCGTGGGCCACTGTGCCCAGGCGAGTACCGGTCCAACCGATTCGTCCGCAGCAGCTGCGGGAATTCAAATGATGGCGGCGAATCTGCTCGCTGATGAGGTTGCGGATACTCCCCATGCGTTGATCGTCGCGCCGAGCGAAGGCAGTGTGATCGCAGCTGGTAATACGATCAGCGTAACCGTTGCTGCCGAAGCCGCAGCTGCACTCCGCACGGTGACGATCCGCCTCAATGGCGCTGAGGTCCAAACGTTGGACTTTGCCCAAGATGAGGCGCGGATCAATGTGCAGCGCACGCTGAACATCCCCGTGTCTAGTGAAGGTGAACATACCCTGGTGGCGCAAGCCACGGATTGGGCAGGCGTCACCCAGACAACACTCTTCCCAGTCAAGTTCCTGGTGGATAAGGCGGCCCCAAGTGTGAGTATCGACACCAAGTCGCTGACTCTGGCCGATACTTGGCAGCCGCTGAGTGGGATGCTGCGCTTCCACGGCTCGGCGAGTGATACACTGGGCCTAGCTGCGGTGCAAATTAGCATAGACGGCGGGGACTTTGTCGATGCAACCTTTGACAACAATCGATGGCAAACCGCCATCTTTGTGCCTGATCCCGAAGGGCGGACGCTCAAAGTCACTGCACGTGCGATCGACTTTGCGGGCCGGCGCAGTGAGGTGACGCAAGAGATTGTGTCTGTGCTTTCCGACAGTAATGCCCCCGATACCACAATTCTGAGCGGACCAGCCGACCCGAATAGCGAACCAACGGCTACCTTTGTCTTCAGCGGGTCAGCCAATGCCGCAATGTTTGAATGTCAACTGGATCAGGCGCCTTACGAACTCTGTGTGAGCCCCATCACCTATAGTGATTTGAGCAAAGGCAGCCATACCTTCCGCGTGCGGGCTGTCGACAGCCGCGGTTTCCCTGATCTCTCCCCAGCCGCCTATACCTGGTGGATCGGGGCTAGCCAAGTCGATGCTACCATCGTCAGCGGGCCGAGCGATCCGACCCTGGCACGTGAAGCAACCTTTGTCTTCACTGGCAATGGGGCGGCCAGCTTCGAGTGCAGCTTGGATGGTGCTGCGTTTGCGGCTTGCACCAGCCCCAAATCGTACAGCGGCTTGGGCTATGGCCAGCACGAATTCCGGGTCCGTGGACGCAATGGCCAGATCGTGGGGGTAGCAGCCAGCTACCGTTGGACGGTCAACAATCGGGTGCCCGTGGCGGACAACCTTGCCGTGACCACCGTGCAGGGACAGGCGGTTGCTATCGAGCTGACAGCGAGTGACGATGAATCGTTGCTCTATAAGATTATTGACAAGCCCACCCATGGCGTCTTGTCAGGCAGCCCGCCTTACCTGATCTACACGCCAGATAGTGACTTCGTTGGTACCGATAGCTTCACCTTTGTAGCCAGTGATGGCTTGTTAGATTCTAACATCGGCACCGTGACCATCACCGTAACACCAAAGGATGATCCAGAAGAGCCAGAACAACCGGGGGAACCAGAGGAGCCCGAAGAGCCGGAAGAACCAGAGGAACCGGGCGGCGGTGAACCATCCGGGCACATCCTCTTTATGCCGCTGATCTCTGGGGAGTAAGCTGCAAGTAGTTCGCTCAGCGATTGTGGTGCTGTAAACCAAACAGGGGCTTCACGAAGGAACTTGATTTTCGTGAAGCCCCTGTTTGCATCTGTGGGTGGGCGGCTTCAGGTGTTTGACAGGCCATTGCGCGATTCCCTATAATGGCATCCGTATCGTTGCTGCGAAGCACCCATCAAACTAGCGCACTGTGTGGTTGTCATGCCGAATGTTGCCCAATGGTTAAAATCATGTCTCTGTACGCAGGCCCAGCTGGCGTCGGCTCCCTTTCAAGCGTGGTGTGATCAGCTACGCGAGCCGCGCAATCATTTTCATCGCAAAGTATGGGAATGGTGTTATGTGGCCCAAGCTTTACACGAGCGTGGATTTCTGCAACCCGGCATGCGTGGGCTGGGATTTGCCGTGGGGCAAGAGCCGCTAAGCGCCCTCTTTGCCTCGCTGGGCTGTTCGATTCTTGCCACCGACCAAGCCGCGAGTGCGGCTGAACAAGGTGGCTGGGTGACGACTGGTCAACACGCAGCTCACCTTGAGCAATTAAACTTGCGCGGTATTTGCGATCCTGCCGTGTTTGCCGAGCGCGTGCGCTTTCGCGCCGTGGATATGCGCGCAATTCCGCAGGATCTAGGCGAATTCGATTTTCTTTGGTCTTGTTGTGCCTTAGAGCATCTGGGAACGATGAAGCTGGGCGAGGACTTTCTCTTTGCCGCCCTTGAACGGTTGCGTCCCGGCGGCGTGGCCGTGCATACGACGGAGTTTAATGTGTCGTCCAACTGGCTGACCCGCTGGTCTGGGCAAGAGGTACTGTTTCGCCGTCGCGATATCGAACGGATTGCTCGTGCCCTCCGGCGGCAGGGGCACCAGATTGAACTGGACTTTACCCCGGGCGATCTGCCAATTGACAAGCTGATCGATACGCCGCCCTATCGGCCAACCAACCACCTCAAGTTGCGCAACGGTTGGTTTGTCACCACCTCGATCGGCCTGATCATCCAAAAAGCCGCGTGAGTAACCGGGCAATACCAGGCCAGTGAGGTACCAGGTATTACCCGGCTGATGATTACTCTTTCTCCACCCAAACGACTGGCTGCGGATGGATCTCTGCTTCAGGGCGTGAGCCTGGATCGGGGCGACCACTGCCTTCCAAGCGGCTGATCGCACGCACGGTCATGTCATGGTCGCAGAGAATTTGGCACGAAAGGCGCACACCACTGAGCCCTTTGTCGGCCAACTTGTTCTTCTCGGCTTCGGTCATTTGTTCCGGCTCTCCACTGACAAACTCAACGCGGCAGGTGGTGCAACGGCAGTTACCACCGCATGCATGGAGTTGATCAACGCCGGCCTCGTCGACCAGGGCAAGGACCAAGCGCTTGTTGTCAGGAACGGTAAAGGTACCATAACCTTCGACAGTCAATTGTGGCATGAGAATCAGCTCCTTATACGGACAATGAAATTTGTATGGCGAATGAATGAGTGTGATGAATCGTCAGTCGTATGCCGACTCTCCATCACGCTACAAAACAAAGATAAAGATCAAATCATTGACATTGGTGCGCGTGGGCCCCGTGATCAGCAGGTCTTGCGTGGCGCGCAGATAGGGATACGCATCATGCCGACGTAGATGCTCGCGAGCGTCGAGCTCTTGTTGCTGACCACGCGCCACGGTGCCGCCATCGGCGATGCCACCCGCACTATCCGTTGGCCCGTCGGTGCCATCGGTGGCCAAGGAAACAATGGTAATGCCCTCCGTGCCTTGCAGTTGTAATGCAGCAGCCAAGGCCAATTCCTGATTGCGCCCGCCCTGTCCTGGCCGTTCGCCCAACGTGACGGTGGTCTCGCCGCCGAGGATCAGACAGGCTGGCCGCGCTACGGGTTGGTCGGTACTTTGGATCTCTTGGGCAAGTGCGACGGCAAAGCTGGCAACGGTTTGGGCTTCCCCTTGCAGATAGGTGGTCAAGAGCAGCGGATGGTAACCCAGCTCTTTGGCTTGAGCGACCGCCGCTTGCGCCGCCACCCGGTTATCCGCCACGATTAAGGTACGCGCCGTGGCGAAGCTGGGATCGTCTGGCTTGGGCGTGTCGGGGAGATCACCAGCCAAGCCAGCCTGCAAATGCTGGACAATCGCCGCCGGTAATTTGGTTGCCAAGTCATACTTTTCCACAATGGCCCACGCGTCTTGCCAAGTGGTGGTATCAGGTACGGTGGGGCCGCTGGCGATCACATCGAGCGGACTGCCCACGACATCGCTCAACACCAGGGTAACCAACTGGGCGGGCGCAACAGCCCGAGCCAATTGCCCCCCTTTGACCGCGCTGCAATGTTTGCGCAGACAATTCATCTCGTTGATCGTCGCCCCACATGCCAGCAACGCTTGGGTCAAGCCTTGAAAGTCGGCCAGGGTAAGTTGACCTGCTGGAGCTTCGAGCAGTGCCGAGCCACCGCCCGAGAGCAACGCAATCACAAGATCGTCTTCGGTGGCCTGCTCGGCCAGCTTCAAGAGGCGCTGCCCTGCCTCGAAACCCGCTTGGTCGGGCACAGGATGGCTGGCTTCGACCAGTTCGATTAGCTTGGTTTCGGCCACGTGATCGGTCTTGACCACGACTAAACCTGTCGTGATGCGATCGCCTAGCACCGCTTCGACCGCTTGGCTCATCGGCGCACCGGCTTTGCCCGCACCGAGTACAATCACGCGGCGGATTTTGTTCAGATCGTACTGGTGATCGCCAATCTGCAAGTGATTGCCCTCGCGGCGTAAGACGCGGCGGACCGCCTCACTTGGATCAACCGCATTGAGGGCCGCGGTCAGGATGGATACAATAGACTGACGTTGCGCAGGATTTGGTGCTAGAATATCACTTTGGAAAAGCATAGGCACTACGATGGATGGCTGCCGGTTTGGATTTTGAATGGATGGTTATTGGGCCTAGGTGTAAGGTAATAAGGTCTTTTTTATCGTACAACTGCCTTTTGTGCAAACTGGCTACGCTCAGAATCCGGCCCAGCAAGCCCCAATGATGCACTTCTTCACCTATTTGGCGAGAGCGGCCTCTCCATTGTAGACTGCAAGTATACATCGTTATACCTGCGAAACAAGCGACTTCCTTGATCAATTTGTCTGCTTGATCAATGGCTTGAACCCAACCATGATGAAACCGAATGAGAACGGAGGAAGAGATGCATATCCTGGGGATTGACGTCGGGGGTAGTGGCATCAAAGGCGCACCGGTCGATTTAGATGCAGGTGCGTTGGCTACCGACCGCCACAAGATTGCAACGCCCAAGCCTGCGACACCGGAGGCGGTAGCGCAGGTGATTGCACAACTGGTGAAACACTTTAACTATCAGGGGCCGATCGGCTGTACCTTTCCGGCGATTGTGCAACATGGGGTTACCCTCTCTGCGGCCAATGTCGATAAAAGCTGGATTGGTACCAATGCGGAGCAGCTTTTCAGTGAAGCTACTGGCCTACCTGTGCGGGTCCTCAATGATGCCGACGCAGCCGGTGTCGCTGAGATGACCTTTGGCGCAGGGAAAGGGCGCAAAGGGGTGGTGATCATGTTGACCTTTGGCACAGGCATTGGCAGCGCCATCTTTACCGAAGGCGTGCTGTTGCCCAATACTGAATTTGGTCATGTGATTGTGCGGGGTAAGGATGCCGAACACCGCGCGGCCGCCCGTATTCGCGACGAAGAAGATCTGAGCTGGAAAGAATGGGCAGAGCGCGTCAATGAATATCTAGAGTATATGGAACGCTTATTCTCGCCCGACTGTTTTATTATCGGCGGTGGTGTGAGCCGCAAATATGAAAAATTTGGTAAATATCTCTCGGTGCGTGCCGAACTGGTGCCTGCCCAGCTGGGCAACGATGCAGGGATCGTTGGCGCAGCAATGGCCGCCAAAGTATTAGCCTAAGTAGGCGGCGAAACGCGTCGAGATTTGTCACATTGTGCGCTCTATGCGAGGGGATTTTGACTATGAGTTGGATCCTGCAGACGCAAGGGTTGAGTAAAATCTACCGACGCAGTGACGGCAGCCAGCTCCACGCTGTTAAAGATGTGAATCTGCAGTTGAGAGCTGGTGAAATCTTCAGCTTGCTGGGCCCCAATGGCGCGGGTAAAACTACGTTGATCGGCTTGATCAGCGGTTTGTTGCCGCCCACCG
>CAZMRA010000253.1:0-7615 GCA_964568485.1 uncultured Caldilineaceae bacterium | reverse complement strand
TGAAGGAGAGAAAGCGGGCTCGGATCGTGTTCCAGAGACCGCCACCCACTTCATCCTCGACATTCCAGATGAGATTCAACGAATTTTGTAGTTGACCGAAGACATTGGTGGCACTCCAGATGAGCGTGAGAAAGCTCAGGATGCCGGCAATGCTGGCCATCGTTGGTTGATCGGCGTTTTCCAGCGCTGTTTCGAGAAAGCGCGCCCCTTCAGGGCCTATAGCCCCGCGCAACTGGCCCAAAAGCTGACTCTGGGCGAGCTCTTCCCCCAAGAACAGGCCGATGATCACCACCAGCAGGACCAACAGCGGCGCAATCGATACGGCGGTGTAATACGAGAGCGCGGCCGCCAATTGCGAAGCGTCGTCGTCGAGCCATTCTCGCACCGTTTCTTTGAGGATCTGCCAAAGCGAAGCCCGGTCGCCTGCCTCCGGGCGAACGAATAAAGTGTCTGACTTGGTTGCCACTGCTGTCTCTCCCTAATCTACAACTTATTTGGGACTCAGCTTTCACCCAACTGTGGATGACGGTCAATGGCTGCTGAATCCTGTATCGATTTACGTCCCGCCCCAATAGTGAATTGGGCCCTACTCTTAAAATAGCAGGGAAATATGCATGATGGTATGCATCTGGGTAGTCTCAGGTGTACAGATTGGGGACCAAAGGTGAGAGGATGAGCAGTACAAATTTTCTGGTTGCAGGTAATGTTAATCTAGTCTATAGTATGGTGGCCTGACGCAAAGCCCCCGCTCTGGTCAGTACTCCAGAGACGGGCTCTACCAAGCGCTGAAGCAGCGTTGACGTGGAGCTTGTTCTTAGAGCCACGCTATGCACCCTTCGGCGATGCCAGTGGGTGTTTTTTGTTGATTGGGCCTGATTCAGTGTGGGGTGATGGTGTGGTGAGCAACCGTTAACTCAATAGTTCAGTTGCTGCCGGGAATAGTCAGCCACTAGCAGGGCGCCTCAATCAAGTAATTACCCAAAGTGTGGATATGATAAAGATGCACGACAATAGAGGGATTTTTGAAGCGATTATTGGTGACGGGCGACCTTTACTCTTGTTCACAGGCTTGGCCTTAGTGCTCTCGGGGTCGTTCGCTATCTTTCAAGCAGGTACTGGCCATTTTTTGCCTCATGATGTGGCCTTTTTGGGCATGGATGCGCAAACTCTCTGCCATCTGCATGACTGCCGAATCGTCAACTTCATGATTCATGACCGAATTGCCTTCGGTGGTGCTTTGGTTTCAGTTGGTGTGTTATATATGTGGCTTGCTGAATTTCCATTACGACAACGACAGGCCTGGGCATGGTGGGCATACGTTCTGTCTGGTGCAATAGGTTTTGCTAGCTTCTTAGGCTATCTTAGTTATAACTATCTAGATACCTGGCATGGGGGGGCTACCCTTTTATTACTCCCCTGCTATTTGGTTGGTCTTATCCAATCTTACCGTACGATACAGCCTACAGCCTTGCAGACTGTACTCAAGCAGCCCAAGGTGGCGATTATTTCGTGGACGCGGATAGGTGTTGGTTATATCTGTCTGCTGTTGACAGCTCTTGGTCTGCTGGGCGCTGGAGCAGTGATTAGTGTTGTTGGGATGACATGGATATTTGTGCCTCAGGACTTGAGCTATATGGCATTGGACGTGACAGATTTGCATGCCATTACGCCCCAACTAGTGCCTCTGATTGCCCATGATCGAGCTGGTTTTGGGGGAGCCTTATTCTCGTCCGGAATCGCAATGAGTTTCTGTATCTGGTTTGGTCAGCCTTCACGTAATCTATGGCAGAGCCTGCTGATCTCAGGAAGTGTAGGTTTTGGTTGTGCCATTGGCGTTCATTTCGCAGTTGGTTACTTAGATACCTTGCATTTATTGCCAGCCTATCTAGGCATAGGAGTTTTTCTCCTAGGTTTGTTGCTAACATTTCATCACATGATGAACCGTTCATCAGCCGAAGAACATGCTATGGCAGTCTCTAATTCTTGAGTATAAATTCTTTGAATTGATGTGTGGGAAGGCAGGCAATAAATACTCTCCAGTAATCTGTCATATTCATTCATGAGGAGCGCTCTGTGAAAATACCGGTTCTGCAAGGTGTAATCGCTCGTCGTATCTTAGTCAATTATCAAGTAGATGCTGAAGTACTCGAGCGGCTTCTCCCAGCTCCGTTCCGCCCCAAACTGATTCGCGGGGTAGGAATGGCCGGAGTTTGTTTGATCGGTTTGCATCAAGTAAAACCGAAAGCGGTTAGTGGAAATTTGGGATTCTCATCGGAGAATGCTGCTCATCGGATTGCAGTCGAATGGCAAGATGGTAATGAGTTGCGGGAAGGGGTTTTCATTCTTCGTCGCGACAGTTCATCACGTCTAAATACCTTGGTTGGCGGCCGGTTCTTTCCGGGGTTCCACCACTATGCGACGATTCACGTCCACGATCAAGGGCACAAAGTAGCCGTTGACTTATCTAGCGATGATGGCTCGATGCAAGTTAAGGTTAAAGGTCATGTAGCAACAGAATTGCCTTCCACTTCCATTTTTCAATCTTTACAGGAAGTATCTGAATTTTTTGAAGGTGGCGCAGTGGGATATTCGGTGACACCGACCCCTGGACACTATGATGGCCTGGAATTACGCACCTTCGGGTGGAAGGTTGAGCCGCTAGGGATTGAACAAATTAAGTCCAGCTTCTTCGCTGATGAGACAAAATTTCCAGTAGGTTCAATTCGTTTTGATTGTGCGCTGATCATGCGAAATATTCAACACGAGTGGCATAGTCTGGCTTCACTTTGTGCGCCTGCGGCAGTTTGATGCGGACAAGACTTGGTTAAGCCCACCACGTTTACAAGTGAACGATAGGCTCGACTGCTGAAAGTGATCCTGATATATGAGTTGCGATTACATACAGCCATGGTATCATGGCTCTCCAGAGCAGCTTACCTACTTGCGCAAGGGCAGCACCATCACCCAAGATCGAAACCTGGCCCGCATCTTTTCTCACAAACCTGCCTTGGTTGAATGTTATCGGGATGCGCAAGGGCAGTTGCGGATCAAGCACGCGGGCACCAGATCCGGATATCTTTACCGAATCGCCGAGCCGGTCCATCCAGAAGATGTCTCGCCCCATCCCCGGTCATCTATGGAGCCTGGGTTGGAGTGGATCATCAACCGCGAATTGCGGGTTGAACTCATCGCCGAGACACAAGTCGTTCCAGCAGAGCAGTTCACGCCGGCAGAAATCGAGGAGTTATATCGTCGAATTGCCGAACCATCTACGGGGGTAGTATCCCCAAAACCATGAGCACTTTGCGCAGTTGCTCGTCTTTTGCAAAGAGATCCTGGCCGTTTGCCTCAGGAGATGTGGTGACAAAGATCAGCGAACAATCGACATGGCGCGGTCGCCCGCTCGCCATCACTTGGCATGATTCGTCCTTTCAGCCGCCATCCGAACGCATCACCCAAGTGAGTGCTTTTTGTTTTACCGAGACTCATGAGGTGGTTCTGGTCTCTATGGATCATCAGCACTGGCAGCTGGTTGGCGGGCATCCTGAAGCTGGGGAAACCAGTGAAGCAACGTTGAGGCGTGAAGCCGCAGAGGAAGCTTGCGCGCGAATCAGTCACCTGGTTTACTTAGGCTGCCAAGAAGTGAACGATCCACAGAATCCTGAGGGAATGACGACCTACTATCAAGTCCGCTTCTGGGCAAAGGTCTTACTCGATGAATTTCGGCCCCAATATGAGATCGTGGAGCGGACGATTGTATCCATATCGGAAGTCAAGCGGATGTTGAACTGGCAAACAACGGGCATCCTGGATGCCATGCTAAACGCCGCACTTGAACAGGAACAGAGATTTTGTGCAGATTAGGCAAATATTCGCACGTAAGCTACGATTCTGCTTCTCTTGCATCCCCACAGAGGACACCTGAATGACCCCATACATTACCTACAAACGCTGGCGCTTGCGCGCAGGCCAACGCGAAGCCGATTTGGTGGCGCTGGTGCGCAACGAAATTGTCCCCCATTATGCCAAACTGACCGGGGCCGTCCGGCTGAGCCTGCTGCGGATCGCCGATACCGACTCCTACTTGGCACTCCAGCATTGGACAAGCCGCGCGGAGCGGGAAGCCGCCATCACCTCTGAGTTTTATCCAGAGTGGTTCAAGGCCTATGAACCGATCCTGGCGCGCTGGGATCAATTGATGGTCTTTGAGGACGAGTGGGAGACGGAAGTGCTGCTTTAGTCAGCCAAGTGACCAAAGCCCCACAGGCGCACCCGGGTGGCGACTGAAAATCCGCTGCTGATACCCGAGTGGCCTGTTAAGGTTCATCCATGCGCTGGAGAGCCAACGCTGATCATGGCTTATGTGGCTGGCGTGGTTTGGCGTAGGAACAGAAAACCTGCTACCCCAGCCAACAACGAGGCAATCAGGATGGCAAATTTAGCCGCTGCCAGCAAGGTTGGGTCGCTAAAGGCCAACGAGGCAATAAAGAGGGACATGGTAAAGCCCATGCCGGCGAGCAAGCCCACCCCAGTCATATGCTTCCATGTCACCGCCATGGGCAACGTGGCGATACCGATTCGGGTAGCCAGCCAAGAGGCGCCGATGATGCCAATCGGTTTGCCTAAGGTCAACCCCAAGATAATGCCCAGCAGCACGGGGAGCGACGCTCCGCCCAGACTGTCAGCCGTGATGGTCACGCCTGCATTGGCAAGCGCAAAGATCGGCATGATCATAAAGGCGACCCACACGTGCAAGGCGTGCTCCAATTTTTGCAGAGGAGCCTGCGCATCCTCACAGATCTCCTCTAATTCGAGAATGGCACTCTGTTGCACTTCGGCTACTTGATGGGGATGCTTTTCGCTCTTGCTCGCCTCAAAGTGCTGCAGGATTTGCCGCGCACGGGCCAAAAAGTCGGGAGCATTAATGCGCCGACGAGCTGGGATCATCATGGCTAACAACACGCCCGCGATGGTGGCATGGACCCCGGAATTGAGAAAAGCCACCCAAACGACCACCCCACAGGCCGCATAAACCACGAGATTGCGAATCCCAAAGGCATTGATCACAGCCAGCAGTAGGAGAACCCCGAACCCTAAGCTCAGCCAATTGAAATTGAGACCACCCGAGTAGAAGAGCGCAATCACCAGCACTGCCATCAGATCATCGACGATTGCTACCGCTGTGAGAAAAATCTTGAGGCCAAGCGGGATGCGATTGCCCAACAGCGCCAAGCAGCCCAAGGCAAAGGCAATGTCGGTGGCCATGGGGATGCCCCAGCCTGCTGAACCAGGACCACCAAAATTGAAGGCGGTGTAGATCAACGCGGGTACGATCACCCCGCCGAGCGCCGCAATGATCGGCAGAGCCGCCGCACGTGGATTGGCCAATTCACCAACGAGGATTTCGCGCTTGATCTCTAGCCCCACCAAAAAGAAGAAGACTGCCATCAAGCCATCATTGATCCAGTGGAGCACGCTTTCATCCAGAGCGAACGTCCCGATGTGGATGCCGATGTGGCTGTCCAAGATGGCCGTGTAGAGGGCATTGAGTGGGGAATTGGCCAGGATCAGTGCGATTACCGTCATGCTCAGCAAGACGATGCCACTCGACTGTGACTGATGAATAAATTCTTGCATCGGGCCGAGAACATGCACCAGGGGTGTTTTGTTCCAGTGAGCAGGCAAAGTCGGTATTCGTTGCTTCATATGACTCCTCATCCAACTATCAAACGTCAGTTCACCAATAAAAAAAGAGACAGCACAGCACGTTGCGCAGTCTCCACCTATGCTTGGCTTGCTGGGGCCAAGCGCCCTATTGACATCCCCGGGCCTGCCAATCTAACAGACAGCACCAACGGGCGAAAAATTACCGGCGGTTAGTATACTAGAGTGCATAAAAACACAAGAAATTTTTGTTCAGTTATTGTTACCTGGAACAGCTCTACGAGTGGGTGTACGTCTGCATCCAAATTACTATTGACAAAGCTTGCGAACCATGATAGTTTTACATCGTATTTTTACGATAAAGAGTGCGCTATGATCGAACTGTCGCCCAAACCTATTCCCCCTGCCTGCTGCACCCTGGAGATTACCGAGAATGAGCAAGCGCGGCTCGTTGCCATGCTGAAAGCGGCCGGCAACCCCATTCGCTTTGAGATCCTGAAATTTTTGGTGACCCATCCCGGTTGTATCACCGGTGATATTGTGGCGTATCTGCCGATTGCCCAGGCCACTGTTTCTCAGCATTTGAAAGTGCTGCGCGATGCGGGATGGATCCGAGGGACGATCAGCGGGCCGGCGGTCTGTTACTGTCTGCATGAGGAAAATATCGCCTGGTTCAAAGCCAAAGTGGGCGAGATCTTTTAGTTTTTTTACCCGATATCATCGTAAAAATACGATAATGCCAGTTGCGGCTTGCATCCACATTCGGAGGGAATTCATGACACAATCCATTACGCCTGGGCAAGGGCAGCCCACCCAATTGCCCGTCGTGGTCATTGGCGCCGGTCCGGTTGGCTTGGCCGCAGCGGCCCACTTGATCCAGCGCGGGGAAACGCCCCTGGTTTTTGAGGCTGGCGCCGAGGTCGGGGCCACTATCCGTTCTTGGGGGCATGTGACGCTGTTTTCCCCCTGGCGCTGGTGCATTGATAAGGCAGCCGCCACGCTGCTGGAAGCCCACGGCTGGCAATCGCCCGATCTCGACGCCGTGCCCACCGGGCATGAGTTGATCGATGCCTATTTACAGCCCCTGGCCCAACTGCCCGAGCTGCGCAGTCAAATCCACCTCAATGCCCGAGTGACCGCGGTGAGCCGGCGCCGGATCGACAAGATGAAAGATGCCGGGCGAGCGCAGGCGCCCTTTGTGGTGCAAGTCACTCGGAATGGGAACGAGGAACGGTTTTGGGCGCGTGCTGTGATCGACGCCAGCGGTACCTGGGCCACACCCAACCCGATCGGCGCTGATGGCCTGCCCGCGCTCGGGGAAAAGGCAAACCAGGATAGGATCGCCTATGGGATTCCTGATATTCTCGGCCAGGCGCGCGCTCGGTATGCGGGGAAGCATGTCGCGGTAGTCGGCGGCGGCCATTCCGCCATCAACGCGCTGTTGGATCTGGCCGATTTACAGGCAGCGGCCCCGGCCACGCGCATCACCTGGGTTTTACGCAAGGCGACGGTTGCCGCCGCGTATGGGGGCTTGGAGCAGGATGAGCTCCCAGGGCGTGGCCAACTGGGGATTCGCATCAAGCAGTTGGTGGAAAGTGGCGTCGTGAAGGTCGTTACCCCCTTCTTCACAAGCCGCCTCGAGCGAACCGCAACCGGTCTGCGCCTGATTGGGGAGATACCGCAAGGCGAGCAGGCCATTGAGGTGGATGAGATCATCGCCGCCACTGGCTCGCGTCCCGATCTATCCTTCCTGCGCGAATTGCGCTTGGATCTCCACAGCAGCGTTGAGGCACCCACCGCCCTGGCCCCGCTGATTGATCCGAATCTCCACAGTTGTGGCAGCGTTCCACCCCATGGCGAAAAAGAATTGCGCCAGCCAGAACCCAACTTTTACATCGTCGGGATGAAAAGTTATGGCCGCGCGCCGACCTTCCTCTTGGCGACGGGCTAT
>CAZMRA010000252.1:0-7656 GCA_964568485.1 uncultured Caldilineaceae bacterium | reverse complement strand
AGGAGCGTGTCATTGCCCTCACCACCCAACAGCACATCGAAGTCGCCGGTCCCGCCATTGAGCACATCGTTGTGGTTGCCGCCATCGAGATAGTCGGTGCCGAGCTCCCCGTAGATCAAGTCGTTGCCCTCGCCGCCGCAGATGATGTCATCCCCGGCCTTGCCATTGAGGATGTCGTTGCCCCCCAGGCCGAGGATCAGGTCCTTGCCGTCATTACCGGTGAGGTTATCCTGCAGCTCTGTCCCCACCAGGATGTTGCCACTCCAAGGGACAAGCGCCCCGTCGATCCTGGTGTAGGCAGCATAGCTATTGTTGCTGCGTTGATAGATGGTGTAGTCGCTACACTGGCCGATGGGGTTGCCCCGTTCTTCGACCTGGATGGTGATGGTTGCTAGATTGGAACGAGCTTGGCCATCATCCGCTTGGAAGGTGAAGCTGTCTGCACCAAAGAAATCGGTATCTGGCACGTAGGTTAGGTCGGGGGTGGACCCAAGCAATGTGCCGTGCGCTGGTGGTTGAACCACGCGGAAGGTGAGCGGATCGACATCCTGTGCGCTGAGGGTGAGGTCGATGGGCTCGGGTTGCAAGGTAATAAGTTGCTGGTCGTGAGCAACAGGGGCCTCGTTGACCACGTGCCAGGTATGGCGTGTGGCTTGCCCCATTTGTTCCGCGTTGTGCGCCCGCACTTCGAAGGTGTATTCGCCATTGGTCAGATCGGCATAGCTGATGCCGCTGACACAGCTGGTAAAGCTGGCTGTATCCGCGCCGAAGGTTGCTTGCGTCAGTTTACATTCGTAACCAGTGACACCACTCGCCACAAAGCTGAAGCTGGCGGTGCGTTCGGTCGTTGGGTTACTCGGTGCAGCGGTGATGGCGACTGCCAATGCCCCTGCCGTGACCGTCCAACTATAGGTTGCTGGTGTGGGGTCGTTATAGCCTTGGCTGTCGATAGCCCGCACCGAGAATGTCTGCGCTCCTTGGCTTAGCTCGTTGATCGTCCACGGCGTGGCGCAGGGTTGATACAAGCCTGCATTCAGGCGACATTCGAAGGCAGCCAAGCCATTCGTGCCAGCTGTACCGGTAAAGACGAACGTGGCATTTGGACCTGCGCTGGGGTTAGGCGGTGTCGTGATCAGCGTCGTGTCCGGCGGGATCGGGATGCTGAAGTTGACCGGCACTGCACGTTCGACTTCGCTGAGTTGCCCAGCCAGGTCGATGGCCCGTACGAAGACGGTGAGCGTCTGCCCTTCAGGGTCGGGCACGGGATAGGCGATGTGCCAATTTCCATTGTTGAAAGCTGCATCGCTCCAGGGACCATCACCTACTTTGACCTGCACTGCCGCCAACCCAATATCATCACTGGCGGTGCCGGTGAACTGGAGGATGCCGCTGCCCAGCGCCCAAGTCTCGGCCGCGCTGACCTCGACTGTGTTGATTGCTACCTGCGGTGCTGCCCCGTCCAAGGTGAACGCAACCGGGAAGAGGGTGGTTTGAGTTACGCCGTTCCAGTCGGTTGCTTCAGCCACCAAGGTATGGGTGCCCACACTTGGATGGGGAATGGAGAAGGTCTGTTGTACGATCTCAACGGCAGCCGTTTGCGCGAATGACACCGAGCCAACCTCGCTTCCATCTAAGCGGAGGCGCAGGGTTTGTAGGAAGGCAGCTGCTTCGGCAGCCACAGTGACTTGCAGGGCTACGCCACTGGCAGCCACAAAGGCGCCATCAGTTGGTGAGACCACCACCGCCCGCGGTTCACTGCTGGGCGTAACCGTACCCGCAGTGGCTGTGTTGCTCAGGTTGGCGCAGTGTCCAAAGCTGTCGCAAGCACTAACGGTTGCCTCCAGGGCGGGCGTGCTGGACCAGAGCGTGTAGGAGATGGCCAGCCCCGTGCGCAAGGCTAAGTCGGGGAAGAGGTTTGCTAGCGCTGATGTGTCATCGAATGAGCGCACAGGCTCGGCTAATCCCTGTCCAGGGCAGGTGAATGCTCCTTCGACCAAGTTGCGGTCTTGTGCCGCACAGACAAAGTGCATCTGATAGCGCAGCTCGCCGCTCGCCGGGTCACGATGGGTGACGCCTGTAGCCTGCGCTGTCATGACTAAGCGTGGGGCAAGCGTATCGATAGGTCCTCGCCACAAATTGGCGCTGAGCGCCACATTGCCGAGCATGTCTGTTCCACGTAGGTCGATCTGATAGATGTTTTCCATGCCGGCTGGGATCTGGTAACTCCACGTGGTGGTCGCCACCCCTGTCCCACGATTGGTTACTGTCACCGGCGTCCAAGTGCGGTTGAGCAGTGTTTCTGCTTCTGCGCTGGTGATGTCGCGTGGTAGCGAGGCCACTTGTTCCACCGGCGTGAAGGCGATCTCCAACTTGTCGATGCCCGCAATGCTATTGGTGTCCGTCACCAGACCACCAATCGTTACCGTTTGGGTGATGGCGGTACGAGTGACATCACTGGGGTGGAGTGCGGCGATCGGGCCAGCCGCATCCAACTGCACGTTGCTGGTAGCAAAGCCACGCAGTGCGACGCTGTCATCCACCTGAGCGGTGACAGTGTACACGCCGGTGGGGTCGTAGAGATTGGGATCCAGCAAGTAGTTGATCGTCCAGCGGTTGCCGGAGATGGTGGCTTGCTGTTGGGTTTGGGCCACGCCTACGCCCGATTGCTGCTCTAATTTGACGAATAGCGAATTGGGGTTGAGGTTGCTTGGCAGGTTGTCATTGACATCGCCGCTGAGGGTGACTTGCCATTGACCGCCTGCACTCTTGGCCGGTTTGATCGGCGTGGGGGTGGCGTCAATCGTCAAAGTCGGCGCAACGGTGTCGATGCGCACGCGCACGGTGGGTGATGGATCCCCAACGTTGCCGACATTGTCAACGGCCCGCGCTTGCACGTCAACATCCCCGCTGAGACCGGCGAGCGAGAAGCTCCATGTATTGGCCCCATTGGTGGGTTGCCATGCCCCATTGTTGAGGCGGATCTCGACCCGATTCACCCCGGAAAGCGCATCGCTGGCTGTGCCACCAATCACCTGACCAGCAGCGAGGATTTCGTTGTTGACCACCGAGGTGATGCTGGCGATTGGTTTGCCCGCATCAACTTGCAGGGTCAAGCCACCACTGGCGCGGATGCGTCCGCCGCGCGTATCTTGCGCGTTCAGCGAGAGCCGCGACCAGCGGAAAGCGGTTTCGGTGGTTGGCACCGCCGCTGCTATACAATAGGATTGTAAGCTGCGCTCGTAGAGTGCTTGCACTGTCGTTGCGCTCATTGCCGCGGGGTAAAGTTGTAGATGATCTAATTGCCCGCGGAAGCGGTTTGCGCCCGCACTGTTGCTACCGATATAGACCCTGGGCAGAGGATCGAGCGAGGTCGGGGTCGAGTCGGTGATGGACTCAGTTTCTACGCCATCCACATAGATGGCTACCTGCCCGGTGACGCCGTTGCGGGTGGCGACGACGAAGTGCCAAGTGTTCTCGTTGATGACTGTGCCAAGACCATGTAAAACAATACTGCCACCTACATCATCTCTGATCCACAGGGATACGAGGCCATTGCTAACCGTCATCGCCCAACCTGTAGATTGAAGACTACCGTGATCGAAGATAATCGAGGTGCTATTGCTCGGGGCCTTGAGCCAGAAGGCAATGGTAAAGCTATCATCCACACCAGTGTCCACGGTGAGACCGTCGTTGACGCCATCGAAGCGCACGGCATAATCCGAGTTGGGTGCAGCCGTCGCGCCTGGCATGCCTGCGGTGGGACACCCATCTCCGCTACAAGAGGCAGGTCGCAGGAGATCAAGATGATTGCCGAAAGAGGTTGCGCCCGGTAACTCCTCAAAGCGTAGATCGATCACTGGTGCAGATGTCGTTGCTGGGCAGGTGAGCGTGGTGCGGGTCGCATCGACCGTCACCGGCCAGGTCAATTGTTGCTGATCGCCACCCAGTAGGGTTAAAAAATAACCATCGAGGGCTTGATAGCGGAAGGCACCGCTGACTGTATCCGTCCAACCGATCAGGTAGCCGCGACTCGGAGCATGATAGGTGGCAACCGCGTTTCTCGCCCCTGCACTGATATACGTTAAACCAGAAGAAGTATCGGTTAGGTCGAGGAACTGTTGATAATAAACCGAACCCAAGCGCGTCTGAATGAGCAGTAGCTGCTTGGTGTTGGGGTTGTAGACCAAGCTGTGACTGGCATTGTCGTCATTAGAGGCATCGTTATAGACGGTTGCCTTGCTACCCGCGATGAGCGCACCGCTGGCATTGATGTCGCGCCAGGTGAGGTGTTTCAAGCGGAATTTGATGGTGCCGCCGCCGACTCCATTCTCCTCGAATTGCAGATCGGGGAGGTTCTGTTCGTTGCCTGCATTGCCCAATGAAATGCCGTGCGTCAGGCGGTAACGGTCGCCGACCCAATCCAGATCAAGACGATTCAACGTCGAGCTAGCACGGAGGAGCGCGCCGGTGGTATCGCTCGCATCACTGTAAAACTCCCTGCGTTCATTTGTCAGCAGCGTCTCTGCGGTGAGGGGATTGCCCGTCCCATCGTAGAGCCGTGTCATCAACTCGGTACGGAAAGCGTAGGTTGTTCGGATGTCGGAGAGAGAGCGTTGATTCACAAAGAGACGCTGCCAGGCAACCAGGAAGTTTACCCCATCGCTGGCTACCACTGGCACCGAATCATACCAATTGCCTTCATTGGTACCAGAACTGGGGGGGGCGGTGGCGGCAAAGCTCTTGATCACGGTCCCATCGGCCGCAAGCAGGGCAGCACCGATGCGGAATGATGCAATGGTATGCTGCTCGCTCCAGACCGCCAGACAGACAGATTGGTCGTTACAACTGATGGCGGGCGAACTGTTAGCACGTTGAGCTGGGGTGGCGGGGTTCACTTCGAGATTGCGCACGCTACCACCCGGAATTGTAAACGCTAAGAGATCTCCAGGGCTAGAGAATTCGTTGGGCGCGGTAACTGTCTGACCCAGCAGGCGATAGCTGTCCTGGCGGTCGGGGCGGGCGGCCGCGCCGTTGATGAAGAGGCCGGTCTTGCCTGCGCCGAAGTTCCCCAGGCCCGCCTCGGTGGTGGCCGGCGTCCACACCCATTGTTCACCACTGTTGGGCAAACGAGTGGTGACGGTACTGCTCAGCACCAAGTTGCCAGCAACGGCGTTGAGCAATTGCAGATTGGTCGCTTGGGTCACCGTTTGTATGCTGGAACTCATCGGGTTGAAGAGTAGCTCGAATGGTGTATCGGTCCCGCTGACAGTGCTTGGCGCCGTAATGTTGAGCACACCAGGGGCGACCGGCTGAGTGGCAATCACCGTCGTTGTATAGAGCAGCGCTTGCGTCGGTGCCACATACCCATCGAGGTCGTTGCTGTCGGCCAAGACTGTCAATGGTGAAACGTTGTAGATGCGCGGATGATAGGGCTGGTTGCGGGCATCGACTTGGCCGGCCAGCGCTCGCTCTGACAGATCATCGATGCCATCGCGGTCGATGTCGGCGCTGAAGGGGCTGGAAGAGACCCAGACATCAAATGGCGAACTCGCATTCACGCGTACCTGCCAACCACCGGCCCACACGTTGGTGGGCCCATTGGCATTGTAAACCAAGTGGCGTACCTCTTGGCCATCCAACAGACCATCATTATCGGTATCGGCCAAGGCGGGATTTGTACCCAACATGATCTCTTGCAGGTCGCTCAAGCCATCGTTATCGGTATCCCACAGAATGGGCGAAACTGCCTTGCCGGCGGCGCGCAATCCTAATTCGACGGCGTCGCTCAAGCTGTCGCCATCGCTGTCCCAACTATTATCATTCGGATCCAAACCATTGTAGAGCGAAGAGAGCAAACCATCGCCATCGGCGTCGCGCAGCGAACCAATTTGGGGGTCCCAACTTTGCCCCAAACCGCCATCTGGTTTGGCTCCCAGTGCCAGAAATTCATCCAGCGTCGCCGGGAGAATGTCGTAGCGGATCGAATCAAGCGGAATGTCGGAGTTGGACCCTTCGTATTCTTTCGTGTAACAGACAGGAATGATCAGCAACGAGAAACATTCATAAGCGGGCACGGCAAAATTCATCGCCAGCTTCACCGGCAGGCTGCGGTTGATGCCCGCGGCCACGGTGACGTTGCCACGCGGGGCGGGCGGACTGGCGGCTTGTCCATAATAAAGCGGCACGGAGAGCACACTATCGTAGGTTGTCACCCCTTGCCAGGCGCTCGTCATTTGGCCGAGATCCACGGCCTGTGCGCCCGTCTCTGTGTTTGGATCAAAGAGTTTGTAGCTGAATGTGCTGCTTTTGAGATTATCCGCCGAGAAGAGATAAGGATAATAGACGATCAGTGGTCCGCCTGCTCCGTCCGAATTCGGCCCGAGGTGGTAAATGGTTGTCGTTACCGGCAAGCTGAGTGTGATCGCATTCCCGGCGACTAGGCCTTTGCTAGGGTTGGCCAGAGCGATGCTTGGTGCGCCAGTTGTCATCAGATCGTCGCGGCCAAAGTCGATCATCAAGTCGTAATTGTAGAGTAACGAAGTGAGCACTTTGGTGACAGCAGTGGTGAGGGTGAAACAGGCACCGCCAAGCCCGGGTACCTCGCGTAAATTATCGTGGCCCAATTCGCACACCAAGTTGAGAATGAGATCGACCAAGGCGATAATCGCTGAAATGATCGCACCAATCGGGTTGATGGCTAAGATAAAGAGCAGGATGGTGATCACCGTAGCGACAGCTGCTTCGACCGCCGACTTGATAAATTGCGGACTGCTCGGCGATAGTCCACTCGTTGCTGCGCCATAGATAAAGAACCCCCAGATCAAGGCCACACTGACGACAGCGCCAATGACGCCAAAGACTTTTGCAACCGTGCTGATCTTAAAATTGTACTTAAACAGTTCCTTCACGGCCGTATTCACCGGGGCATTGAACTTTGTGACTGCCGTGGTCAACGCTGGCAAGACGATGGTAACGCCAAAACTGAGGACAATGGTCACGCTACCGATAGCCGTGCGAGTGCTGTCCGATAGGCCCGGCCATAACGTGGCAATTTGGCCGATCACCAACAAGACCGATGCTGCCGCACCAACCTTTTGCAAGTGGTAGCGTTGCAGAAATCGTTTGACGCCTGTAATTTGTTCATCGATTCGTCCATCGACTTCTCCCCATTCCGCAAGTTCATTTGCACGAGCAAGTTTGAGGGTTTTTAACTCGTTACGCAGATTTTTGCCATAGTCGAAGAGATAGGGTTGTGCACTGGTTAAGCCAGGGAAGTAGGCAGGAAAGAGACGCATAATATTTTGTGCGGCCAAGAATGGCACGGTCGCGAGACCGAGCAAACTGGCGCGCACCGCCGTCGCTGTGTCGGATTCGCTCTCCAACGAATAGCGGCTAGAGATCACCTGCGTGCCATCTTGCACCGGCGCGATGTAACCGGCGCGCAGGCTCACGTAATAGATCTGGGCGAACGTAATGCGTGCCCCCATCCATTCGGGGTCGGGGTCACTCGGCAAGCTGGCTAAGCCGCTGTAACGTGCTTCTAAGATGTCCCAGTAATCCTCGTCACTACAGGGGCTAAAGCTGACATCGCCCGTCGCCGGGGCGCAAAAGGCCTGCCACTTGACCATCGCATCCACGCTGACGGTTTGCGCAGCT
>CAZMRA010000251.1:0-7673 GCA_964568485.1 uncultured Caldilineaceae bacterium | reverse complement strand
ACCTGGCCAGGCGGTGCGCCGCCACACTCATGCATCAAGGAGGAGCCCATGTCTACGCCAATCAAGCTTTCAGTGATCGGCGCTGGTAGTGCCCAATTCTCCCTCGGCCTGGTCAAGGATATCTGCCTGACCCCTGGCTTGGCCGGTAGTCTGATCAGTTTTATGGATGTCGATGCTGATCGGCTTGATATGATCCTCAAGCTCGGCAGCCGCTACGCGGACGAACTTGGTTCGGATCTGCAATTCGAGAGCACTACTAATCTGCGCGATTCGCTGCACGATGCCGATTTTGTGATCAATACGGCGTCTGCGCATAGTCATTATATGCAGCGCGATATCCGGGCTTTGACCGCCAAGTATGGCTACTATTATGGCGGTGTTCATTTGGGTAATCATCACAATTTGCAATTGATGCTCGATGTTGCGCATGCTATGGAAGAAGTCTGCCCGGATGCTTGGCTGATCCAATCGGGCAACCCCGTGTATGAAGGTTGCACGTTGATGACGCGTGAGACCAGCATCAAAGTCTGCGGTCTCTGTCACGGGCATTATGGGGTATTGCATATTGCCAATGCGTTGGGGCTGGACCTGAGCAACCCGAAAGATCTAAATTGGCAAGCACCAGGGTTGAACCACAATATTTGGTTGACCCATTTCTTCTATCAGGGCAAGGATATGTATCCGACGCTTGATGAGTGGGTGCGCACCAAAGGCGAGGAATATTGGACAACCCATGTAGCGCAGCGCACCCATGACATCCAAATGTCGCGCGGCGCCATTCATCAATATCATATGTATGGGTTGATGCCTATCGGTGACAGCCCACGGCGGGGTGGGTGGTGGTATCACACAGATATTGAGACCAAGAAATTCTGGTTTGGCGAGCCGTGGGGTGGTCCTGATACTGAGTTGGCGCGACCCTATTTTGTGCAGAATTTGGAAAAGCGACTCGCTGAGATGACCCGCCTTGCCAACGACCCCAAAGCCAGCTTGATCGAAAGTTTAGGGGCGGAAAAGACACGCGAGCAGCAGGTGCCGATCATCGATGGGCTAGTCAACGACAATGAGGGCTATTTCCAGGTCAACGTGCCCAACCATGGCGCGCTGGCTGGGGTCCCCGACAATGTGGTGGTCGAGGTGCCGGCCATTGTCAACAAAAAGGGGATTCAGCCGATCCGTGTTCAGCCGCTGCCTGAGAAGATTCTCTACGAACAGATTCTGCCGGAATGGCTGGATATGGAGCGGGAATTATTGGCCTTCAAGAGCGGCGATCGCTCGATGTTGCTCTGGAACACACTACAGAGCCCGCAGACTCGTTCGTATGATCAAGCGGTCGGTGTGCTGGAAGCGATCCTCGCCATGCCGGGCAACGAAGATCTGGCCGATTATTATCAATATTCTGAAGACAGTATTCTGCTCAAATCGGTGCGCAACCCGATTCATGCATAAGTGCGAAGCGAGCCAGGCTTCTGGTCGGAGGGCCTGGCTTTTGCCCAGTTATACGTCGCGCGCGGTCTTATAAGTAGGCTGCTTGCTGCTTCGATGATACGATAGTCGTCAGCGAAATTGTAGACATCTACCCGGTTGCAGTGGCAATCACTGGCAACTGACACTGCACAACCAACAGCTGATTGTCCCTTCGGAATCGAGGTCTCATGATTGAACGTATCCAAGCATATCTACGTACGAGCGCCGCGCAACGCTACGAAAGTGTTATCATTCCCCCCTTTGTTGCTTACTTTCACCCTTTTGATAGCTTCCAGTTTTTTAATTATGCAATCCCTAGCGAGCCAATTCAGGGCGACGTACAACCGGCGCTCAAGGCCCTGGTCGCTGAGTTCTTAGAACGGGGGCGCATTCCCCGCTTTGAATATATTGAGGAATATGCCCCAGCATTGGCCGACGAATTGCGCAAAGCTCGCTTTGCTGCCGAAGGGCGCCAGCAGTTGATGGTCTGCACACCGGAAAGCCTGCGCACGCCGAGATCGGTAGAAGGGTTGACCATCACCCCGCTCACGGCTGAATCGCCGCTGGAAGATGGGATCGATTTTCTCACGGCCCAGCGTCAAGGCTTTGACCCTGAACACCCCAGTGTGGCCAATCAAGAGGAAGCTGAGCGCTTTTTGCAACAGACGCACCAGCTAATCTCCTTTCTGGGGCGGTTAGAGGGTACACCCGCCGGTGTCGCCACCTATACCTTTCCGCTAGAGGGGGTCACCGAAATTGTCGGTGTGGCAACGGTGGAAAAGTTCCGCCGTCGAGGAGTCGCCACCAATCTAACAGCGGCAGCAGTGAGCAGCGCCTTTGCGAGTGACGCTACGCTGGCCTGCCTGACCGCTGCCGATCGCCGGGCTGGACAAATCTATGAACAAGTTGGTTTTCGCCCCTATGCGACCAGCCTTTCTTACTACCTTCCAGCTGCGTGATTGCCTACGACGTACCCCTCTATAGTGCTTGACTTCCGGCGCGGGACGCCCGTAGCTCCGATCTAGCCGTGATGGCTGGAATTGGGTGAGCACATTCAGCTTGGTAGAATTGTAGCAGTATGATCTCCGCACTTTTGACACTCCCGGCCCTTGGTCGGCTGATTCTGCAACGATTGGCGAGTCGCCCAGTCTTAACTTTGCTGGCTTTGGCCGGCATTGTTTTGGCCGTGGGTTTGTTGACCAGCGCAGCCTTTTTTAGCCAAGCAGTCGATCGAGTCATCCTGAACCAGGAATTAATCCGCTTAACGGCGCAGACAGGTCGGTCGCCTTTTACCACGCGCGTCTATTTCCTGCCTTCTGCGCGTGTCCCCGTTGGCATCGCCGATGCCGAACGACTGGGACGCAGCATCGCAGGTACAATGTCCGGTGAAGTTGGCCTCCCCGTAGCACGACAAGGGTTGACGGTGGAGAGCGGTGGCTTACTCCTCTTGCCACCGCCCGATGATACGCGTTATCAGTCTGGCAGCAGCCATCTCATGACGGTGAATACCGTGTATATTGAAGATGTCGGCGAGCATCTGAGCTACGACGGTGACCCATTGATTGATGACGAGGCACCGGATGAGGATAGCTTGTCGGTATGGATGCACGCCGATCTTGCTGCCGAGTTGGGGACACAGCCCGGGGAATACTTTCAAATTGCCCCAAATCTGCGGCAACCACCTCGCACCGTTTTGGTCCGCGGTTTGTGGCGGGCGCGTGACACAACCGATCCATTCTGGTTCAGCAATCCGAATTCTTCGTTTCGCACTGGCTTATTGATCACCCGCCAAAGTTACATCTCGTTGATCGAACCCATGTTGCCGGCCAAATCGGGCTTTGTGCATTGGCAGATCACACTGGATGAGGACCGCGTCAATCCCCGCTATGCCCGCCAATATGCCGATGGCTTCGAGCGGGGCATGGCCGTGATCAACCAATACCTGCCTGGGGCACGCTTGGATGTTTCGCCGTTGGATTCGCTCCGCCAGTTCGTCCGCCGCCAGTCAACCCTCACCTTGGTGCTGCTCGGCTTTCATGTCCCCGGCTTGGTCTTTCTGCTCTATTTTCTCGTCTTGATCGGGCTGATCATTACGCGCTGGCAGGCACGCGAAACTGCGCTCTTGGTCAGCCGCGGCATGAGCAGCAGCTTGGTGTTGGGCCTCACGCTGATCGAAGTAGCCCTGCTCTGTCTGGTCGGCGTGCCCGCCGGCATTGGCTTTGGCATGCTGCTTGCCCGTTGGATGGGAAATACGGTCAGCTTTTTGCAATTTGCCGCTCGTCCGCCGCTGCCAGTTTCGTTGCAGGGGCTACATTGGGGATTGTTGGGCGGCGCGTTGTTGATCGCCCTGCTTGCTCGAGTATTACCGCTTTGGGGGGCCGCTCGTCAAAGTGTCGTGGAGCAGGCGCGTGAAGGCGCTCGGCCCTTGCGGCCACCGGTGTGGCAACGGTTTTACCTTGATCTGCTTTTGCTGCCACCCACTTATTACGCCTACGACCAACTGGCCAAACGGGGCACTTTGGCCCTGCGCGCAGGCGATTCCCCCGATTCCCTCTTTCAAGATCCCTTGTTGATCATCGTGCCCGCGCTCTTTATCCTGACGGCGTCGCTGCTCTCCATGCGCATTTTTCCCTGGTTGATGCGCCTGTTCGATCTGATTGCCAGCCGCACCCCTTGGTTGACCTTGCATTTGGCGTTGCGCCAATTGGCCCGCAGCAGCCACCATTACCTTAATCCTTTGTTGCTAGTGGTGGTGGCGCTGGGGATGGGGGTGTATACCCGCAGCATGGCGGCAAGTCTTGATCAATGGCTGGTGGATCAGATCTACTATCGCGTGGGCACTGATTTCGCATTTCAGCCGTTGCCCCCGGCTAGCCCCGACGGTACTGTGACGCTCTCGCCCGATGCCGTCTTTATTCCGCCAAAGGATGATTTTGCGACCCTATCCGGCGTAGTGGGCTCCACGCGCGTGGGTGATTACCGAGCGCGTATGCTGGGCGGCGAACGAGAAGCAGATGTGCGCATGCTGGCCATTGATCGTGTGGATTTCAGCCGCGTGGCTTGGTTCCGTCGCGATTTCGCCCCCGATTCGTTGGGTGGTTTGATGAATGCCCTGGCGATTTCGCCCGAAAATGTGCTGGTACCCCGTTCCTTGCTGGTTGAACGGCGGCTGAACATGGGCGACACCTTCAATCTGCGCGTGACGGTCGCCGACAAGTATGACCATCATGGCACCTTTCGGGTCGCTGGAGTCTATGATTATTTCCCCACTGTACAACCGGGCTCGGCCACCCTGATCGGCAATTTGGAACATCTCTTCACGGAAGCTGGGGGCGAGTTTAACCATCAAATTTGGCTGCGGCTCGATCCAGCTACAGACCGGACATTGTTGCGCAAAGAGATCGAGCGGATGGGGGTGACCGTTGGGTTGGCTCGTGATGCCACCGAGCTGGTGGAAATTGAGCAAGCCAAAATGGAGCGGGTTGGTATTTTTGGTACGCTGACTGTCGGCTTTATAGCGGCTACCGTTATGGCGATCTTGGCCTTGTTTGTGCAGAGCTATGCTTCGATGCAAGATCGGCTCTATCAATTTGGGGTGATGCGGGCCATCGGTCTACGCCACCGCCAAGTGATCAGTCAAGTGGCATTGGAGTATGGAGTGCTGACTGCTTTTGGGGCCTTTGTTGGTGCGTTGATCGGCTTGACTTGTTCCGAGCTATTCGCGCCCTTCTTCCGCATCCCATCCACGGCTGGCGCGCCCCCACCGCCGCTGATTCCGCTGATCCAAACAGAGGCGACGATCCAGTTTGCCATGTTCTTCGTTGCTCTGATGGTTGTGACTGAATTGGTGGTCTTGATCCATGCACTGAGCAAGCGGCTGTTCGACGCCCTGCGCATGGGCCATCAGGGCTAAGTCTTTAAGAAAGGGAGCCCCGTGTTAAAAGAGCATTCTGTGCGCGGCATCTTACATTATCTACTAGATACGGACCTCGGCGGCGAGCCATTGCATCTGCATGTCACCGAAGTTGGGCCTGGCGAGCGCGCCCATCCGCCCCATCGGCACGGTGGCTTTGAGGCATTTTACATCTTGGCTGGCGAAGGCAACTTGGAACTGGATGGCGAGGTTCATCCGCTGAAGGCCAGCGAAGCTGCTGTCTTTGATCCGCAAAAGTTGCACGGGTTGGTGAATAGTGGCAGCGGACCACTGAAATATGTGGTGGTGTTAGTCAAAGAAGCGCCAGCAACCACTCAATCATAATGGCGGAAGAGGTCGCTGGCCGCGCGGTGCAGAGTACAATGTCGCCGCGCCAGCCGCTCGATCTGGGGCTGATACCCACCGCCGATCACCCCAACAAGCGGAATGCCGCGCCGACGGCAGGCATCGATCACCATCCAGTCGCGGCGATAGAGCCCCTCATCCGTTAACGCCAGTTTACCCAGCGAATCCTCGGTATGCGGATCCACCCCTGCATCATAAAAGACGAGGTCGGGCCGAATCTCGCTCAAGAGATCGGGCAGATGCTCGGCTAAGGTCCGCAGATAGTTCTCATTCTCCATGCCCACTGGCAACGCGACATCCAAATCGCTGATCTGTTTGTGGAAGGGGAAATTCGCCGCGCAGTGCATCGAAAAGGTAAAGATACTCGGATCATCTTGCAAAATTGCGGCGGTGCCATCCCCTTGATGCACGTCCAGATCGATGATCAAGATTCGTTCGGCCGCGCCGCGGGCTTGCATCTCGCGGGCGGCCACGGCCAAGTCATTAAAGATGCAGAAACCCGACCCGAAGTCCGCAAAGGCGTGATGGGTACCACCGGCAGTGTTGCAGGCTAGGCCGACCTGTAGCGCCAATTCCGCCGCGCGGATGGTACCACCCAGCGCCAAACATGTCCGGTTGACCAAGGCCGGGCTCCACGGAAAGCCAATCCGCCGCATAGCCCGTGCATCGAGCGTCCCCTGCAGATATGCATTGACATAATCTGGCGTATGCGCTCGGCATAGCGTCTCGAACGAAGGATACTCCGGCAGATGAAATTGGTCGATCCCCGCGATGCCATCCCGGATCAAAGTCTCATAGACTTGACCAAATTTTGCCATGGGGAAGCGATGCCCAGGTGGCAGTGGGACGACATAATCTGGGTGAAAAACGATCGGCAAGGACATGCGGCGCAGAATGTGGCTTGTCGGGATGGAACTGCGTTAGGGTTTACCTGGAACTTGGTGACATTGGCGGCAGCGGGCTTCGTAACTTTCACTGCCCCCCACCAGAATAATGGGGTCATCGTAGCGAGCGGGGCGACCATCAATTAGTCGCTGGGTTCGGCTGGCCACTGCTCCACAACAGACGCAGATCGCGTTCAGCTTATCAACACGCTCGGCTAAAGCCAACAGCAGGGGCATTGGACCAAAGGGTTCGCCCCGAAAATCTTGATCCAGCCCAGCGGCGATCACGCGACGTCCTTGATCGGCTAGCTCCGTACAGACCTCAGCAACTGTCCAATCGAAAAATTGAACCTCGTCGATGGCTACGACTTCAGTCTCTGCCGCAAGATGCTGAAGGATCTCACGGGCATCGCGTACGACGATGGCATCTTCACGACTGATCCCATTGTGAGAGGCAACTCGGTCTATCCCATATCGGTGGTCGATCTGCGGTTTGAAAAGTTGAATGCGTTTGCGGGCAATCTCTGCTCGTCGCAAGCGGCGCAACATTTCTTCCGTCTTGCCGCTGAACATGGAGCCGCAGATCAACTCAACCCAGCCGCCAACAGGCTCGTAGAGCATGTTTTTTTTCTCCTGCACACTTACTACTAAGGCAGAAAAAAAGGCAGAGACAAGCGCCTCTGCCTTCAATCGACAAACTAGAGCAGGGTTAGTTCCCGCTTGTAACCCCATACTTGGCCAATACTTCAGCGCTGGCCGCTTCGGGATCATCACCACGAGCGCGTGCTCGACGGGCGGCTTCTTCGGCTTCGCGACGCGCTTGATTTTCAATCTCGCGGCGAGCTGCATCAGTCTGACGGCGCTCTAAGCGCTTCAAGAAACGATCCACCTGACCGGCGGTATCGACAATGCGCTGCTCACCCGTGTAGAAGGGATGGCAAGTATTGCAGACGTCGGTTCGGATCTCTGGAACCGTGCTGCCTGTGGTCCAGGTGGAGCCACACGAGCAGACTACGCGCGCTTCAGGATAGTAGGTTGGATGA
>CAZMRA010000250.1:0-7691 GCA_964568485.1 uncultured Caldilineaceae bacterium | reverse complement strand
AATCTTCCGGCTGTATCCGGGTATATTGTTATGGCAACTCTTTGCCACTATAGTTGCTGATAGTAGCGACAGTGACTACCACTCTTGAACCTGGCCGCGAAGTGTTAGTAGCGAACGATGGCGATGCAGTGATCGAGCATCTCCGTAGCCTCCAACTCGAACAAGCTCGGCAGATCGGCGCGGCAGCTCGCCGTCGTGTGCTGGCCGAACATACCTATCATCAACGCGCCACCCAGATCGAGCAGATTCTAATGGGGACCTTCGATGGGCAGGCTTCACTCAGTCAATCTCAGCAGAAAACAACCATCACGGACCAGCCATGAATATCGTCATCCTTGGGCTCTCTATCACCTCTTCCTGGGGCAACGGCCACGCTACTACCTACCGAGCGCTGGTGAGCGCTTTGGCCGAACGTGGTCATGATGTGCTCTATCTGGAGCGCGATGTGCCCTGGTATGCAGCCAATCGCGACCTGCCCCAACCACCTTACTGCCGCACTGCGTTATATCGTGATCTAGCAGATCTAAAAACACGCTTTTGCGTAGCGGTGGCGGCAGCAGACCTAGTTATGGTTGGTTCGTATGTGCCTGAAGGGGTAGCTGTGGGCGACTGGGTCATCTCCACAGCGCATGGGGTCACTGCTTTTTATGACATTGATACACCAGTCACACTGGCCAAACTGACACGCGGAGACACAGAATATCTATCGCCCGCGCTCATCCCGCGCTACCATTGTTATCTTTCTTTTGCCGGTGGACCAGTGCTAGAACGGTTGGAGCAGCGCTATGGAGCGGCCCACGCTTACCCCTTTTATTGTTCGGTGGATCCAACTTTGTACTACCCCGAACAGGCCGAAATGCAATGGGATTTAGGGTACATGGGCACCTACAGCCCCGATCGACAACCGGGTTTAGAAGAATTGTTGTTGGAAGCTGCTCGCCAGCAACAGGATGGCCGGTTTGTTGTGGCTGGTCCTAACTTCCCAACGAGCATCCACTGGCCGCCGAATGTGGCGCGTATCGAGCATCTGCCCCCCAGCCAGCACCGCAGCTTTTACAATTGCCAGCGGTATACCCTGAATCTAACTCGCAGCGACATGATTCAAATGGGTTATTCACCCAGCGTGCGCCTCTTTGAAGCGGCAGCTTGCGGCGTACCCATCATCAGTGACTATTGGCAGGGACTCGACAGCTTCTTTCAACTAGAAACGGAGATTCTAATTGCGCGCCACGCATCCGATGTATTGACCTATCTCAATGAACTATCGGAAGCGGAACGCCAACAGATTGGAGAGCGGGCTCGCCGAGTTGTTCTTACACATCACACGGCTACTCGACGAGCCCAACAACTTGAGGAAATTGTTCAAACGCTATCAGCTTAGGTAGCAAGCGACCTCAGGAATGGCGGCCACCCACTCTCGCACCTAGCAGCTACGCAGGTTTCAACACCACCTTCATGCAATTATCCTCTTTTTCGTTGAATACATCGTAGCCGCTCGCCGCCTCTTCCAGTGGTAGAATGTGGGTGATCACAAAGCTAGGGTCGATCTTGCCGGCCTCGATCAGATCGAGCAGTGGCCGCAAGTAGCGCTGGACATGCGTCTGACCCGTCTTGATAGTCAGCGAGCGATTCATCACCGAGCCAAAGGGGATCTTATCGACAATCCCGCCATAGACCCCAGGCACGGAAACAGTGCCTCCATTACGGCAGGCGAGTATCGCTTGGCGCAGAGCGATCGGCCGATCCGATTCGAGCATGGTCGCTTGTTTGGCCCGATCATAGGCAAACTCCAGCCCATGACCATGAGCCTCCAGCCCGACGGCGTCAATGCACGCATCTGGGCCGCGTCCCCCGGTCATCTCCTTGAGGATCTCGAGGATGGATTCTTCCGCAAAGTTGACCGTTTCGGCCCCGCCCTCGTCTTGGGCCATTTGCAGCCGAAACGGGACTTGATCGATGGCGATCACTCGTTCGGCGCCCAGCAGATACGCACATTTGATGGCAAACTGGCCCACCGGCCCACATCCCCAAACCGCCACGGTATCGCCGGGCTGGATGTTGCAATTCTCAGCGGCCATGTAACCCGTAGGAAAGATGTCCGACAGGAAAAGTACCTGCTCATCGGGCACGCCATCCGGGATCTTAAGCGGCCCAACATCGGCAAAGGGAACGCGCGCATATTGCGCTTGGCCCCCGGCGTAACCACCGAGTAAATGGGAATAACCGAAGATACCCGCGGGCGAATAGCCCCACAACTTTTCCGCCATGCCGGCATTGGGGTTGGAATTCTCGCACAGCGAGAAGAGCGATTGCTGGCAAAACCAACAGTTCCCGCAAGCAATCGTAAACGGCACCACCACCCGGTCGCCGATCTTCAGCGTTTTGACGCCGCGACCAGCATCCACGACTTCACCCATAAACTCGTGGCCGAGAATATCGCCCTTGGTCATGGAAGGGACAAAGCCGTTATAGAGATGCAGATCCGAACCACAAATGGCGGTGGAGGTGATGCGCACGATCACATCATGCTCGTTCAGGATTTGTGGATCGGGAACATCTTCCACCTGTACCTTGTGCTTGCTGATCCAACAGTTGGCTTTCATTCTTTGGCCCTCGCTAATTCGCGCTGAGTTGCGGGCTGCCCTGGCCGCTGGTCAATTGGTGCGCCTTGCAGGCTACCATCCGAACGGACGATGTCCCCCGTTTCAATTACTTGCTTAAAGGCGCGCAGGTCATTTTCCACCTGCGTGTCTGGATCTTCACCGAACAGCTTGGCCAATGCATCGCCGAATTTGCCGCCTGGTGGATCGTAGTGAATCTCAACCGTGACCACCGTGCCACGCCCACCCGTTGCTGGTTTCAGGCGGACCGAACCAGCGTTGGCAACCGTGGAACCAGGTAGCGAGCGCCAAGAGATGCGTTCGCCGGGTGTGTCGTCGATGATCTCCGCATCCCAACTTACGGTCATCCCCAGCGGCGCTTTAACCCGCCAATGCGAATGCTGGGCATCGGCCACCTCAACAGACTCGAGATGATTCATAAAGCGTGGCAGGTTGGCAAAGTCTCGCCAGAAGGCATAAATCTCTTCTGCTGACCTATTGACCGTAAGCACCTTAGTCACATGAATTCCTTTTTCATGCTTTACACTTGATTCAGGACGTTGCTCAGGTTGTGCAGACATCAGTTTGCTCCTTTGATGAACCTCATTCCCCTTGCTGGTCATCACCAAACGCAAAGGGAGCTTTGAGTGGCGTGGGCTTTGTTGTGGTTCTTCACCACGGGACAAGCTCAGATACGTAGGATCGAACGGCTTGCCCTGCCACTTTAGCAGGCTCTACACCCCAAGTGAATATGCCATTCGCCACAGCGGAGGTAGAGGGATAGGACTAATAATGATTCCGCACTGCAGGGAGAAATTGCTCAGAGCCGCGCACTCAAGTGCTTGATTTGCCCTCTATTCGCAACTATGCTTGCCGCATAATCAATCCAACCAAGTCACCCTAAGTGGGTGCATCATGGAGGTGATGTTGTGAATTATCTGACCCTTGTGCAAGAAGCTGGCGGGGATGCCCAACAGCTAGAAACCACCTATCGGCAGGCGCGCCAAACGGGTAATGAGGCGGCCTTCCGAGCCGCAATCCAGGCCTGTTATGCCGAAGCGCCCGACAATCTGCTCTATGCGGCGTGGCACTTTCGCCTGGGCGAAGCGAGCGATACGCCCCACCGGCAAGGCATCGACTGGCGGCTGGCCATTCTGGTCGGTCTCCCCGGTGCGTTGATCGTTTGGCTGCTCTCCGACGTAGAACGTTTTCAGTTTCACCAAATCCCGTTGCTGGCCATGATCGCTGGTCCGCTCAGCGCCTGTTTGATCCTGCTCTTTTTGACACTCGCAGGCGAGCAAGCTTGGCGCAGGTTTGCACTGATTAGCCTGGGTCTGCTAGGCTTGGTGAGCTACGGACTGTTGGCGTTGCCGTGGTTGGGGAACCCCTCCTTAATCGAACAATATGGCCTATTGATCACAATCCATTTGCCGTTGCTGGCGTGGGGCGGCATCGGGCTCTTTGTCCTGAGGAACCAGGCCACGCCCGATCAACGTTTTGCTTTCTTGATCAAATCGTTGGAGGCGGTCATTACCGGAGGGTTGTTTCTGTTCGGCGGCGCCGTCTTTACGGCCATCACCGTGGCCCTATTCGAAGCATTAGGGGTGCGCATCCCAGAAATATTCCAACGCTTGTTGGCGGCTGGCTGGTCTGGATTGGTGCCGGTGCTGGCGGTCGCGACGGTCTATCGCCCAGGGGTGAGCCCGCTTGAGCAAGACTTTAGCCAAGGGGTCAGCCGCTTGCTCGCCACCTTGCTGCGCTTACTCTTGCCGCTCACCTTGCTGGTGCTGGTCATCTATCTGCTGTTTATCCCGTTCTACTTCTGGGGACCGTTCCGCCAGCGTGAGGTGCTCATTGGTTACAATGCGATGCTCTTTGCCATCATGGGCTTGTTGGTGGCAACTCCGCCAGTACGTCCGGACGAACTTTCAGCGGCGCAATATCGCTGGTTGCGCCGTGGCCTGCTGACCGTTGCAGGATTGGCGGTGGTGGTCAGTCTCTATGCCAGCGCTGCCATCCTCTACCGCACGTGGGAGGGCGGCTTGACACCCAACCGTGTCACGGTCATCGGCTGGAATTTGCTCAACATCTCACTGCTGGTGCTGCTGCTGGTCAAACAGTGGCGAGCCCAGCCGGAACGGTGGCAAGCAGCGCTGCGCGAGAGCATCAGCGTGGGCCTTATCTGCTACTTGATTTGGGGCGCGCTGCTCGTCATTGCCCTGCCTTGGTTGTTCTAAGCGGGCCATAGCGACAGCGAAGGGATGCCCGAACGGTATCCCTTCGCGTGAATGTTCATCCGGATGAGGGAAACGGTTTCATCATGCAACGTGTGTTCAGCTTGCTGCTCGTTGAAGATAATGCGAAATTGCGGGCGGCCCTGCGCAGCGGATTGGCGGCGACCGGCCAGGTGCACATTGTCCATGATTGTGACAGCGGAGAAGCGGCGCTCGCCTATTGTGCCGCTGCTCCACCCGATGTCATCTTGATGGATGTGCAACTGGCGGGGAAGCTCAATGGCATTCAGGCCGCGGTAGCCATTCGTCGCGAACATCCTCGACTGCCCGTTGTCTTCTACTCGATTCAAGACGACGATGTCTATTACCGCGAATTTCGCCAGTCGGGCATTCTCAGCCACTATGCCTACGTGCGCAAATCCAACTATCTGCTCCCGCAAATGATCGTCCCCCTGCTGCAAGCTGCAGTCGCCGGCGATAGCTTCATCGACCCAGAGATTGCGGCCCGGGTCCAGGAAGTGCGCCTCAAGGACGACCATTCCCCGTTAGCGCTGCTGGAGCCAAACGAACAAGTTGTGGTAAAACTGTTGGCCCAAGGGCTCACCAACGAGCAGATCGCCGAACGGCTGGGGTTTCAAGACAAACGCACCATCAGCCGCACCAACGGGCAGATCTACGCGGCTTGGGGGCTGGACGCCACCGCCACCGACGAAAAGGTAGCGCGGGTGCGGGCAGTCCTCATTCTAGCGGCTGGGCGCTTGATCCATTGGGATGAAACCGGCACCGCGCGCGTTCAGAATGAACGTGGTGACTGGGAACTCTGGAATCCACCAGCGCCATAGACAGCACACGCCCTCCTTATGACTGGCAATTTCTACCTGGATTGGGCCATCTTAGCGGTTTCGCTGACCAATGTTTTTCTGTTGGGCTGGTTGGGGTTGACCGTCTTATTCAATGCCGAACAGCGGACGTGGGGTGTCTGGGCAGCCAGTGGGGCTTCGCTGCTCGGTACCATTTTTTTTGTCAGCCATACGGTCATTCTGGGATTGGGCATTGAGAGTACAGGCGAGCATCTCAATCTCTGGTGGCGGACGGGCTGGTTGCCGCTGATGGCCTTGCCGCTGGGCTGGTACGGGATGATGCTGTGGCACGTCGGTTTTTGGGAAGGCCGGCAGCAGATCCAGCAAGCACTGCGCCAGCGAGCCCAGCAGAAATTTGCTCAGCCCTGGCTGGCCTCGCTCTGGACGTGGGCGGCACTGTTCCTCTGGCATGTGGGGATCGGTGGCCAAACGCAGCCGGGCAATCCCTACCCGCGGACCTTCAGCCGCATCCATCGCTATGGCCTCCCGCTCATGTTTGTGTTGCTGCTGCTGATCGCTGGCTTGTTGTTCGTCAGCGGGGCCCTGCCCTCCTTTAGCCAGGCAGTTCAGTACGATTTTTCCGGCCAACCCACGATCACTGGGATTCCCCTCTTTCTGGTGATCTTCCCCGTCTACATCGTGGGTTCGATTGTGCTCTCGCTCGACGCGCTCAGCCATCCGGCACCTTCGCCCCGGCTGATGGGCGATCAAGCTCGCCGCCGCGCCCGCCCCTGGCTCTTTGCGGCGAGCAGCGCGCTGTTGATCGTCAGCCTGTTAGTGAGTGCACTCCTCGCCTGGGTGATGTTGGCCCTACCCACACCGCTGCAGCCCTACCGGATGCCAACCCTGGATGGTGTGATCGCCTGGTTTGATCTGGTGATCAGTGGGCTGATCTTGGGCACCATTGTGCTGATCGGCCAAGCAGTCGTTGCTTACGAAATTTTCACTGGGAAGTCACTGCCCCGCGTCGAGCTGCGGCGCTATTGGCACAATGCGCTGATCCTCGCTAGTGGATTGGGCATCCTCACCGGGTGGACGCTTACCATGAGCACACAGCCGATTTATGGCCTCTTGTTGATCACGCTGGGGATTGCGCTCTTTTATGCCCTGCTGACGTGGCGTTCATTTGCACGGCGGGAAGATTTTGTGCGTCAACTGCGCCCATTTCTGGGCAGCCAACATCTATACGAAAGACTATTACGCATCCCGCTGCAAGGTGCGGAGCTGAGTACGCCCATGCACCTGCCAGCGGATATCGATGTAGCGGCCCTGTTCACCTCGCTCTGTGCCGATGTGCTGGGTGTGCGCCATGCGCTGTTGATAGCGGTGGGGCCACTAGCGCCCCTCATGGGCCGGCCATTGGTCTATCCGGAACAGGCGCCTTTGCCGACTTTTGCGGTCGCCGACCTGGTGGCCCATTTCCCCTCGCCCCAAATCAGTGGGCTGCCCCTGGATCCAGCCCGCTACAACGGCTTGATCTGGGCGGTGCCTTTGTGGAGCGAACGAGGGCTGATCGGGCTATTCCTCTTGGGGCCCAAAGCCGACGATGGGTTGTACACCCAAGAGGCAATCGAGATTGCCCGGGCCAGTGGCGAGCGCTTGATCGACACCCGCGCCAGCGCCGAGATCGCCCGCAGCTTGATCGCGCTCCAACGTCAGCGCCTGATGGAAAGTCAACTGCTGGATCGCCATACGCGGCGGGTGATCCACGACGATATTTTGCCGCAAGTCCATGCTACACTTTTGAGCTTGGGCAATCAGCCCGAAACGCAGGAGACGGCCAGCCAGCTCACTGCCATTCATCAGCAGTTGGCCCAGCTCTTGCGGGAAATGCCTGCCCGCGGCACGCCGCCCGTGGTCAACCAAGGCCTGTTGACCGCGCTGCGCCAGCTCTTAGCTGATGAGTTAGCGGGCGCCTTCGACGAAGTCAGTTGGGTCATCGATGAGACAGCCGTGGAACGGCTCAGCTCCCTCCCGCCGCTGACGATGGAAGTGCT
>CAZMRA010000249.1:0-7711 GCA_964568485.1 uncultured Caldilineaceae bacterium | reverse complement strand
GTGTTGGTGCTCGGCAATGAAACCAGCGGCTTGAGTGCGCACTATCGCCAACGCTGTGATGCGTTGGTCACCATTCCCCAATATGGCACAGCTACGTCGCTCAATGTAGCGAGTGCCGCCTCGATTTTACTCTATGAGATCAACCGGCAGCGGAGAGCTGCCCAGCCCAGCTGAAGTGGAAATTATTTGGTTGCGCCGGACGGCGGATTGGGTGGGTCGTCATCGCTGAGTTGTTGTTGCAACTGCGTCCAGGCTGCTTGTGCACTGTCAGCCTCACTGGCTGATGGCGGTTCCGGCGCATAACGCGCCTGTTGATAGCGCTCAGTGATGGCTTGCAACGCAGCCGCAAACTCGCCTGCGGGCACGTTAGGCTCAGTGCGCAATTGCCCGGTCAGGTGTTGACCATATTCCTGCGGGGTTTGGTCCCGGCGTCGTCCATGGCCGCGCTGAGTTGTCATGGTCAACAAGGATTGATAAGCCTGGCGAATCCGGCGGCGGGTCTCGGCCTCGCCATCCAGCGAGAAATAGGGGACCAAGTTGCGTTGTGCGACGCCAAACCAGTTTTGCCACAATTTACCCAGTTGATCTTGCAATAAATCGGCCGAGAAGATCGATTCGCGCACCTCATCGACGGGCTCGGCCGCGTTCGCCCGCAGACGCCGCAAGACCAGCGCAAAGATCAGCGCAACAATCACCAAAAAGATCGCCAGCGCAAGCCACCGGTACGGATCGGGCAAGGCTTCTGCGGTCATGGGTGGGGCTTCTGGCATTGGGGTGGCTTCTGGTTGTTCCCCCAGCTCAAAGAGCGGCAGTTCTTGCAGCGCGCTAAAGAGCTGGTCGAGCAACGGCTGCAACAGCACCATGATGTAATAGGCTATCATGAAGAGCACATAGCCGATCGCCAGTAGCACCCAACTGATCACCCACCACACAGCCCCTAAGGCTGCGTTGACCACAGCCAGCAGCCGAGCTACTTGCTCAGGAGCCACCAACAACCCTAACCCGACGCCCACCCCTAGCAGGCTCCCCACCACGACTAATACGCTAAATAGCCAGTAGCGCGTCGTTTGGGGTGCACGCGCTTGGCGCCGTTGGCCCATCCCAAGGGCGTAATCCAAGCCGACGGTGATCTTCAAGCTCGAAAAGGCGAGCGCTAACATGGCCACGGCAAAAAAGAGGATCACCAGATTG
Source organism: uncultured Caldilineaceae bacterium (assembly GCA_964568485.1). Classification (GTDB taxonomy): domain Bacteria; phylum Chloroflexota; class Anaerolineae; order Caldilineales; family Caldilineaceae; genus CFX5. Next base: position 6,520 of record CAZMRA010000249.1, on the reverse strand, counting down.
CCCAGGTTGAGTGGCGCGGCTAAATTCGTGGCCGTCACCAACAAGAGATGCGCAACCAACGCTACGATCCCAACCAAAATAGCGCCCCACACATCATCATGGGACATCGACTGGGTCGCATCGAGCAGTCCACGCAGCCAGAGGTAGATCAGTGTGAGAAGCGCAAGCCACACGCCCGGAAGCTCGTCGGGCGGCCAGTGGATCAAATCCAGCCCGAAGTCACGCAGCCAAGCAAACTCGAGTAGACCATAGCTATTGCGATACGTTTGCCACCAAATTGCACCAACCAGCACCAACAAACCCGAAAGCGCCAAGCCAATCCGCGTGGGCCACGAAATGATAGTCTGACGGGCAGCGTTTGGTTTTTCCTGCGGCAATTCATGCAGTGGTGCGAGTTGGCTAGCCACAAAGCTGACGATCGGTATTCCAATCAGCAACACCGGGGAGAGTACCGGGCTCGCCGCGGAGGGAGCCAAAAATTGGCGCAGCAGATCCAGCCACGGCCAGAGCCAACAAAAACGCATTACGGCCAGCAGCGCAGGGAGTGCCGCACGATCAAGCCAATTCCAGCGCGGCCATTTCATGCCCTGCCTCCTCTTGCTCTTGTCCCGGTTGCTCGGGCCGACGATTGACGGGCCCGTCGATGTGGTGATGATAAACGTTGGGCATCGGTGTGGCGAGCTGCGCCGCGCCCAGGGTGATCAACGTCACGCCAAATTCGCGGCGTCGCAGATCAGCCAGCGTCTGCTGCAAACGGGGGGTCAGCACCGCGGTGATCACGATGATGGTTGTGCCATAGGGCAAGTGACTGGCCTCGCTTTGCAGCAATTGGTCGATGGGCCACCGGCCCCAGCCCTCATCGATGCGCGCCAGGGCCGTCAAAATCTGCTCCAACTGGCCAGGATTGGCTCGCGGGCGCAGGCGAATATGTTGGGCGGTGCCAGGCGTCAAGGCGTTGCAATAAAAGCCCAGCGGCTGGCTCTCCGCCCACAGATGGCGGGCCAGCGAAGCCGCCACGGTGATTGCATCCTCACGCACGCCCCAATCATAGCCTTGGTAATAATGTTCGGTGGTGTTGACATTGAGAAAGATGGCCGTGGGGCGGCTAGCCGAGGGCTCAAAGACTTTGGTCTGCAAGCGCTGACGCTGGGCCGTGGCTTTCCAGTGAATGTGCCGAAAGTTGTCGCCCTGACTGTAATCGCGCACGCCCATCATACGCAGCGGATCTTCATTGATCCGCCGTGTGCTGCGAAAGTCACCGAGCGGATGGTGCGCCGAAAGCCCCAAGGCGCTGACCGGCACAATCCGCGGATAGACGAGGACGGTGTCGACCTTTTCGAGTGTCACCCGTTGGAGGTTAAAGCCAAAGATGTCACCTGAACGCAGCTGCACTGTATCGAAGTGCCATGCCCCGCGCTGTTTGCCCTGCACCCGATAGCGCCGGATCACCCGTTCGTACCAGCGCAAGGCCAGTACATTGACCAATTGCCGACCACCAGGGCGATCTTCCACGTGCTGAGAAGCAATGTGCAATCCGGCGGGCACCGCATCATCGGCGCGCAGCCACGGCAAGGGCAAGGGCTTGGCGTTGAGAATCTCGATTTGTAAGTCGGTCTCTTCGCCCCAATAGAGTCGCTGAGTGCCAAAATGGCGATGATAACTGACCCCTGCCAAACAATAACGCGCCCAGAGTTGCGCTGCCAAGGCTACCAGGGTCAGCAAAATGCTGATCAGAAAGAGGATCTCATTGCGCATCCACACGCTGACCAGCAGAAGGATGCCAATCAGCAGATAGGCCCGTTTGCCCATGCTACTCCCCGGCTCCCGCGCTCCAGACTTCTTCCACGGGCACGGCGGTCCGTTCGAGAATAGCTGCTAACACACTGGCCGTCGAACGCCCATGCAGGCGAGCATCGACGCTGGGCGCCAGGCGATGAGCCAATACCGGGGTCGCCAACTGTTTGATATCGTCGGGAATGACAAAATGGCGCCCGCGGATCGCAGCCAACGCTTGGCTCGCCCGGTAGAGGGCCAAAGTACCGCGGGGACTCACCCCCAGTGACAGTGACGGATCATTGCGGGTGGCCGTGACCAGATCGAGCAGATACTCCTCCAGCACGGGATGCATATAGACTTCCCGGCACAACTGGCTGGCTGTGCGCAACTCCTCCACCGTCACCACCGGCGTAATCTCAACCAGTGGATTGCGAGTGCGGAAGCGCTGCAAGATCTGCCGCTCTTCGGTGCGCGAGGGATAGCCCATGCCCACCCGAATCAAGAAGCGGTCGACTTGCGCTTCAGGTAAGGGGAAAGTCCCCTCCAGTTCCACCGGGTTTTGGGTAGCCAGCACCAAAAAAGGATAGGGCAAGGGACGGGTCACGCCGTCGACGGTCACCTGGCGTTCTTCCATCGCTTCCAGCAGTGCGGATTGCGTGCGCGGGCCAGCCCGGTTGATCTCATCTGCCAGCAGGATCTGCGTCATAATCGGCCCGTCCCGATATTCGAATGCCTGCTGTTGCTGGTTAAAGATGCTCACGCCAGTGATGTCAGATGGCAACAGATCGGGCGTGAATTGAATGCGCTGGAAGCTGCTGCCGATCGAACGGGCTAACGTTTTGGCCAGTGTCGTTTTGCCAATGCCGGGCACATCTTCGAGCAGGACATGGCCTTCGCAGAAGAGCGCGACCAGCAACAAATCGATGACTTCATCTTTGCCGATGATAACACGCCCTACGTTTTCACGTACGGCCTGGGTGATCTGTTGAATGGATTGAATATTAAGCAAGAGTTTATCCGTAAATCATTGGGAGCTTGAATGACTGACTCGCCAAGCATAGCAGAGCGCGGATAAATTGCCAAGCGTAGCCGTCTATAATTCAGCGCGCCCTTGTACAGAGCATTGTAGCAGAAAGCGCCACCACATTCTCCGCGCGCATGGCTATACTCAGCTAAAGGCAAGCATATATCAACCTGACCACACCACCAAAATTTCGAGGAACATTCGGCGGCGCGGCATCGTCCAAGCCCGTGCGAGCCGAATGCGGTCCCCTTCCGCGTGGCCCGCCATTGCCCATCAAATCTAGATCCACAGGAGAACTTTATGCACCGAATATACCTCAGCTTGTGGGCGACCCTCTCGCTGTTGACTGGTTGCGTATACACGATAACTGCCCCCAGTACAGACACGCCAACTGGCGATCTAGCCGCAACGACGGCGGCCACCTCGCCCACCGTACAGTTGACTTGGCAAGGCTACAGCCCAGCCGAGGACGCTGAGCCCCAATGCCAGCAATTGCAGATCCTGGCTGATAACCAAGTACAGGTCGGTGAGTGCGACAGCGACGCCCAGCCTCAGCCGCTGCCCGATCAGCTAGCCACGGAGTGGGCTACTTGGCAAACCCGCATGGGCACCTTCACGCTGGAAGAAGCCGAGGAGCAGCTGACCGTGCAAGGGCAAGGCACAGAGATCGACGAGACTTGGCAACGGGCGCTGCTCCAGTGGGCGCGTTTGACTCATGATCAAGTGGTTTCCGGGCGGGTGAGCGCGGCCGGGCCGACCAGCCTCAGTTGGTTTTTGGAGCCCAGCCCCACAGACCCCGATCTCTGCCAACATTTGACCGTGCTGGCCTATGGTTATGCCTATGCCCAACTGGTACCTTGCAGTGGGGGCGGTGCGCCCAGCCAACAACACACCGACTGGCTCACCAGTGAGGAACTCAGCGAATTTGATGGTTGGCTCTACACGGCGCAATCGCTCTATGTGGAGAACAATTATCTAGCCGGGGAAGGCGAGCAGCTGCTCGACGAGGCAGCAATTGATGAAGTGGAGCGTTGGGCTGCGGCCGTCTACGAGCGCATCCAAAAGGAAGGGGAAGCCACCCCGTAATTTGAGGAGGCGCTGACGAGCTAGCGAAACAAAAAGGGATTGGGGAAATGCTATACTCATCTTCCCAATCCCTAGAATCACTTAGAAAGCTTAAACTGCAGTCAAGCCGCCGTCCGCCATGTAGATGCCACCCGTGCAATAGGAGGCATCATCCGAGGCAAGAAAGACGACTAAGCCAGCCACTTCCTCCGCCCGGCCGAGCCGCCCCATCGGTGTGAGTTGCGCCAGATCGGCCTTGGCTTGCGGGTCCGACGTGATCTTGGTGATCAGCGGCGTGTCCATCGGGCCGGGCACAATCGCGTTGATGCGAATGCCATCTTTGGCGTAAGCCGCGGCCGAGGCACGCGTCAGCCCATAAACCCCGCCTTTGGCCGAGCTATACGCGGTATCATACGGGGCACAGCCCACCAACCCCGTGGGCGACGCATTGTTGATGATCGATCCGCCGGTGCGGCCGTTGCGCTCTTTGAGCATAGCGGTGATCGCATATTTCATGCAGAGCCACACACCCTTCAAATTGACACTCTGGATCCGATCCCAGATCTCTTCCTCCAGTTCGTGGGCGCGTGTATCAACGCCGATCAACTGGATGGCGGCATTGTTGAAGATGATGTCCAGCCCGCCATAAGTTGACTCAGCAGCTGCCACCATCGCTGCCACCTCGCTCGCCTTTGAGACGTCGGTGCGCACAAAGAGCGCCTCCCCACCTGCCTCTCGGATAGCCGACGCGGTGGCTTCGCCCTCTTCGGCATTGATATCCGCAACTACCACCTTGGCCCCTTCTTGGGCCAGTCGCAAAGCGGTGGCACTGCCCATTCCCCTTCCAGCACCGGTGACAATAGCAACTTTATCTTGTAAACGCATGGTCTTTCCTTTTCAGTGGTGGATTTTTCAGTCATCTGTTTAGTAACACTGCGAACACCAGCGAGGGTGCAACATTGAACAAGCACGTTTTCCAGCAACTGCTTATACCGCCCAATCGAGGCAGGCCAGGGCATAGGGACGCAGCGCCAGTGTCAGCGCGCCGTGGTTGGTGACCACCTGCTGCGGGGCGGCTGTTCGGAAACGTTCGGGCGTCTGTAGGGCCATTTCGGCGGTGGTTTCGTCCAGCACCCGCACCTGCACCCCATCACCCAGGTCGGCCAGATCGACGCTGAGCGGCTCCTCGGTGAAGTTGGCCACCAGCAACCTACGCCGCTCATCCTGCTGCAGCAACAAGCCCTCCCCGCGCAACGGATCGCTGGAACGCACCGGCACGACCATTCCGCCGGCAAATTCGGCGACATCCGCCAGCAGATGGTAGAGCGGGAAGACGGCCCCCAGCCAGGATGGGAAGCGCTCGAGTAGTGGCGCGCCTTGGGCTCGTTCCATCACCCCCCGCCAGCCGCTCGTCTCATAATAGGTGATGCTGCTGACCTCACCACTCTCGGCCAGATATTTGATGCTACCCATGGTCCAGCCGGCACCCAACAATGAACATTGGCGCGGGTCGACATCGGCGGGCAGGCCATCTGAAGTATCGGCTGCAGTGGGACCAGTGGCCACCGGGTTGAAGCGGGGCAAGAGCGTCACTGGGCTCACGCTGATCAGCCGATCTCCGCACAAGCGACGCGCGCTCCGCGCCGTGACTGCCTGTGCAGCCAGCGTCTCGACCAGCGAGGCGTTGTCAAAGGCGTGCACCTGCGGGTTGAGCGAATAATTCACTAGATCCAAGCCTTCCAACATGGGTGGCTGGCGGTTGAGATCGGTGAAATAGATGTTGGTACCGCCGCCAATCGGAGCCGGCGTGGGCAGATCAGCCACCGCCGCCCGTGCCAAAGCAATCCAGCGAGCGCTGGTCACTGCCTCGGCTTGATGAAAGACCAGCCAGCGCGCCACAGGCGGCGTCAACTCCTGCAGCAACGCCCGCAGCGCGGCCAATTCCTCCGCTGCAGCATCGCTCAGGTGGAGCGCAATCTCCAAGGTGGTACCTAAGACCGTGGCTTCGTTCGTGGCTTGCCGCAATTTTGCTGCAAAGGTGGGCTGATCGAGATGCAGATCCACCCGCAGATGAGCCAAGTGCAATCGCCGCAGCCGTTCGATCTCGCGAGCAGTCAAGGGCTCACCGTGGCTGGCCACACCAAGCCCGATCTTGGGGAATTGTTGCGGGGCTGCGTCCGTGCGCCGCAGGGTAAGCGCAGTGGGCCTAGTCTCCACCGCCGAGGGCGTGCTTGGCGCGCCTTGCAATCGCAAAGTTACTGTCTGGTCGATCGGCGTGCCCGCGGCGATCTCCACGGGGAAAGGCAAGCGCAAGGGCGTGCTGTAGGTTTTGTATGAGGCGTCGGTCCAGTTGCGCTGGTCTTCGGTCTCGAAGATGTCGCCGGTAAAGCGCACTTCGGCCCAAACACCGGGCTGCACTTCATGGCTCAAGTTGGCCAGCTCGGCAAAGGGCAACATCGGCGAGATCGTCTCGTTGATCACCAACTGCGGGGCGATCCGCTGGGGGAAGTGGCTGGTTTCGCGGCTGCCATCCACATGTTCGATGCGCACCGCCGCGCCGGCGCAACTCATGGGATGCAAGACGCAGATGCCAATGCGGTTGCGCAAAAAGCTGCTACGCGCTTGGCCCCGCATCGCGAAGCGAATGGTGCCATC
>CAZMRA010000248.1:0-7733 GCA_964568485.1 uncultured Caldilineaceae bacterium | reverse complement strand
CGACGACACTCAGCAGCAGATAGAGCAACGCAGTGGACAGCCAACCGAGCCCAGAAGCAAATCTTGTGCGCCCTTGAGTGGTTGGCAGCGATTTAGGAAACGCAGGGGTAGCGGTTATCCGGTTGGCCATTGGTTATCGCTCCGCTTCGTAGTAGACCCACAGCCGTGCCATGCGCAATTGCAACAACGTAAAGATCAAGATGATCACGAACAAGATCCAGGCCAATGCTGAGGCGTACCCCATTTTGAAGAATTTGAAGGCATTGTTATAGAGATAGAGCACATAAAACAAAGTCGAATTTGCTGGACCGCCTGCGGTGATAATATAGGCGCCCGTAAACACCTGGAAGGTACCAATAATGCCCAAGATCAAATTAAAAAAGACGAGCGGCGTCATCATGGGCACGGTGATATTCAGGAAACGTTGCCAGCCATTGGCCCCATCAATATGCGCAGCCTCGTACAATGTCTGTGGGACATTTTTTAGCCCGGCCAGAAAGATGATCACGCTACCGCCGATGCCCCACAAGTTCATGATCACGAAGACCAGTTTGGTGATCTGCGGGTCGTAGAGCCAATCAAATGTCGGCAAACCAATTGCGCGCAATCCGGCATTGATCAGCCCAAAATCACCCGAGAAGAGCAAACTCCACGTTAACGAACTGGCGACGGCCGGGGTGATCACCGGCAAGTAATAGAGGATTCGAAACAGATTGATGCCGCGTAAATTGATGTTCAACAATAGGGCGAGCAAAAATGAGAAGAGCAAGTTGAGCGGCACCGACAGGATCACAAAATAGAAGGTGTTGTACAAACTCAGCCGAAAGAGCCGATCATCGCTAAAGATATCGATGTAGTTTTCCAGCCCGATCCATTTGGCCCCCGACAAGACCGAATATTCGGTAAACGAAAAGTAGATCGAGGCGACCATGGGGCCAATGGTGAAGATCAGGAAACCTAGTACCCAGGGCAAAATATACAATCGCCCTTCCCAAGCTTCTCGACGAGCCAGTGGCCCATAGCGTGCTTTAATGGTCGACGCGGCCATTGCTTGACTCCTTTCCAGACGAATGATCCACGCTCCTCAATCTCGGTAAGCTCGCAAACGCTCCAGCAACCAGCAAAAGATCCGCGGAGCTTTACCGAGATTCAGAAGCGCTTCGGTTGATCAACTTACTAACTTCGTCGATTCTTCGGCCAACTGATCCAAGATCTCTTCAATCGGGCGGGTAGCCAAGGCCATTTCATCCCAAGCAGCTTGATAGAGGGAGATCCATTCCGATTCTTTGGGGCTGGTGCGATAGGTACGCAAGCTCGGGCGAATTGCTTCGTACACCTCGGTATCTTCCCAGCTGTAGACCGTAGCCGGAGTGGCGCTCTTGCGCGAAGGGAAGCGTCCACCACCGATGTCAGCGTAGAGCTGACCGGCCATTTCAGAAAAGGAGCGCTCTTTATACCAAGTCCAAGCCGCATCGGGACTGTCCGGAGCGCTACCAAAATAGAAGGAGTTCAGCGCGGCGACCGAATAGGTGCCACTCGGGCCGACGGGGAAAGGAGCCATGCCGATGGCAAATTCTTGATCAGCTCCATCTTGGGCGATATTGCGAGTGAACCATTGCCCAGCCATGGTGCCGACGACGCGGCCGTTGGTAAAGCCGGGCCCCTGATCTTGATCACCCGCGCCTGGGGCTGGCGTCAAGTTTTCGCTATAGAAAGCTTGCAGCCACTGCCACAATTGCACATTCTCAGGGGAATTGATCAAGCTTTCGGAAAAGTCATCATTCCAAAACTCTGTCCCATGCGCCCAAGCCAGCATAATGTAGGCCGTTGGGCTGCGTGTGGAGCTCATATCATAGCCATAGCGGGGGGCGCCATTTGCCTCGCCAGTGAAATCTTGGGCAAATTGCAGCCAGGCAGCGTAATCCCAAGCGCCTGCGCTACTGAGGGCTTTGGGCTCTTCAGCCCCGGCTTCGGCCACAACATCTTTGTTATACCAGTGCAGCCAGCCGCTGATAAACCAAGCCAACCCGTAAGTCTGGTTATCCACCGTCTCTTTGGCGTAATCGTAAAAATCGTCGGGCGGAATCTCGCTATCTGCGGCCAACAGATCGTCCAGTGGACCAACCACATTGTTATCACGCAACAGTGGCAACCACTCCCAATAGCCGTAGATGACATCATATTTGGCACCACCCGCCACCGAAGTCAAGAGCTTTTCGGTGAAGCCTGTCCATGGTGCCTGCTCGCGCACCGCTTCAATCTCGGGGTATTTTTCAGCAAAATACTCAACGAATTGAGCATCTGCCGCTACCCAAGCATCGGTCCCCGTAGGGTCGTAATCAAAAATGTAGGTCGTGACTTTTTCACCACTCGGCGCAGCAGCTTCTTCACCGGCCGGGGCTTGCGCAACCGGCGCACAGGCTGCCAACGCCAGGCCGAGCGACCCCATACCCACTGCATGCAGAAAACTTCGCCGACTCCATTGTTGTTTCATGATCCGATCTCCTTTTGGGCGGGTAATAAAAAGGTTTCACAATCAGGCAGGACCGAACTGACATCGGGAGGTTTTCTCCTTTGTCATTTTCTAATCAAGCAAACAAGCTAACTTTGTCGAGGGAAAACGAAGGAGTTGACGACCTAGGGAAGGGGGAGAATAATTCATGCAGCACGAGGCTCGCTGCGCCGACGGCAGGTGCATCTTCGCGCAATTGTGAAGCCACGACTTTTGTGGCTGCGACATGTGTCGGCAGTGCACGGCGTAAAATTTCTTGTTGCAATGGCTGTAATAACCACTCTCCAGCTAGCACCAACGGACCACCGACAACAATCATTTCTAAATTCAAGAGATTGATCACCGAAGCGAGCGCAATGCCCACCCAACGCCCTGCTTCAGCAAATACTTGTTGTGCGGTTGCACTACCCTCATCGGCTGCGCTGACCAGATCCGCCAACGTCAAGTGGTCAAAGCGGGTGCGCCAGGTCGACCAGAGCGGATTTTCCGGATCACTCCGCAGCAACTGGCGCGTGCGGTTGAGCAGCGCATCTATCGTCACGACTGTGGCTAAACAACCCCGATTGCCACAGCGACAAAGTTCACCATCTGGTTGTACCGTCATATGCCCCATCTCGCCCGCTCCAAAGGTGTGCCCCAAATAGGGCTGACTGTTAAGCACCAAACCGGCCACAACCCCACTACCCAAACGCACATAGAGTAAGTTATCCACATTGCGGCCGGCACCATACCAACGCTCACCCCAGGTGGCCGCATTGCCGCGCGAAAAGACCGCCACGGGGAACTCGTAGTGCTGCTGCAACTGTTCCGCCAGCAAGACATCATGCCAGGGTAGCAAAACCGAAAGCCGCACTTTGCCTGCCGCCGGATCCACAATTCCGGGCACGCAGACACCCAGGGCCAAAATGCGAGTACGATCAATCCCCTCGATCGTTTTGGCAATACAGCGGTCCAGCAGGGCGAGTAGTGTGGCAACACTCAGATCGCTTGATGAATGGGAGCACTCGTGCTGCCGGACTGGTTCAGCATGCAAATTGGTGAGCACCACACGGCAACCTTCATTGGTTAATTCGGCGCCCAAGACATAATTCGTATCCGCAACCAGCGAAAGCGAAACCCGCGGACGCCCTATTGACGGGCTGTGGTTGCCGCTTTCCTGGACTAAACCAGCATCGATTAGCTCGGCAACAATCGTCGATACGGTCGCTTTGCTCAGACCCGTCAAGCGCACTAGATCACTTCGGGCGATCCCAGCACGCTGGCGAATCTGGTCTAAGATCAGACGACGGTGTAAGCCTTTGCTGCTTTCCAATTTGCTGGCGATTAGGGTCATAGAAGAAAAAGCAAAAATTTGCGTTCTATGTGGATAAGAATCAACAAAAACCAAGACTTAGTTTGTTTTCCTAATAAACTAAGTAAAGAAAGTATAACAGAGGCAACTCGCAACGTCAATAGGCAAAATTAGCACAATATGTACAAGAAATTTCGATTGTACTTTTAGCAAAGTGCTAGAAGCACCGAAACCCTAGCCACATGATTAACCAAGCAGCAAGCGGGCCTGGGCGGAATCAGTCATGAGGCAGGACCATAAACAGCACCGCTAGCCACCATCGTGCGCATATAATCTATGCGAGCCCAGAATAAGATCTACCTACAAAACCGAAAGTCCAACAACTTTCCCTTGCTTTTGCTCACAGCCCCATTACCCCCTTAGCCCCACCCACGAAGATTACCTTAACTGTTGACAAGTAAGTTGTATAATGATAGGATGACACTTAATTCGGTACTAAAACAAATTCGCCACCAATCATTGGGATATGCATCATGTGCAGTCAATTGGCCACCACAACCCCATTCCCCCCAGTCATCGAAAACGAAGCCATCTTAGAAGAAGTCCTCTCTTTACCACCGCCATATCTATTAGAGCAGTTCCGCCAGTTAGATAGTGACCTGCTGATCTTAGGGGTGGGTGGCAAAATGGGCCCTAGCCTGGCCCGGATGGCGGCGCGTGCGCTGCAAGCCATCGAATCGCCCTACCGAGTCATCGCTGTTGCACGGTTTAGTCAACCCGCCTTGCGCGCTCAACTCGAAAGCTGGGGGATCCAGACCATCCCATGTGACTTGTTGGACCGCCAAGCGCTCGCTACCCTGCCAGAGAGTCGCAATGTGATTTTTATGGCGGGCCAAAAGTTTGGGACGACGGGCAACCCAGCACTCACTTGGGCCATGAACACATTGATGCCTGCACTGGTCGCTGAACGTTTTCTCCAGGCGCGCATCGTGGCATTTTCAACCGGCAATGTCTATCCCCTAACGCCGGTTGCTTGGGGTGGTGCGGTGGAGAGCGATCCGCCCAACCCGGTCGGCGAATATGCCGCAACCTGCCTGGGTCGCGAGCGGATGTTTGAGCATTTTGCGCAAACTCAAGGGTTGCGTTGTGCCATCATGCGGCTCAACTATGCAATTGATCTTCGCTATGGGGTTTTGCTTGATATCGCCCAAAAGGTTAAAGAGAACCAGCCGGTCGATCTCAGTATGGGTGCCGCGAATGTCATCTGGCAAGGAGATGCCAATGCCCAGGCTTTGGCGCTGTTGGGTCATTGCGCTTCTCCGCCCTTTGTAATCAATGTCACCGGACCTGAATTGGTCTCTGTACGGCGGGTGGCCGAACGCTTTGCCGAATATTTTGGTACTCAACCGAACTTTGTTGGCAGCGAAGCGTCCACGGCATTACTCAGCAATGCGGCCAAGGCGCAGCACTTATTTGGCTACCCACGCATCTCGCTCGATCAGCTAATCGACTGGACAGCGGCTTGGGTGAAAGCTGGTGGCACAACATTGAACAAGCCCACCCATTTTGAAGCACGAGATGGGAGATTTTAATGGCCGGCCTCTCTCAGCCCTTGCTAAATGCTCTACACGACGGTTTGGTCTTGCCCGCCCACCCGTTGGCCATTACAGCCGAGCGGCGGTTGGATGAACGTTATCAGCGTGCGCTCACGCGCTACTATTGCGCGGCGGGAGTCGGTGGTCTGGCAGTCGGTGTGCATACCACCCAATTCGAAATCCACGATCCGAAAATTGGCTTGCTGGCGCCCGTTTTGGAGTTGGCGAGCGAAACCATCGACGCCTCACTGCAAGCCGATTCGCGCCCCTTTGTGAAGATTGCCGGGGTGATCGGCCAGGCTGATCAGGCCCTGCGCGAAGCAACCCTCGCCAAAGAATATGGGTATCACGCGGTACTGCTGAGCCTAGGTGCCTTCAAGCAGGCCAGCGAGGATCAAATCATCGCTCATTGCAGTCGAGTTGCCGAAGTTTTGCCGCTCGTCGGGTTTTATTTGCAGCCTGCCGTTGGTGGTCGGGTGCTCAGCTACCACTTTTGGCGCCGATTTGTTGAAATCCCCAACGTGGTGGCCATCAAGATTGCACCATTTGATCGCTATCGGACCCAAGATGTCGTGCGGGCTGTGATCGAGGGTGGCCGCGTTGGCGACATCGCCCTGTATACCGGCAACGACGACAACATTGTGGCCGATCTGCTCACCGAATTCTCGTTTGCGGCCGATCAGCCTGCGGCGCGCATTGTCGGCGGACTGCTGGGGCATTGGGCGGTGTGGACCGAACGAGTGGTCGCCATGCATCGGGAGATCCGCTCCCAGATCCGCGAGAACCGGGTCGATTATGGCAAGTGGTTAACCCTAGGAGTGCAGATCACCGATGCCAATGCGGCCTTTTTTGACCCCCAACATAATTTCCACGGCTGCATCACCGGAATCCACGAAGTATTACGCCGCCAGGGCTTGATGCGCGGCAATTGGAGTCTGAACCCCAATGAAGGCCTGTCGCCGGGGCAACTTGAAGAGATCGACCGAGTCTATCGAGCCTATCCCCATTTACATGATGATGACTTTGTAGCGGAAAATTTGGACAACTGGCTGCGCTAACGCGTGCCAAGTCTAAAGGGGAGAGCTTGCAATGATCTGCGTGACAGGCGCAGCGGGCAAAACTGGATTGGCGGTCATTCGGGCAGTCGCGGCGAGTGGACGGCCCGTGCGGGCCTTGGTGCGCCGTACTGAGCAGCAGGCTGCGGCACTCGACGCAGGTGCTCACGAGATCCATGTGGGCGATCTAACCAATCCCCAGACAATCCGAGCTCTGCTTCAAGGGGCAAGCGCGCTCTATCACATCTGCCCGAATATGCATCCCGAGGAAGTGGCGATTGGGCGATTGATCGTGGAGGCGGCACAAGCGGTTGCACTGCCGCACTTGGTCTATCACTCCGTCTTGCATCCCGGTGTCGAGGCGATGCCCCATCATTGGCACAAATTGCGGGTCGAAGAGCTGATCCTCAACGCCAAGCTGCCATTCACCATCTTGCAACCGACCGCTTATCTACAAAATTTGCGCGGTACCTATCAGCAGGTCACCACACAAGGTGTATTTGCCCAGCCCTATCCACCCACCAGCCGCATCGCGCTGGTCGATCTACACGATGTTGCTGAAGTGGCTGCCCGTGTGCTGGGTGATCCTGAACATTTTGGGGCGATCTACGAATTGGTTGGCACGCCGCCCTTCAGTCAACACGAAGTGGCTACTGAGATCAGCCGTGTGCTGGGGCGAGCGGTACGCGCCACTGAGATTCCGCTTCCGCAATGGGTGAGTAATGCGCAACAAGCTGGACTTTCCCCTTATGCCATCGACACCTTGCAGCGGATGTTTCGCTACTACGCCGAGCACGGGCTGGTGGGCAATCGCACGGTGCTGCGCTGGCTATTGGGGCGTGAGTCCACTACGCTGGAGGCTTTTTTGCAACGAGAGGGCGAGAATCTGATCTCACGCACTTGATTCTTCTACCAAGGCGATAATATATGCTCTGAGCGCCACCGCATTGTTATACTGAGACGCTTTGGATGAGTAGAGCAGTGTAACGTCTTGCGTTTGTAGCTGGTCAATCAGCGCATGGAGCTCAGCCCGATTGGCATCTAACTCGGCAAAGTAGCGCTGCTTGAACTCAGGCCATTTTTCCGCATCATGCTGGTACCATTTGCGCAGCTCGGTTGAAGGCGCCACTGCCTTGAGCCACAAATCGATCTTGGCCTTCTCTTTGGTCAGCCCTCGTGGCCAGAGTCGATCCACCAAGATTCGGAAGCCATCTTCTGGTGCGGGGGGTTCATACACCCGCTTGATCGCGATCTGCATGTTGTTCACTTAAGCGGCGCTT
>CAZMRA010000247.1:0-7744 GCA_964568485.1 uncultured Caldilineaceae bacterium | reverse complement strand
GGCTTGCAATTGCATTTCGTACGCAGCGTCGCGCAACAAACTGTGGCGAAAGAGATAGCGCAGTTCGTTCAGTGCACTCCAGATGGCTTCGCTGGCAGCGGCTTGGAGCTTTTGAGATAACGATTCATCGTGTTGCAGCATCAGGTTGAGGATTTGCACCTCAAATTCGCGGCCCAAAATGGCCGCGGTTTGCACCACCTCTTTTACGGCTTCGGTGAGCCGATCCAACCGGGCAACCAGGAGATGTTGCAAGGTGTCGGGCAAGAGTGGTGCACTGGCGATGGCGACCAATCTCTGCTCGCTCTCGGCGAGTCGCGCCTGTTCTCGCAGAAAATGGAGAATCTGCTCGGCAAAGAAGGGATTGCCCATGCTGCGCTCGCGCAGAAGGGCCAGCAAGCTCGGTGCGATCGGTTGGCCCAAGTGCACCTCGGCCTGTTCTCGCAATGCCTCGTCGCTTAGGCCATACAGCGGCAAGTCGCGGCCGGGACCAACGTCCAGTACACCTGGGACTTTGGTGACGGAGCTGCGGCAGAGGGGGCCACCAGCAGCCATCTGTACGAACAGCCCGGCATCTACTGGGCCCGCGTCACCGCTCGCAATGGCGTGAGCATGGTCACGCAAGAGACGATGGTGGTGATCGATGAGCCAGCCGCCGAGCCAGAAGCGATCAGCGGCTTGCAGATCAGTCACAACGGGCCGGTCGAGCATGGCAATCTCGTCACCTTGATCGCCTCGGTCGCACAAGGTTCGCACGTGAGCTATGTGTGGGATCTGGGGGATGGTCAGCGTGCTGAGGGTGCCATCATCAACCACCTGTATGCAGCACCGGGCGTCTACACGGTGCGGGTCACCGCCAGCAACGCGCTGGGCAGTGTAAACGCTGAAAGCACCGTCCAGGTCAATGCCGCTTCCGCCGAGGATGCGCCGATTAGTGGGCTGGCGTTGCAGCACAATTGCCCCTGCGAAGTTGGTATGGCTGTGAACTTTGCCACCTTCGTCAGTAGTGGCAGCAATGTCCACTACCAATGGGATTTTGGGGATGGCACCACGGCCGAAGGTGCCTTGGTGAAACACGAATATGCGACAGCTGGTAGTTACCTCGTGCAGCTAACAGCGAGCAATCGTGTAGGAACCAGTGACTTGAGTGCGCTCGTGCTCGTGCTGGAACGGGACGAAGAAGCCGAAAAGGTGCAGATTCGGCAGCTCTTTTTGCCACTGGTCCAACGCTAAAGGACGTAATTTGATCAATTGACTTTTGCTAAGATTCTATAAAAGTACAGCTAGTGTTATACTAGACTTTTAGCAAAATGGCGTGCAGGAATATCCTGTGCGCCATTCGTCTTCTACCCGGTAATTCGTTAGCAAAAAAACTATGCATCGATTATTTATCTTTCTCAAACCGCATAAGAAGCTCTTGTTGAGCTTGATCGGCGTCAATATTTTGTTGTCGGCTATGTTGACGGTCGCCCCATTGATCATCAAAGCCATTGTCGACGAGGTGATCAGCGCTCAGCAACTCCATTTGTTGATGCCTTATCTAGGTGCGTTGCTGCTAGTGACTGCTGTGCGCTCAGTATCAACCTATTTTTACACCTATGGCATGAATCGTCTCGGTCAGTTGGTGATGACCGATACTCGCACCGCACTCTACAAAAAATTGCTGGTTCTGCCCTTCAGTTTCTACGACAGAGAGCAGACTGGCCGTTTGATGAGTCGGGTGAGTAGTGATGTGGAAAGCACCCGCATCTTCCTTTCGCAGATTTTGATCGACTCGATGAGCCACTTCTTGACGATCATCCTAACTGCAATCGCTTTTGTGCAATTAGACTCATTGCTGGCTGTGATCGCCGTTGTGCCGGTGGTGGCCTCTGGGGCAGCCATGTATTGGGCCCATCATCGCCTCAGCCACCCGTGGATGCTCCAGCACGAACGCATTGCTCGCATGTCGGGGACGCTGCAAGATAGTTTGTCCGGCATCAAAGTGGTCAAGGCTTTTGCCCAAGAGGAACAAGAAGAAGATAAATTCGACGATGTGCAGACTTCGGTACGCACAGGCAGCCTTCACATCAACGACACCTGGAACAAACAGTGGGCGCTGATTGGCAGTGTGCCGCGCTTTATGCAGCTCGGCCTGATTCTGATCGGTGGCTATCGGGTGATGGATGGCACGATCAGCTTGGGGACGCTGGTGGCTGTGCTCAACTTGAGTTTGTTGTTGCTGGGTGCGGTCAACGCGCTCGGTTCGCAACTCAACACCTTTAGCCAAACCGCGACCGCTTCGGTGCGTATCTTCGAGCTGCTTGATCAACCGGTCACCATCCAATCGCCGCCGGATGCTAAGCCGTTGGGCGAGTGGCGTGGTGAAATTGAATACCGCAATGTCAGCTTTATCTACCCCACCTCCAAGGCCAAAACCTTGATCGAGATCGATCTACATGTGCCCGCTGGCTCATCATTGGCGGTGGTCGGGGCCACCGGTAGTGGCAAAAGCACGCTGATCCACTTGATTGGGCGCTTTTACGACCCCACTGCTGGGCAGGTGTTGATCGATGGGCGCGATGTGCGTACGCTCGATCTGACCGAGTTGCGCCAGCAGATCGGCATGGTTTCACAGGATACATTGCTCTTTAGCGCGACCATCGCCGAGAATATCGCGTTCGGCCGCCCCGACGCTTCGCAAGAGGATATTGAACGGGTGGCCAAACTGGCGCAGGCGCACGACTTCATCATGCAGATGCCTGAAGGGTACCAGACCAAGATCGGCGAGCGCGGTACCGGACTTTCCGGCGGTCAACGCCAGCGTATCGCCATTGCGCGGGCAATTTTGCTCGACCCCAAAATTCTGATTATGGATGATTCGATGTCCGCGGTGGATGCTGAAACCGAGAAGCTGTTGCAAGCCGCGATCGCCACAGTGATGAAAGGACGCACAACTGTCTTGATCGCCCATCGACTGAGCACCGCCAAAAATGCTGACCGCATCGTTGTGCTGCGCAATGGGCAGATCGCCGAGCAAGGCACGCACGAGGAACTGGCAGCTGGCAATGGCTATTACCGTTACATCTTAGACATGCAGCAGATGAATTCTGTTGCTAGCATGACCGATGTGCTGGATTCTGCGCAGCAGGGGAGTGCCGCCTAATGCTTAAAAGTATCTTTCGTCCCGTTAACGTAGTTCGCGAAGGTGATGTCCCGCCCCCACCGCAGAAGGGCACCCTGTTACGTCTCTTTAGCTACCTGCGTCCCTATCGCGGCCGCATGCTCTTCACGCTCTTGCTCTATATCATCTGCGTTACGATCTCGCAGCTCTATCCCTTCATCGACCGCAAGTTGATCGATGAACATATCGCCGTCAACAATCCCGATGGCTTTTTGCCCTTGCTGGCAATCGCCGCGATTGCGCATGCGCTC
Source organism: uncultured Caldilineaceae bacterium (assembly GCA_964568485.1). Taxonomy (GTDB): domain Bacteria; phylum Chloroflexota; class Anaerolineae; order Caldilineales; family Caldilineaceae; genus CFX5. The sequence goes on along the minus strand of CAZMRA010000247.1, from coordinate 4,333 downwards.
AACTGGGTTGGCGTGCTGGTGCGTTCCCTGTTGATTCAACGTATCAGCTGGAATATTCTGGTCGATCTGCGCCGCCAGTTGATTGAACATGTGGTCGGACTTTCCTTCAAGTTCCACGAGCGCGAGCCGGTTGGTAAAACCATGACTCGCTTTATCGGCGATGCCAATACCGTCAACGATTTTCTCACCAACCAGCTGGCCAATGTGGTCAACGATGTCATGTCGGGCGTGATTGTGATTGCGTTGATGTTTGCCATCAACCCGATGTTGACTTTGATCGCCCTCTTCATGCTGCCCATTCTCACCATCATCGGCCTCTACATGCGGCCTCGCCTCTACGAAGGTTGGGAACGGGTACGTGAAAATGCCACGCGCTTCAACATCTTCTTGGCCGAGAACATCGCCGGGATGCGCGTGATCCAAGCCTTTACGCGCGAATCAGTCAATCTGCGTCAGTTCAGAGAGGCCAATGAGCGGGTGGTGGTCGAGTGGATGAAGGTGATTAGCTTGCAGGCTTGGTTTTCGCCGCTGGTCGAAATTACGCGCAATGCCGCCTTAGTCATTGTTCTCTATGCGGCGGCCTATGGCTTGGGCTTGGGCGGCGATGCGCTGACGGTCGGTACGTTGGTGGCCTTCACCGCCTACATCAACAACTTGTGGGCCCCGATCAGTACCTTGACTAATCTCTATGTGGTGATGCAAGCAACCTTGGCCTCGGCGGGCAAGGTCTTCCAGTTGCTGGATACGCAACCGACCGTGGTCGATGCGCCCGATGCAGTGACTTTGCCTCGCATTAACGGTGAGGTCGTTTTTGACCATGTCGATTTTGCCTATAGCGATGCGGCTTCACGCCGCGTCTTGCATGACGTGACCTTCACCATCAAGCCTGGGCAATTGGTGGCCCTGGTCGGGCAGACGGGCAGTGGTAAAACCACCATTGCTTCGTTGTTGTGTCGCTTCTATGATGTAACAGCTGGGGCCATCCGCGTCGATGGATATGATATTCGCCAAGTGACGCAACAATCGCTGCGCGACCAGATCGGTGTCGTGTTGCAAGAGCCCTTTATCTTTACCGACACCTTGACCAACAACATCCGCTACGGCCGCCCCGACGCCACTATGGAAGAAGTGATCGAAGCGGCCAAGTTAGCCAACTGTCACGACTTCATCATGCGGACGAGTGAGGGCTACGAGACCATTGCCCAAGAACGGGGTTCACAATTCAGCATTGGTCAGCGCCAGTTGTTGTCGATCGCCCGTGCCATTCTGGCTGATCCCCGCATTTTGGTCTTGGATGAAGCGACCTCGGCGGTCGATACCGAAACCGAAGCGCTGATCCAAGATGCTTTCGAGAAGCTGATGGCCAATCGTACAGCCATCGTCATTGCCCATCGTCTCTCGACCATCCGCAAGGCCGACCAGATTGTGGTCTTGAAAAATGGTGAGATCGTCGAATTGGGCAACCACGATACGCTGGTCAATAAGCCTGGCGGATATTACGCTTCGCTGGTGAAGGCGCAAGCAAGCGGCGCTCACTAAGGGTGGAGTGCGTACGAGCCTATAACAACCTGAGCGGGTGATTGTTGTTGCGAGTAGCCCGCCTGCTGGGAATCCAAAGACGCCGTGTGGATGATGCACCACGCGGCGTCTTTTTTGCCTGCGATGATATTGTAATTGAGACAAATTCTTATTTACGGCCAGATCGAACGTTTATGATATACTAGTTAGGTTACGAATAGGTTGGTGAAGAAGGTGGCAAGATGGCGGAAAAGGCAGGGGAGCGATTGGTTTGGGCCGTGCAGGCATTGGGCTTGAAACCAAGCGATCGCGTTTTGGAGGTCGGTTGTGGACACGGCGTGGCGGCTACGCTAGTCTGCGAACAATTGCAGACCGGGCACTTGGTGGCCATCGACCGTTCCGACAAGATGATCGCCATGGCCAAGCGTCGCAACGCCGCGTGGCTCGAGGCCGGCAAAGCTACCTTTCTGTGTACGCCGCTGCACACGGCCGATCTGGGCGATCAGCAATTTGATCAGATTTTTGGCATCCATGTCGGCGTCTTTATTCGTGGGGATGCCACGCGTGAATTGGCGGTGGTCCGGCAAGCGTTGGCTCCGGGCGGTCGCTTCTCGTTGATCTACCAGCCCTTTACGGCGGAGGAAGTCCCGCCGCTGGCCGAGCGCTTGACTTCGCTGCTGCTTGCCCATGGCTTCCAATCGTCCCGCACGCAGATTGAGGCGCTGAGCGCGGCGACCATCTTGTGTGTCAGTGGAGAAAAGGTTTGAAGATGTTCGCACCCTTTATTACGCCGCCCCGCCATGATCAGCAGGCGCCCATGGTCTCATTGCAGCAAGTACGCGTGATCTACGACCAGACCGTGGCCCTGGATGATGTGACCTTCCAGATTCAGCCAGGGGAGCAGGTGGCCGTGGTCGGTCCCAATGGCGCTGGCAAGAGTACGCTGTTTCAGGTGATCACGGGGGTGCTGCGCCCAACTAGCGGCCAAGTACGGATTGGCGGCAGCGAACCCCATCGGCACATTTGCGTGGGCTATGTTCCCCAGCGTAATCGCATCGATTGGCGCTTTCCCGTCTCCGTGGCCGATGTGGTGATGATGGGCCGCGTTGGCAAGATTGGCCTGTTGCGTTGGCCGTCCCGCCGCGACCGTGAGTTGGTGGCGGCGGCGCTCGAGCAAGTGGGCATGAGCGCTTTTGCCCAGCGCCAAATCGGCGAACTATCGGGCGGGCAACAACAGCGCGTCTTTCTCGCCCGTGTTTTGGCACAAGAGGCTGAACTGCTGCTGATGGATGAGCCCCTATCCGGCCTCGACTTGCCCAGCCAAGAAGCGATCTTGACCACGCTCGAGCAATTGCGCCGCCAGCGGATCACCATTCTCGTGGCCACGCATGATCTGCAGCAGGCGGCTGACCATTTTGACCGTTTGTTGCTGCTCAAGCGCCGCGTGATTGCGTTTGGTCCACCGGCCCAGGTGCTGACCACCGAAAATCTGTTGACCGCGTACGGCAGTGGCTTGCAGCGGTTCGCCAGTCCGCAAGGCGAGTGGGTGATGACCGATGATTGTTGTGATGCCGCCACCGTCGAGCCGGTCATCTTTTAAGGCAGTGACAAGACTAGCGTGATTGCGCAATCTGTGCAGAGAGTTTGGAAAGTTCTTTAGGGCGCTTATGGACTGGCTATTGGAACCGCTCGGCTATGGTTTTATGGTGCGTGGCCTACTCGCCGCCACCCTGGTCGGCATTACTTGTTCGATCTTGGGCTGCTACGTCATTTTGTTGGGCATGGCCTTTCTCGGGGATGCGCTCTCCCACGCCATTTTGCCCGGCGTGGTCTTGGCCTATTTGTGGGGCTGGCCATTGGCACTTGGGGCCTTAATCGCAGGGATTATCGTCGCGGTCGGCATCGGCGCCTTGAGCCAGCGGGGCGAAGTGCGCGAAGATACTGCCATTGGCATCATTTTTGCTGGCTGTTTTGCCCTTGGGGTTGCCATGTTGAGTGGTGCGCGCAGCTACGCGGTTGATCTCGCGCATATTCTCTTTGGGGATGTGTTGGGTGTCTCTCAACAAGATCTCTGGCTCACGTTGGCCTTGAGCAGTTTGGTACTGGTAACGCTCTTGCTTTTTTACAAAGAATTTACTTTGTTGGCGTTTGATGCCACCCTGGCGGTGGTCTTGCGTTTGCCGGCTCGTTTTTTGCGCTACCTGCTCTTGATTCTGATCGCCATTACGATAGTGACGTCGCTCCAGACCGTGGGCGTGGCCCTGATGTTGGCCATGTTGGTGACGCCGGCTGCTACCGCGCAATTGCTCACCCGTCGCCTGCCTTCGATGATGCTGGTGGCTGCGCTGATTGGTGCCACTGCCAATATTGTTGGTCTCTATAGCAGCTACTATTGGAACATCGCTTCGGGCCCGGCAATGGTCTTGGCTGCGACATCGATCTTCGCCCTGGCTTTTTTGTTTGCCCCCGGCCGCGGTATGATTTGGCGGACTGTGATGAGTGAAAGGTGACCGCTCACAGTTCGCTATACCTGCACACCTTGAGCAAGCATGAGGAGAGCATAATCGTGTCCATCAAGCCCGACCATTGGATTCGCCGTATGGCGCTGGAACATAAGATGATTGAACCTTTTACCGATCACCAAGTGCGCCAGGGCACCATCTCGTATGGGCTGAGTAGTTTTGGCTATGACATTCGCGTGGCCGATGAATTTCGCATTTTTACCCCAGCCACTGGCCAATTGACTGTAGTCGATCCCAAGGAGATTGACGAGCGCATGATGCAATTCCAGATTGCCGCACAGAAGATCAGCCTA
>CAZMRA010000246.1:6309-7757 GCA_964568485.1 uncultured Caldilineaceae bacterium | reverse complement strand
CCTGGCCAACCGCTGGTGCCGCCTTGTTGGTGACGAGTCTGGCGCAATATCGCTACGAAGAGGCGATTGGCGCGTATATCCTGGCTGCAATCGGCTTAGTCATCCTGGGGATTTCTGGCTGGTTTGGCCGGGTGATTGACCGCGTGCCGCGTGCAGTCATCGCTGGTATGTTGGCCGGTGTTTTGCTGCGTTTTGGCATCAATATTTTCACTTCGTTGGGGCAATCGCAACTGCTCGTCGGGGTGATGATTATCACCTATCTGTTATTGCGGCGGCTAGGGTATCGTGCGCCGAGCATTGGCACATTGGCCGTCGGCTTGCTGGTTGCCGGGGTGAGAGGTCAATTGCAGTTGCCCGAATTGTCACTCCAAGTCACCACGCCTTTGTTGACCTGGCCGGAATTCACGTTGCGAGCCTTTTTGGGGTTGAGTGTACCGCTCTTTGTGTTGGCGAATGTCTCGCAGAATGCACCGGGGTTGGCTGTGCTGCGAGCGTTTGACTACCGTACCCCCGCCAATGGACCGATTGCGATCACGGGGCTGGTTTCGCTCTTAACCGCCCCCTTCGGCAGCTCGGGTGTGGCGTTGTCCGCCATCACCGCGGCGATCTGTGTCAGCCCCGAAGCGCATCCGGACAAAGATCGGCGCTACGCGGCGGGGGTCGCCTATGGCTTCTGGTATATCCTCTTTGGCATGTTTGGAGCCACCGCGGTGATGCTCTTTACTGGTCTGCCACGGGAGCTGGTGGCGGCTGTGGCTGGCTTGGCGCTCACCGGCGCGTTGCTGACAGCCCTCAGCAACGCCATGGCCGAACCGCAAGAGCGCGATGCTGCCCTCCTGGCCTTTCTCCTGACCGCTTCGGATATTACCTTGTTAGGGATTGGGGCCCCCTTTTGGGGATTGTTGATCGGTGTGGTGGCAAGCTATCTGCTGCGCACCAAATCATGAGCATAGGGGCTACAGGATGCAGAGTAGGGTAGGAACCCTATTGCTGCATCCTGGATGCAAATCTCGTCTAGCCTTTAATGCCGGTCATGGCGATGCCTTGCACGAACTGACGTTGCGCCGCAAAGAAGAGAATGAGGATCGGCAGCAACATGATCAGTGCCACCGCCATCATATAATTCCACGCTAGTTGATATTCCCCACGAAACGCTCGCAAGCCCAACGCCAACGTCCGCAACTCTGGCCGACCCAGGTAGATCAATGGCCGTAAGAATTCATTCCAGTGATGGATAAAGCCCAGGATGGCCATGGTCGCCAATACTGCTTTGGAAAGCGGTAGGATGATCGACCACCAAATGCGCAGCGTGCTTGCGCCATCCACGCGGGCAGCCTCGTCCAATTCTAGCGGAATGGTGAGGCAATATTGGCGAAAGAGGAAAACGGCAAAAGCGCTGCCTGCCAAGCTCCAGGGGACAATCAGCGGCAAAAAGGTGTTGACCCAGC
>CAZMRA010000246.1:0-6299 GCA_964568485.1 uncultured Caldilineaceae bacterium | reverse complement strand
GCCGGAAGAGAATAAACTCAGGGATCAACGTGACGATCTCCGGCAACATCAGTGAGGCGATGCAACAAGTAAAGAAAAAATCTCGCCCAGGGAATTTGGTGCGCGCAAACCCATACCCAGCCAGACTGGCAGTCAGCACGCCCAATACGGTCGCTGTTAGGGTGACAATTAACGAATTGCGGATATAGAGCGTCAGCGTCACCTGCTCGAAGATATCCACATAGTTGCGCCAGACAATCGGGTCCGGGATCCACTGCGGTGGGATCACCATCTCTTGACCGGTCTGTTTTAGGCTGGTGGATATCATCCAATACAGCGGCAAAAGATAGAGCACAGACATCGTAATGAGAATGGCGTAAAGGAAGATCTCCTTTGCCCGTAGCCGGGATCGCCGGCGAGTGGTCGTCGGGCTAAGCGAGGGTGTCATTGGTTGTTGCGCAAGGCTCATGAACGCTCGCTCCCTTCGTAATAGACCCAGCGGCGTGCGAGGAGGAATTGAATGGCGGTCATCACCATGATGATCAAAAAGAGGACCCAAGCCAGTGCGGCAGCATAGCCCATCTTAAAGTCTTGGAACGCCCGGAAATAAATGTAAACCACATAGATCAACGTGGCGTAGACTGGGCCACCTCCCGTCGTCAAAAAGACAATGGTGAAGAAACCCTGAAACGAGGCGATGATCCCAATGATTAAGTTGAAGAAGAGCACCGGGCTGACCATCGGCAACGTGACGTTGCGAAAACGGGCAAAAGCGCCCGCGCCATCGATCTCTGCCGCCTCGTAGAGCGATTGTGGCACCCCTTGTAGCCCGGCCAAAAAGATGATCATCGGGACGCCAATACCGGACCAGAGTGTAATCAAAATGAGCGACGGTTTGGCCAGTTGCAGGTCGAATAGCCAATTTTGTGGTGAGAGCCCGACCGTAGTTAATAAAGCGTTGGCCAAGCCAAAATCTGGATGGTAGATCCAAGTCCACAAAAAGGCGGTTGCTACCAGCGGTGTTTGCGACGGCAAATAGAAAATCGTGCGGAACAGGGGCATGGCCCGCAGCTTCTCGTTGAGGATCAAAGCAAACAAAAAGGCAACGAGGAGCTGGGCAGGGACAGAGAGAAAGCTCAGATATGCCGTATTGTAGAGCGCGCTATACCAACGGTCATCGTTGATCATGGTCTGAAAGTTTTCCAGACCGATCCAGCGCGGCGGTTGCAATGCGTCCCAACGCATCATGCCGATGACGAGTGAGGCTACCATGGGGCCAAACTTGAAGCAGATGAAGCCAATTAGCCAAGGGAGGATACAGAGTAGCCCTTCGATCTCTTGACGACGTCGGAATGCACTCCGCCGACGAGGCTCCACCCGAGTTTGATCTGCGGGCTTTGCGCCGATTGAGATAGACATTGACACCTTCTTGGTTCTGCAAAATCATCATACTACAGGAAACGGTCTGTTGCTCCCGATGGACGGCAGACAATCGACGCTTTGCTGCGGTTGATCATCTGCCATCCATCGTCCAGCTCAGTCCTCCCAACAGATGGGGTACAGGCTCAGAGTTGCAGGAGTGAATTCATTTCGGGGGTAACCCGGCGTAATGCTTCTTCGGGCGTTGCTTGGCCAAGCAGCACTTCGTCGATTGCTGCCTTAAAGACACGATTCCATTCGGCTGATTGTCCGGGGTTGCGCCAGTTGCGTACGGTTTCTGCTGCTTCCAGGTGAACTTCGGCGCGCTCAAAGGGCCGTAACGCATCATAGAAATACTGGGAATCCTTGAGCGATTGGCGCACAGGGAATGAACGTCCTGATGCCAAATAATAGGGGGCACCCTCTTCGCCACCCATAAACTGGCCAAATTCATAAGCTAGATCTTTGTATTTGCTTTCGGTGGCAGAGCCAACGCCATTCGGGCCGTCACGGTTGACGCGCCCGGCCGGTCCTTTCGGGGTGGGGGCATGACCAACTTCGAAGTTGTCTCCGGGGATGGAGACTGCGTGCGCTTTGATGCCCCAAGACATGGCCAGGCGCCCGGTATCGAACATGCGGGTGACGCCCTGCAGGTCGGCAGGCATGACCAGAGATTGGTCGAGCAACGCCATATCTTGATGCCATTGGATCACTTGGATGATCTCTTCTTGGTCGAAGAGCCACTCAGTCTCATCCTCGTTGATAAATTCGACCCCTTGCGTCCACCATGGCACACAGAGATAGTAGTGAATATTCGATGGGTTTTGCGCCGCATCCCAACCGAGCGTGCGTTCCATCCCGGTGCCGCCGGTCGCCTCGCGTGCTAGTTCGCGCAGCGTTTCCCAAGTCCACGTGCCTTCTGCTTCGTGTTCCTCGGGAGTTTTGAGTCCTTTTTCACGGAAAATGTCTTTGTTATACCAAATGCAACTCGGCCCTGAATAGTAGGGCAAGGCATAGAGGCCATTGTTGTATTGGTAGAAGCCTAACTGCGCGGGGAAGAAGTCATCCATGTTGGCATTGGGATCAGCTTCGGCATAAGGCGTCCAATCAACCAATTGGCCAGCGGCAGCAACTTGCACCATCCAGGCCGTATGGACGGCGAAAATATCCGGTGGCGTACCGGCTGCCATATTGGTCATCAATTTTTCTAGATGAGTGGTACCTGTGTCATCAAAGGTGATCGAGACACCCGGATGGCGCTCTTCGAAGGCGGTGAACAGATCGATCAATACTTGCGCATCGCGTGGAGAGTCGGACCACCAAAAGGCGAGCATTTCAATATTTTCGGGGCCAGCTGCGGTATCGACTTCCTCAGCGGGCGCTGACGTAGGTGCTACACAGGCAGACAATAGGGGAAAGAGTGATGTCGCTGCTAGCGCTGTGAGTCCCCCGCGCATAAAGCTGCGACGCGAGAGTGTTCTGGGAGCTTGCATCTTGTCAGTCATGGTTTTCTCCAATGTTGATCTTTAAACTACTGATAGGCAGGATAAAGGACTGAGTGTTGACGCACCGCACGAGGGATTCGCAGGCATCTTCTCACCAGTTATTGGGGTAGCAACCAATAGCAGAGACCACACGAATGTGGCTCAGGTGGCTTGGTGCTACAGATAGACAGTTCTAGAACGTTTACTACCAAGTTTGGTCCGAAATTTGGGAAGCTTATGACCAAACTGATGGCAAGGTTATGTCTGCGCCGTGTGAAAAGCCCTGCGTTTCATGCTATCAAATTTCAATAATGTATGGAGAATTCCAGTGTAGCACAGGGGTTGGGGTGTGTCAAACGAGTGGAATACAGTCGTGGCTGCGGAGGGAATGAATGATCTGCAAGCTGGAGTGCACACTCACCGAAAGGGATTGGAAGCTATGTTGACAAAGCCCCTAATCCCTCTTCGGGCCCTTGTGCTATTACTTCATCACGGGGCGCAATTTGAGGGCAAATTGCAGCGAGAAGCGGGCATCGGGATCATCCAGATTCAGCTGGGTGATCTGAGCAATCTGCTCAAGACGGTAGGTGAGGGTGTTGCGGTGGATATGCAAGCGGTGAGCTGTTTGGCTCAAGTTGCCATGACAGGCAAAAAACGCGTCAAGCGTTTCGACCAGTTCCGCATGTTTGGTGTCATCATGGGTGAGCAGGCGACCCAACGTGCGGCGATAAAAGCGAGTAGCCTCTTGGTTGTTGCCCAGTGTGGTCAGGAGCTGGTAGAGTCCGAGATCACCAAAATAGGTGACGGGAGAGCCTTTCCATTCTTTGCCCAGCCGCAAGCTTTCGCGAGCTTGACGTTGGCTTTGCAGCCAGAGCGCGGGGCTGGTTGCTGGCCGGCTGATACTAATCATAATATAAGCTTTGGGATATTGGGCTTGTATCCGTTCGGCAAAAGAGAGCGCAATCGCTTTTAACTCGCGACCACTTTTGGGGTTATTCGTCGGCCAGAAGAGCAACACCCCTTCTTCACGTCGGCTAAGAGGCGCATTCACCCCTTGCTCTTGAATAAACTTGAGCAAAGGGGCTGGCCACTCTGGGATATTAGCAGCTTCGACCAACCAAGCGACGTGGGGCCGGGTCAGATCGTAGTTTAGCGACGCTCCGCGCTGGATCCATGCTTGTTCATCGGCGACTTCCGAAGCCAGCAATTCATCCACAAAGGCGGCGCGCATTCGTTCTTCGGCCAACCCGACCGCATTCTGTTTAGCCCATTCCAATGCGGCCGCCGAAACTGCTTGGCTAACCGCAATCTCTTCCACCGCACTGAGCTCTTGTCCCGCACTGCTCGTAGGGCGGAGCAGCAAACAGAAGCCACGTACTGAATCTGCTGCCACAATTGGCGTCAGAACCGCTTGGCTATACCCAGCACTGTCGGCTTGCCTCTCTAACGGCAACATCCCAATAGTCTTTTTGCCTTCACTTAACACGGAATGGGTTGCTACCCAGCTGCGCAAAGACATGATATTGGGCAAGCTATGGAGAACTGCTTGACACCGCGCCGCTGAGAGATGTTCTAGCCCCGCATAGACAGCTACCTGGCCGTCTTCGCGTAGTAACAAAAAGGGCTGTTGTGCAAACTGAACAATATGGTGAGCAATCTGATCCAGCCCCCCGCCATCGAGGGCGATTTCGTTGAGATCGCGTTGAAGATCGGCGGAACGTTGGGCAATGTAGCCAGCACGGTCAACAATTAGGCGGATGATTGCTCGTTCTACTTGGACTAGGGGAATATTCGGGGGCAGCCGGAAGAGGGGAGTCCCATGCATGGCAGCGGCGCGTATGGCATTTTCGCTGACTTCACCCAACACGGCAATGGCAGAAATCCGCGCCGTTTGCAGATTGCGGATCACACGATCCAGGGTCATGCGTGGATCCAAACGCCGCAGATCCTCCAAATCGATCAACGCAAGCTCGTTCCCATCCAGCTTGGGAAAGGCTGGGGGGCTCGGCCGTAAACTACAAGCCCAGGTAACAGCTCGATTTAAAACCTCGGATCCAGCCAGCAATTCCGTTCCTGCTGGCAATACCAAGTGATAGATATCGTCGATCGTGGTTGTGCTTTTGTACATATTGCTGAAAATTCCCGCTGCTTATCCGTGTGGAGCTCGTTTTTTCTCAAAAAATAAGAACGTATAATTGTGCATATTATACGTTCATTACTGGGGTTAGGCAACTTGTCTAGTATACAGTGAACAATATTCACCATTGCGACAGGAGGAACAATAGGAGATAAAAAAAACAGCGAGCTTACATAAGCTCGCTGTGCAAAATGCTATTAGGTTGGGCTGAGGTACGTTAGATCAGTTGCGCCAAGCAGTCATGATCGCACCCAAAGCACCGCCCCACACAGCACTATAGAGCACAAAGGCGATGGGCAAGAAACCAGGATCTTGGCCCATTGCCGAAGCCACAATGAAGAAGACAATCCAGCCCAACACGACAGCGATGATCGCCCCTAAGATCAACTTGCCGATTGATTGACCGCGGGTGAGGGCCCCGACCAGAATCGGCCACAGCACAATGATCGGTAAGATAGACCCGAGAATCGCGCCGATGATTGACTTGAAGTCCAATCCCTGACCCGTTGCAAATTGATATCCCAAGACCGGGCCAATACCGATCAGCAAAAAGGCCAAAATCCAACCGACCAATACATTGGGAAAGAGAAAGGTGAATACCGCCGCTATAACGGCAGAGATAATGCCGGCATAAACCGCAGCCAGCCACGGATTGCCAGACGGACGAGTGGCTGTAATCGTCGTCAGAGGAATCATAGCGGTTCGCTCCTATGGATCTTCTTGCTGTTTGTTGCCAATGGGTATAGATTCAACAAACAGTGGGTGGCTCTGGGATGATGACTAAAATCATAGCAGATGCTTACGTATCTGGCAACTCGTCCCATTCTTCAATCAACCAGCCTCCGATCTCTAAATAGACCAGCGGTATTTGGTTACGGGCCAAGACCAGCACCAACTCATCACTTTCATTCACGGCTACCTCTTCGAGCCACAGCCCTTGCTTGACGTATGCCAGCAAGTGACGCGTGACTGTGGCCAGATCGCCCCAAGGTTCACTGTCGATATCGGCATAACAGCGTGTCCCATAAAGCTCGAAATAGACCCCATCTTCCAGATAGAGATCGAGATCAAATAGGCTGTCTGGCTCGTCATCTGCCTCAGATTCGCTGAGACCTTGGGACAGCGAATCTTCCCAAATGGCAACATGAACGATCTTTTGACCAGCTAACTCGCTGAGTTCATCATATAACTCGTCATCGACGCTTGTGGTGAGTGGAAGTCCCGCGGGATTGCGCATAGCCAGTTCCGTTCTACACTCTGATCGGCTGATAGCCAGTCTT
>CAZMRA010000245.1:0-7766 GCA_964568485.1 uncultured Caldilineaceae bacterium | reverse complement strand
TTTGCCGATCTGCTGCCGAAACAGCACGCGTGCCCTGGGTGCAAGAATATGTGCCCAGCGCGGTGCAAGGCAAATATACTGCAACCAGCAATATCTTCACCTCCATTGCTGGCTTTCTCTCGGTGGCGGTGGCCGGGTACGTGCTCGGCCAATCCCAGACGCTTACCAGTTTTATGCTGCTGATCGCCGCTGGGGTCTTTTTTGGCTTTGTTTGTGTCTGGCTCTCCGGCTTCATCCCAGGTGGAGCACCGGTGCCCCAAGCTGCTGGTGAGCGCCCCAAGCGTCAATTAGGCGACGCGCTGCGCGATGGCAACTTTATGCGCTACCTGATCGGCGTCTGTCTGATTGTGATTGCCACGACGCCGGTTACCTCGTTTCTCCCACTCTTTATGCAAGAACAGGTTGGCTTGTCGGCGGGCAATATTGTGCTCTTGCAGATGGGCACCTTGCTCGGTGGCCTGATCACAAGTTACCTCTGGGGCTGGGCAGCGGATCGCTACGGCAGTAAACCTGTGATGCTCTCTGGTGTCAATTTGCGTTTGTTAGTGCCCCTGCTCTTGCTCTTTATCCCGGCCCATTCCACCTGGAGCCTGCCCATTGCTTTGCTGATCAACTTTATTCAAGGCGCGGCGGACATGGGCTGGGGCGTCGGTTCAACGCGGATGCTCTACGTGAGTGTGGTCCCGCGCGAGAAAAAGGGCGACTACTTAGCCCTCTACGCAGCTTGGGTCGGGATCGTCGGTGGCTTGAGCCAACTCGCTGGGGGATGGGCGCTAGAGTTGGCGCAGAATCTCTCTGGGCAATTCGGCCCCTTGACCATCGATGCCTATACACCCCTGTTTGTGGCTGGCTTTGTCCTGATGTTGGTCTGCAATTGGATCTTCCAGGCGGTGCGCAGCGATAATAACTTTGGGATGCGCCAATTTACTGGCATCTTTCTGCGCGGCAACCCATTCTTGGCAATGGGCTCGCTGATCCGCTACCAATTTGCCCACGATGAAGAAGATGCGGTGCGCGCAACGGCCCATCTCGGCCGTGCCAATAGTCCGCTCACCGTGGATGAGCTGCTCGAAACGTTGGCCGATCCGCGTTTCAATGTGCGCTTCGAGGCGATTGTCACCATTGCCCGCATGCCGCCCGACCCACGGTTGGTCTCTGCCTTGATCGAGATCCTCAATGGCACGGAATTGGCCCTCGAAGTAGTCGCAGCTTGGGCGCTGGGACGGCTCGGTCACCCCGCGGCCATTCCCCATCTGCGCGAAAAATTAGATTCTCCTTATTTGTCGATCCGACTGCACTGTGCGCGGGCCATCGGTAAAATGCAAGACCGCTCGATTATCCCAGATTTGTTGCAGCGCCTTGAATCTGAAACCGATAAAGGCCTGCAGATGGCCTATGCTTCGGCCTTAGGCAATCTGGGCGCGAAGGAGGCGAATCGGCGGATCCTGCAGATCTTGTTCGAAGCCACGAATCCCGGTGCGCGTATGGAATTGGCCTTGGCGCTGGCCCGTTTGGTGGGAGATGAACCGCACTTTATCCAACTGGTGCGCGCCGGCCGTAAAGATCTCGGCACAGCTGCGGCTCAGCTGCTTACAACCTTCAAACGGAAGGTTGAACGGGCTGCTGCGCACAACCCAGCCATTACCCCCGACGTGATAGCGCTGCTCGACGAAGCACTCAACGCCTTTGCGCGTAACCATTATGAACATGCTGCCAGCGCGCTGGCTAGTGCCATTCATCGTTTCCCACCGGATCTGTATGCTGAACCGGCGCGCAGCATTCTAGCCGACTGTGCTACTCGTCTCGATGAATTTGCCGCTACACGGAACGATTATCTTGTGCTTGCCTTGCACACTCTTCAGGTTGGCTGGCCTGCCATGCGCTGAGGCTGTGTGCAGCCCATTCACCCAAGCGTACTCAACTCGATAAAGGATTGTTTTCATGCGTACCCTCTTACGTAATCCCCTGGTGATGCCAGTCTACGCACCAACGCTCCTCGTTGCATTTGGTACAGGTATGTTAACGCCGATTCTGCCGTTATACGTAGCAAGCTTTGGTGCATCGTATGCCTGGATCGGGCTGGTGTTGGCCAGCCGTGGGCTGGGGACGATTATTGGCGATCTACCAGCTGGGGTGTTGTTGAGTAAACTGGGCCAGCGGCGGCTGATGTTAGCAGGGTTGATCTGCATTGCCTGTTGTGGCTTGGCCATGAGTTGGGCGAGTAGTCTCTGGGAATTAGCACTCTATGGCTTGATCGAAGGCATGGGCGGCGCATTTTGGAACATCTCGCGCCACGCCTATCTGACGGAAGCCGCGCCACCAGGACAGCGCGGTCGCGCCATTGCGGCCTTTGGCGGCATCTTTCGCACTGGCGGGTTGCTCGGCCAAGCGGTTGGTGGTACCGTGGCCGCCCTCTTGGGGATGCGGGCACCCTTCATTGCCTATGGGCTGATCGCCGCAGCTACGTTGATCTTCCCCATTCTATATGGTGTGGATCATGCACCGGGGCACGGCAAACATGCCCATCACCCCATCGGCTTGGTCGGTGTGATCCGTAATCATTACAAAGTGTTGCTGTCTGCTGGTGTGGGGCAGCTCTTTGCCCAGATGATCCGCTCCGGGCGGAATATTGTAGTGCCGCTCTATGGGGCTGATGTGTTGGGGCTGAGTGTGCAGGGGGTCGGCTGGGTGATGAGTATCACGTCGGCCATCGATGCCTTGATGTTCTTCCCCGCCGGTTATATTATGGATCGCTTTGGCCGCAAGTACGCCTATGTCTCTTGCTTCCTGATTCAGGGCATTGGGATGGCTTTGATCCCGTTGACGTGGAGTTTTAGTTCTTTATTGATGGCCACCACCCTGATTGGTCTGGGCAATGGTCTTGGCTCTGGCACCATGATGACGCTTGGCGCTGATCTGGCCCCGCGGGAAGCAATGGGTGAATTTCTGGGGATTTGGCGCTTGATTGGGGATGGTGGCGCGCTAGGGGGACCACTCTTGGTTGGCGCGATCGCCGATGCATTGGCCTTAGGCCCCGCGATCTTTGTGATCGCCATGGTGGGTATGGCCTCAGCTGGTGTCCTCGGCTTCTTTGTGCCGGAGACCCTCAAAACGCAGGCCGATCCAGCCCCCGCCCGCACCTGATGGCTGGGCATGTCTCCAGGCTTCGCACCGAAGCCTGGAGTTTGCATAAGGGTGTAACGTATCTCAACTATCCCTCTGCTAAGGTCGTCAGTGCCCGGCGCAGCAAACTATGTGCAAGTGGGATTTTGTAGCCATTGTGCGCCAGCGGTTCGGCATCGGCTAGAGCCACGGTCGCGGCTTGTTCGATCCGCTCAGTCGAGAGTTCGTGCCCCAGCAATTGCTGCTCGGCCGCGGCCACCCGCCACGGGATCGGTGCCACGCCGCCCAAGACCAAGCGCGCCTCCGTGACGCGAGCATTCTCCAGTTGTACCACCGCCGCCACCCCGACTAAGGCAAATGCCCACACTTTGCGATCCATGGCTTTGAGATAAAGACTGCGCTGGTTCGTCCGCTCAGGCAGGAGGATCGCCGTGATCAGCGATTGTTCATCCAACCGGTGGGCACAACGCCGTTCATCTGTAGGCAAGGCATAAAACTCGGCCAACGGGATCGTCTGTTCACCAGTGGCGGTGTGGATGCGCACTTGGGCATCATAGGCCAGCAGCGCCGTGGCCAGATCCGACGGGTGCGTGGCATAACAGGGGCCATCCCCGAAGAGCGCGTGGAATTGATTCTGGCCAGATTTGGCATAACATTCTTCACCCCCTTTGAGCCAGCAGTGAAACTCGGCGTGGCGAAAATACCAACAGCGGGGCTGTTGCAGCAGATTGCCCCCTAGGGTGGCACGATTGCGTAGTTGCGGCGTCGCGGCCTGGGCCACCGCCGCGGCCAAAGCCGGGTATTGCCCTGCGATGTGGGGATCAAATTCCAGATCGGTGAGCGTGGTCAGCGCGCCGATTTCGGTATGGTCTTGCTGGCGGACAATGCCGCGTGGCAGATCGGGCAGCCGCTTGAGGTCGATTAGCTCGTTGGGGGCGGTCAGCCCGGCCTTCATCAAGGTCAATAGATCTGTGCCTCCAGCCAAGAGTTGGCACTCCTGCTCCGGCGTTGAACCCAAGTGGGCAAGGGTCTCGGCCATATCGTCTAGGCGTAGATAATCAAAAGTTTGCATCGGGTTCCTCGTGATCGGTGAATGAGGCAGCGAGCGCGTTGAGTAATTGCCGGCGGCTGAGCGGGCCATGGCGCAAGCGCACCCCCGTCGCCTGGAAGATGGCATTGGCCACTGCGGGAGCCGTGGGGATCAGTGGCGGCTCACCAATGCCCTTGATGCCCAGCGGATTGACGGCCAAGTCAGGCAGGTCGATCGGTACGTTGACGATGGTGGGAATATCGGCCACGGTGGGCACTTTATATTCTTCCAAGTTGGGGTTGAGCACAATCCCATATCGCTCGTCGACAATCCGTTCCTCGCTGAGTGCAAAGCCGAGCCCCTGCGTAACCCCGCCGACGACCTGGCTTTCCACCATCAGCGGGTTGATGATGCGGCCACAATCGTGCGCGGCTACCACTTGCAACACGGTGACTTCGCCTGTTTCGACATCGACTTCTACCTCCGCGCATTGCACCCCAAAGGTATGGGCGGATTTGTCTTTGGGATTGGGGCCACGCGCACCCTGGCCGGTAATCATGTACGGCGCCAAGCGACCTGTGACTTCGCTCACGGCGATGCGCTGGCTGGGATCCTGCTTGACCGAGACATAGCCCTCGGCCACGGTAAGCTGATCGGCGGGTTCCTCGAGCAGTTTGGAGGCCGCTTCCAACAATTGCCGTTTGACCTCGACCGCCGCCGCGTAGATCGCCGGGCCAATGGTCGCTTGCGTGGCGCTGCCGGCACTGGTTGGCGAATAGGGGCCTTGCGCGGTATCGCCCAAGTGAAGGGCAATGGCTTCCAGCGGCAAGCCGAGTGCCTCGGCGGCAACTTGGGCCAACCCGATGCGGGTACCAGTGCCGATATCTTGGGTGCCGGTGATCACATCGGCCGTGCCATCACCATTCAGCTTGATCCATGCATAGCCAGGCGGATGGCCTGCACCTCCCCATTCTTGCGCCGCGATGCCAATGCCGCGCCGTTTGGATCCTTGCTGCGTGGGGCGATAATCGGTCCAGCTAACGGCTTCGGCCACCCGTTCATAACAAAGGCGCAGCGCTTCAGGCGAGGTATAGGGCAGATCTTTTTTCTGGTCGCGTTCGGTGTAATTGCGCTTGCGTAATTCGATGGGGTCCAGCTCCAAGCGGGTCGCCAATTCATCCATAGCCGATTCTAAGGCAAAGGCCGCTTCCACATGGCCGGGCGCCCGAAAGGCGACACTCGGCCCAGCATTGATGTAGATGGCGAGCTGTTCGGTGCGGACATTCGGGCAGTGATAGAGCAACTGATAAGTGGCGCTGACATCGCTGGCCTCGCCGCCCACACTGTAGGCCCCGACCGCCTGTTTGATGTGCACATCCAGCGCGGTGAGGGTGCCATCCCGCCGCGCACCCAGCCGCACCCGTTGGATGGTGGCGTTGCGATTACCCGCGGCCAGATTTTCGCCCGTCCGGTCCAGCATCAATTGGACGGGGCGACCACTCTCCTTCGCCAAGAGCGCGGCGATCACGGTCTGCTTCCAGGCGACTTGTTTGGCGCCAAAGCCGCCGCCCATGTGCTGCTTGATCACCCGAACGTGGTGGACGGGCAATTTCAGCTTTTCCGCTACTTGCTCGCGCACCTCGAAGATCCCTTGGGTTGATTCGTACAGGGTTAACTGCTCACCCTCCCAGATCGCCGTACACCCATGCGGTTCGAGCGCGTTGTGCAGGGCAGTCTGGGTGGTGTAAGTCTCGTCGATGATGACCTCCGCCGCGGCGAACCCTGCTTCGAGATCACCCCGCTCGTAGCGTTTAGGCTCACTAGCCAAGTTGCCCCCTTGGTGGATGGCAGGCGCTCCGGGTTGCAGCGCCGCTTCCATGTCCAGCACAAAGGGCAGCACTTCGTACTCAACCTTGATCAGCCGCAGCGCATCTTCGGCGATCTCCTCGGATTCAGCCGCCACCGCCGCGATCTCATCGCCCGCAAAGCGTACGGTCCAATCGAAGAGTTTGCTCTTCTCCTCATACCAGTCGATCGGTGGGCAGTTGACCGCACTCAGCACGGTATGTACACCGGGCAAGGCGGCCGCCTGCGATGTATCGATGTGCAACACGCGCGCATGGGGATGAGGACTACGCAGCACGCGTGCATAGAGTTGGCCGGGCAGGCGCACATCGTAACTGTAGCGGGCCCGCCCCGTTACCTTCTCGCTTCCTTCCAGGCGGGGTAAGGGCTTGCCGACGGTGGTAAAGCGCGCGTCACTCGGCCACGGCGGCGGATTCAGCACGGGGGTGCCGGTGAGTTTGCTCTCATCGCTTTCCCCTTCGCGCAGCACGCGGATATGCTCAACGGGCATGGGTCACCTCCGCTGCTGGTTGCTGCTCCGCGGCGATGCGTCCGGCCCGCAGAATGTTGCGATAGGCCCCGCAGCGGCAGAGATTCCCACTCACCGCACGCAAAATTTCCGCATCGCTGGGCTCAGGTTGCTCATTCAATAAGCCACGCAGGCTCATAATTTGTCCCGAGGTACAAAAGCCACATTGAAAGGCATCGGCCTCAATAAAGGCTTGCTGAACAGGATCGAGCTCACCATTGTACGCCAAGCCCTCGATGGTCGTAATCTCATGATCATCACAATCGACAGCCAGTAGCAGACAGGAGTACATCGCCTGTCCATCGACCAGGACTGTGCACGCGCCACAATTGCCCATGTCGCAAACTTTTTTGGTGCCGGTAAATTGCAGATCGTAGCGCAGCGCATCGAGCAAAGTTCGGCGCGGTTCGAGCGCTAATTCGTAAGTCACTTCATTGACGGTCAGGGTAATGAGTTGTGGGGAGTGAGCCATGAAGCCACCTTTCGCACGTAATTGGTTTGGCTAAACCGAGTTGCGGCCAACCACTAGTCGGATGAGAGCGGGGATGAAAGTAAATGCTCTCTGATTAAAAGGGGCTTTGGGAGGAAGAAATGGAAGATCTGTTCCAGAGTAAATTAAGTTGTATCTCCGGTGTATCACCGATCTAGGTCGGGTCCTAGTACCCCAGGTTTCTACAGAAACCTGGGGCTTGGGCTGAACAAGTCTAATGGACTTAATCAAAGAAATCGGCGTCGCCTGCCGCCAGATATTTTTTCGCTGCCTTCGGATTGAGCGTAATCCCCAAACCTGGCTTGTCCCACACATCAATATGGCTGGCCTTGACAATGGGATCGGGCAAGCCATCCACAATGTCATACCACCATTCTGGCGTCGCCACAGGGTACTCAAAGGCAATATAATTCAAGGGCAGCGTGGCCGAAACTTGCACCAGCGCGGCGAGGCCGATCAACCCATCGGCGGTGCCGTGTGGAGCCATCATAATGCCGTGGAGATCGGCATATTCAGCCACCCACTTCAGCTCGGCGATCCCACCAATATCCAGCGGATCGGGCCCGATAATGCGCACTGCTTTTTTCTCGATCAGCTCCTTGAAGTTGTGGCGCAAATAGATCTGCTCGCCGGTGTGAATCGGCGTGGTGGTGTTTTGCGTCACCTCACGGTACAAATCGGCGGAAACGTGCGGCGTGTAGTCGCCGGTGATCATATCCTCCAGCCACATCGGGTTGTATGGCTCCATC
>CAZMRA010000244.1:0-7771 GCA_964568485.1 uncultured Caldilineaceae bacterium | reverse complement strand
TGCAGGATCTGCTCTACGGGCACCATCGCTGGCTCTTCATCAACTTCCTTAAGGGCATCTACATGCCAATTGATGATGCCATGGCTGCCGATCCGCTACCCGATTTCGACGACATCTATCCGTCGATTTTCGCTGGCAACTCATTGGATGGCGTCAACTTCAGCATCCCCGGTGTTGTCCACCCTGGTGGCAACATTGCGGTCATGTACAACAAGCAAATCCTGGCCGATGCTGGGGTGCCCGAACCGCAAGCTGGCTGGACCTTCAGTGACTGGACCGAGTTGGCCAAAGCCACCGCTGATCCCGATGCGGGCATCTTCGGCTTGGGTTTCGATGGCATGAACTCGTTCCACTACTACAGCAATGTCTCGCGCTCGTGGGGCTCGCCCGACTCGACCGAATCTTGGGTGATGGACCCGGATGGCACAAAGCTGCAATTCGACACCCCCATCCACGAGGAAGTCGCCGCTTGGTATCTCGATCTGCTGGATTCCAAAGTAGCCCCACGCAAGCCCGACTACATTGACAACTCGGCCTTCAACATCTTTGTCAATGGTCTGTCGGCCACCCATGCCAGCATTATCGGGAATGTGGCGAACGCGCTCAACTTGGTTGGCGACCGCTTCGAATTGGATGCCGTGTTGCTGCCGGTTGGCCCCGACGGTCGCCAAGGCACCTGCTATTCCGGCAACCAGCACATGATCAACATCAACACCCCCCATCCGGAAGAAGCGTATGAGCTGCTCAAGCTCTACTCGTCGACGGAAGCCGGGATCACCATGGTGTTGGAAGGCAAGCTGCAACCCAATGGGCACAAATCGGCCTGGACAAACCCCGATGTAGTTGCCGTCAACCGGGTCTATGGCATCGCCGATGAGTTGCTCACCGCTGGTGTCGAGAAGTTCCCGATGCCGCGCAACACCCGCTTCACCGAAGCCAACAACGTCTTCATGAATGAAATCGACCGCATCTGGGAAGGTGAAGTCAGTTGGGCCGAAAATGCATCTGTAATCCAAGAACAGGTGCAAGCTGTTTTGGATCTCGATCGCCCCGAATAAATAGATCCATTCCGACTTTTTAGTTGAGTAGGCGAGGGTTTGTTGAATCATCACTCCCCCGAGTGATGATTCGGCAAATCCTCGTTCTTTATGGGAACCAGAGGAGCAAACGATGTCTACCGATTTGGCCCAAACGATTCAAGCTACCCCTCTCTGTGATAGCCACGAACATCTGCACAAAGAGACACAATATATCGAAGCTGGCCCGGATCTGCTGCAGAATCTCTTCGCCAACTACGTCACCGCCGACCTGTTTGTGGCCGGGGCATCCCAAGCCGCAGTGGATGAACTACTCAATGCCAACAACCCTGACATCGTTGCGCGTTTTCAGGCGATCGAAGCGGCGTGGCAGGCGGTACAACACACGGGTTACGGCCAAGCTGTTCAGCTCATTGCCCAAGAGATTTACGAGATTGACGAGATCACGCCGAGCAGCTTGGAGGCTGCCCAAAGTCGCCACGCGGCCCTTCGCCAACCGGGGCAGCGGATCCATTTGTTGCGCGAACGTGCTAATTTGGATCATGTACAGGTGGATGATTTTGTCCGAACTTGCGAGATCGATCCCTCTGGCCCTGACTTTTTCTTTTACGACATCTCGTGGTTCCCGCTAGCCTCGGGGCAGCCGGATCTCAGTGCGCTGGCCACGGAAACCGGCGTTGAGGTGCGCGACTTAAACAGTTTGCGCCAAGCCATGGGCATTGCCTTTGAGCAAAATGCGCACTTGGCGATTGCCATCAAGTCGCAGCACGCCTACGACCGCACCCTCTATTGGCAAGAGCGCAGTGATGCCGAAGCCGAACGTGCGCTGGCGGCCTATCTGCGCGAGGGGGATCAACTGGATCAAGCCCAGCGCCTCTGTTTGGGCGATTGGTGTTTGGCGCGCGGTGTCGAATTGGGCATCGAGTACGACTTACCGTTCAAACTTCACACGGGTTATTATGCCGGTCACAGCCGGATGCCGGTAGATTACATCCGCGCAGGCAATTTGTGCGGCCTACTGGCGAAATATCCGCAGGCGCGATTTGTGCTGATGCACATCGCTTATCCGTACAGCGATGAACTGGTGGCGCTCGCCAAACATTACCCCAATGTTTATGTTGATCTCTGCTGGGCGTGGAGTATCGATCCCTACAGTACAAGCGATTTTGTGCGCCGTTGTCTGCATGCTGTACCGAGCAACAAACTCTTCATCTTTGGGGGTGATACCGGTTGGCCGGCGGCGGCAGTGGCCTATGCACAGCAGACGCGCCGCTGGTTGACGCGCACTTTGCAAGCCGAAGTCAACGAAGGTTTGCTCAGCGAGCGGGCCGCGATCCAACTAGCCCACCGGCTAATGCACGAGAATCAATATGCCTGTTTCCGGGTCACTGAGAAAAAGGAGCGAGCCCGCCAAGCAGCGCAGGCAGCATCATAGCCCAAGCGTAGCCGACTAAACGGGTGGGCGGCCAGAGGCGCGCGGCCTTTTGTGATACGCTATCCCTGAGCAAGTAGCTAGCAGAAGCTTCGATTTTCTGCCGCCAAGAAGGGAGCAAGGCATGTTGCAATTGAAAGAACGGCGTTTCTTCTGGTTCGCGCTGAGTAGCTTGTTGGGCTTGGGGCTCTTGACTGGTGCCCAGCCAGCCCTCTTTAGCGCCCAGCCACAGACCGCGCCAACAGCCATTGAGTTGGCAGTCAGCGAATTTGCCCGCGACTTTGCCAACCCGGTCAAGATCACCCACGCTGGCGATGAGCGACTCTTTGTGGTGGAGCAGGCTGGTGTCATCCACATTCTCCAGCCGGATGGCAACCGCCTCGATGAGCCCTTCCTCGACATCCGCGAATTGGTGGCGAGTGGCGGGGAACGGGGTCTCTTAGGGTTGGCCTTTGAAGCGGGTAATCCGCGCACCTTTTATGTGAACTATACGCGGCGCAGCCAGAATAGCGCCGAGCATGGGGATACCGTCATTGCCCGCTATTCGGTGCCAGAGGGAACGCCCAATCAAGCCGACCCGGACAGTGCTCAAATTGTCTTGGTGGTCGATCAACCATTCTCGAATCACAATGGTGGCGATCTCGCCTTTGGCCCCGATGGCTATCTCTACATTCCGTTGGGTGACGGCGGAGACAGAGGCGACCCCAATGGCTATGCGCAAGACTTGAGTCAACTATTGGGCAAAATCTTGCGAATTGATGTTGTCGGTCAGCAGACTTATACCATTCCGTCCGACAACCCTTATGCGAATGACGATGACGAGCGAACCCGCGCCGAGATCTGGTCGTCGGGCTGGCGCAATCCTTGGCGCTTCAGCTTTGACCGCGCGACCGGTGACATGTTTATTGGCGATGTCGGGCAAGGAGATTGGGAAGAGATCAACTTCGAACCGGCTAATCAAGGGGGCCGCAATTACGGCTGGAAGCATTGCGAGGGGAATTTTGTCTACCCGCCGCAGAATCCGCCCCAGCCTTGCCCGACCAATCAAGGCTGGATCATGCCCATTGCCACCTATGGCCACGACGATGGCCGGTCGATCACTGGTGGGTACATCTATCGTGGCAGCCAATTTCCGCGGCTGGTTGGCCATTATATCTTTGCGGACTTCATCAGCGGCAACTTCTGGTCCACCATTGCCGATGGACAAGGCAATTGGACCACCACCCCCCATGGTTCGTTGGGCATGAGCAATCCCAGCAGCTTTGGCGAAAACAGCGCGGGCGAGCTCTTTGTAGCCAGCCACAGTGGCACCATCTACCAAGTACGCGAGGTCTCGGAGCCCCAACCGACGGCAACCAATACACTGGTACCCACTCGCCCACCGTTTTTAACGCCGCAGAGTTATTTGCCGCTGATCAATAATTCTGATTAAATGAACCCTGAACAATCGTCGCCCATGGTGCAAAGAGGCTAGAGATCACCAGCGAGCTAGCCTTCCGACGCACAGGAGACACCTTGAAAGGAAAATGAAGATGGCTTTTACCCTGCAACTTGGCGAACAAGCCCCCGACTTCACCTTACCTGCCACCGATGGCAAAACCTATTCGTTAGCCGATTTCGCCGATGCCAAAACCTTGGTGGTGTTCTTTACCTGCAATCACTGTCCTTATGTGCTCGGCTCCGATGAAGTGACGCGCCAGACTGCGGAACGGTTTGCACCCTATGGCGTGAAGTTTGTGGGTATCAACGCCAACAGCGAACAGACCCATCCGCACGATGATTTTGCGCACATGGTGCAGCGCATGGAAGAGAAAAAATTCCCCTGGGTCTATCTGCGCGATGCCAACCAAGATGTGGCGTTGGCCTATGGTGCGCTGCGCACGCCCCATTTTTATGTCTTTGACGAAAACCGCAAGCTAGTCTACACCGGCCGTGGGGTAGACAACCCGCGCGAGACCAGCAAGATGACGGTCAACAATTTGGCCGATGCCCTCGAAGCCCATGTTGCGGGCAAATCGATTGCCGTACCGCTGACCAATCCGATCGGCTGTAATGTCAAGTGGAACAACCAAGACGCCCACTGGATGCCAGCCGAAGCGTGCGACCTGGTCTTGCCCGAAAAGACGACTGTGTAATTCGTAACTTGTGATGCGTCAAGCAGCTCCTGTGAGCTAGCTATTTGGCGCATCACACCTTTATCACCCTAATTATTCTCCAGTTGAGGATTGTGTCACTCATGAGCATCTACGACGAACTTGGTGTCAAGCCTGTTATCAACGCCAGCGCCACCTTAACTCGCCTCGGCGGGTCGATCATGCCGCCAGAAGTAATTGAAGCGATGGTGGAAGCCTCCAAACATTTTGTGAACTTAGATGATTTACAACGGGCCGTAGGCAACAAATTGGCCGAATTGACCAAAAATGAGGGGGCCTTTGTTGCGACTGGTGCCGCGGCTGGCTTGGTTCTTGCCACTGCGGCTTGTGTCGCAGGCAACGATCCTGCAGCGATTGCACGCTTGCCCGACACGACTGGGCTCAAAAACGAAGTGATCATCCACAAGTCGCATCGCAATGGCTATGACCATGCCATCCGCCAAGTGGGGGTCAAACTGGTCGAGATCGGCATGGCGCAAAGTACCCATCCCTGGGAACTGGAAGCAGCGATCAACGAACGCACGGCCGCCATCTTCTACTTCCCTGGCGCGCTCTCTGGCCGCGGGGATCTACCTTTGCCAACGGTGATCGAAATTGCCAATCGCCACAATGTCCCAGTGGTGATCGACGGGGCTGCGCAATTGCCCCCCGTGGAAAATCTCTGGCGCTTTACGCAGATGGGAGCGGCGTTGGCCATCTTTAGCGGTGGCAAAGATCTGCATGGGCCGCAGTCCTCAGGCTTGATCGTTGGTCGCAAGGATCTGATCGAGACCATCCGCCTACACGCCAGCCCGAATCACAGCATTGGCCGCCCGATGAAGGTTGGCAAAGAGGAAATGGCGGGTCTGTTGGCCGCAGTCAAACGCTATTTGACGCTAGATCACGAAGCCCGGGCCTCGCAAGATGAGGAGACGGTGTCTGGTTGGTGTCACGAGTTGAACCAATGTTCTGGGGTGCTGGCAGAGCGTTCCTTCCCCAACGAGGCTGGACAACCACTGCCCCGCGCCAAGATCACCATCGACCCCGCCAAGGCTGGCCAAACCCGTGATGAGGTGGTCCAACAATTGGAGAATGGCTCGCCGGCGATCATGGTCTCGCTGGCGGGTAGCGACGGCTTCTATGTCAACCCAATGACATTGGAAGCGGGCGAAGATCAGATTGTTTTGGATCGGTTGCTCGAAATTTTGAAGAAATAAGCCCCACTGCGGCTTACGCATCCACAGGTTGCCCGGATCTCGCAAAGCTTCATTCCTCCAGCGGCGGAATCTGGACAATCTGTGGAGACGATTTTGAAACCTTTGCTACACCCTGCTCACTCATGATCATTGATACACACCTTCACTTCTGGGATCTAGCTACCTATCTAGACGAGTCGCGCAACTGGTTGCGCAATCATCAGCATCTGCTGCGCAACTTTCTGCCGACCGATCTCGCGCCCGAGTTCGCGGCTTGTGGCGTAGATTCTGGCGTCATTGTCGAAGCGGCCCGTGATTCGCACGAACTCAATTTGTGGTGGCTCGATTTGGCTGCGCAATATGACCACATCGGCGCCGTCGTCGGTGGGTGTTCGCTCGAACAGGAAAATCTCGCCGAGTGGTTCGACGAGTATACCAGCAGCCCCTATTTTGTGGGTGTACGCACTACTCCGGCTGGACCACCTAGCCAATGGTGGGAAAATCCAGCGACCCAGCGCGGGCTACGCGAATTGAGTCGCCGCGACCTCAGCTTGGATTTGCTGGTGGGCTACGAAGCTTTTCCGGCTGTGGCCCAAATCGCCGCGCATCACCCCACCCTGCGCATCATTCTCAATCACTGTGCGCACCCACCCTTCCGCGAAGGCAAGTTGGATGAATGGCAGCTCGCCCTCAAGCCGTTGGCCGCGTATCCGAACATCCACATCAAATATTCATCGTTTTTGCTCTACACTCATCCTGATTCCTCGGTAGAGCGTCTAACCCCACTGGCCCATTTCTTACTCGAAACTTTTGGCGTCGAGCGGATGATGTGGGGCAGCAATTGGCCCGTGGAATTGGTCGGGGGCAGCTATGCAGAGGCCTTTGCGTTGATGAAAGCCTGTGCCGAGCCGTTGAGTGAACATGAACGGGCGGCGCTGTATGGTGAGAATGCTGCTCGTTTTTATCGTGTTATTTTGCCGACCTAGCGATCGCCAATGACACCAGCCAACCACGAACTATCCGAGTTGATCCGACTCTTTTTACGGCTTGGCTTTACGGCCTTTGGTGGGCCAGCTGCCCACATCGCCATGATGCACGACGAGGTGGTCACTCGCCGCCGCTGGATGAGTGACCAGCATTATTTGGATCTCGTCGGCGCCACCAATTTGATCCCCGGCCCCAACTCGACCGAAATGGCGATCCACATTGGCTACGAGCGGGCGGGCTGGCGCGGCTTGCTGGCTGCCGGGCTTTGCTTCATCATGCCCGCGGTGTTGATCGTCTTGGTGCTGGCCTGGCTCTATACCCGCTTTGGCAGCACTCCACAAGGCGACGCGCTGATGTACGGCATCAAACCGGTGATCATTGTGATTGTGCTGCAAGCGCTCTATCGGTTGTTGCCTTCGGCCTTCAAGAGCTGGGCATTGGGGTTGATCGGGCTAGGGGCGTTGATCCTCTATTTGCTCGGCGTCAATGAATTGCTGGTGCTCTTTGGCTGTGCATTGGTGGTAGTCGCCTTTCAGACCTTGCGCCGCTGGCCGACTATAAATCCCGCATTGGTGCCGCTTGCTGCTTGGCCAGCACTGCTGTCCCAACTGAACGAGGCAGGCTCGGTCTCGCTCAGCCGCCTCTTTTTGATCTTCCTCAAAGCGGGTGCGCTGCTCTATGGCAGTGGCTATGTCTTGCTGGCCTTTCTGCGCAACGATCTAGTCACTGGCACCGCGTGGTTGACCGATCAACAACTATTGGATGCAATCGCGATTGGCCAATTTACTCCTGGGCCGGTCTTCACCACGGCCACCTTTATCGGATATGTGCTGGCTGGCGTCCCCGGGGCCATAGTAGCGACGATTGGCATCTTCCTCCCCTCGTTTTGTTTTGTGGCGCTCCTGGCGCGCATCATCCCCTATTTGCGTAAATCGACCTGGACAGCCGCCTTTCTGGATGGCGTCAACGTCGCCGCGCTTGGCTTGA